>CAMJFC010000001.1 GCA_946404865.1 uncultured Prevotellaceae bacterium
ACTTGAACTGATGATAGAAGATCCGTATATATCGAGAGCTGACTTGGCAAATAATGTTGGAATTAGCGAAACTTCAATTTACCGTAATATCGAAGCCATGCGTGGTAAGTATCTCCGTCGTGTCGGTCCCGACAAGGGTGGTTTCTGGGAAATAATTGAGTAATGCTCCATACAAGCATTCGGGGAATGGCCACAAAGGTAGCAAATTATTCTTGAGCGTGCAAGCCCTGCCAACCAGGTTTATCCGCTGACCCGGTTTATCCGCTGACCCCCAAAACCCACAAACAAAAACGCCAACTATCTGACAATTAGATAATTAGCGTTTTGTGATGTACCCAGAGCCGGGGTCGAACCGGCACGGGTTGCCCCACTGGTGTTTGAGACCAGCGCGTCTACCGATTCCGCCATCTGGGCTTAAATGCGGTGCAAAGGTACAACTTATTTCCGAACTGACAAATTTTTTGAGATTTTTTTTGTGAACGGAAAGGCCGCCCCCGCACCGAGGCTTCGCCTCTTCCTTCCCCATCAAGGCCGTAATAGGGTGGGGCAGGCTAAATATACTCGTCGCCGTACTTCATCTGCACCTCGTTGACGAATTTACGCACAAGGGCGGATGAGTCTTCTTTCTTGCAAATCATCAGCACATTGTCGTGCTCGGCCACGATAAACCCATCGAGTCCGTAGAGCACACCCACCTTCCCCTTGGGCAGTTTGATGACATTGTTGCGGCACTCCTCCATCATCACCTCGGAGTCGAGCACCACATTGTCGCCGTTGCCCTTGCTCAGTGCCTCGTACACAGAATGCCAGGTGCCCATGTCGGCCCATCCGAAGTTGCAGCGCATCACATACACGTTGTCCGACTGCTCCAGAATGCCTTTGTCCATCGACATGTTGGGATAGACGGGGAAATGTTCATGCACGTAGTCATGCTCTTCCTCGATTGACAGGTTGGCGTCTTCAATCTGCCGGAACACGACGGGGAAGATTTTCTCGAAACAAGCCACCATGGTCTTCACGTTGGCCATGAAGATACCGGTGTTCCACAAAAACTCGCCACTCTCTATGAAGATGCGTGCAAACTCGCGTTCGGGCTTCTCCGTAAACGACTTGATGCGGAAGAGGTCGCCACCGTTGGCCGGCTCGCCTATCTGGATGTAGCCATAGCCGGGTTCCGTGCGTGAGGGGGTTACGCCCAACGTGAGCAGGTTGTCATGGTCGCCGATGAATTGCATGGCTTTGTTGATGTCTCTCACGTATGCCTCCACGTCCATCACTGCTTGGTCTGACGGCGTGACGATGATGCGGGCGTCGGGACAGATGTGCTTGATGCGGAAACAGGCCCATGCCACGCTCGGAGCCGTGTTGCGGTTCACGGGTTCGGCCAGAATCTGTTGCTCCGGCACCTCCGGCAGTTGCTCGCGCACAATGGGTTCATACTCATGGTTGGTACAGACGAAGAAATTCTCCTTGGGAAGTATTTTAATGATTCGGTCATAGGTCATTTGCAGTTGCGTGCGACCGGTGCCGAAGAAATCAATAAACTGTTTGGGCTGTGTCTCTCTGCTGCATGGCCACAGTCTTTTGCCCTTGCCACCCGCGAGGATGACGCAGAAATATTGTTGGCTGTTCATTTTAACAGATATTTCGGTTAATAGATTTCGTATGCGAAGTTACAACAAATAAACGAGTGAAACAAGTATTTAGTATTTTTTTTCAACACTTTTTCATTTGTTGAAAATTTTTTCAATTTTCAACTCCTCTCAGCCATACACGGCAACCGTAGGGGCGGGCACCAAAACCTGCCCCTACGGCGCGTAAGGGTTATTGACTACATGATAAATCCGTGATATTCGCAATCCGTTGTCGGTCAAATCCCCATCGGCCGGGTCCGGCATCAGATCTTGAGGAACTCGGCGTAGATTTTTCCGGCAATGTCGCGGAACTCTTCTTCGCTGAGCTTCAGTTTGGGGTTGGAGAAGAGCATGTCTTTCTCGCTCTGCATCGGGATGAGGTGGATATGCGCATGAGGCACTTCCAGACCTAACACCGCCATGCCGACTTTCACACAGGGGAAAGCGCGTTTGATGGCGATGGCTACTTTCTTCGCAAACACTTGATACTCGGCAATCTCGTCGTCGTCCATGTCAAAGACATAGTCCACTTCGCGACGGGGAATCACCAGTGTGTGGCCCTTCACCAGGGGGTTGATGTCGAGGAAGGCATAAAATTGATCGCTCTCTGCACATTTGTAGGAGGGAATCTCTCCGGCAGCTATCTTTGAGAAAATATCCATTTTTGAATGTTGAGTGTTGAGTGTTGAATTGTCGCCTGCGGCGATGAAGAATTGTTGAATGTTGAATTGTCGCCTGCGTCGATGAAGAATTGTTGAATGTTGAATGGTCACTAACGCACCCTTATCAGTCGAAACTGATTTTGTCGATGCGCAGTTTGATGGTGCCGCGGGGGATGGTAATCTCCACTTCGTCGCCTTCTTTCTTGTTGAGCAGCCCCTGGGCGATAGGAGTCTTGATGGATAACTTGCCCTCGCGCAGGTTGGCCTCGTTCTCGCTCACGATGGTGTATTTCATCTTCGCCTTCGTGGTCAGATTGGTCATCTCCACCGTTGAGAGGATTTGCACGGCATCGGTGCTCAACCGCGAGGTATCGACAATCTTCGCGTCGGCGATGGTCATCTTCAACCGGTTGATTTTATCCTCCAAATGAGCCTGTGCCTCTTTGGCGGCATCATACTCAGAATTCTCACTCAAATCGCCCTTGTCGCGCGCTTCAGCGATGGCTGCAGAGGCCTTGGGGCGTTCTACTGATTCCAAACGAACCAGTTCGGCTACCAGCTTGTCGTAGCCTTCTTGTGACATATATGCCATAATATATTTCTTTATTTAATAATTGATAATTGCTTGTTGACGGCGCAAAAAAACTAAGAATTCCGACAATCCCTTGGTGTCGGAATCCTGATGCGCTAAAGTTTGATAGTTTGATTCTTTGCGTGCAAAGGTAAAACTTTTTTCTTGTTGTGCCAATTTTTTTGTGAAAAAAAAATATAAATGGTGTTTTTTAAATATTTTTCCATAAATTTGCACCACCTTAAGGAGGGTAAAATAAAGGTTATACTATGATTTCACAAACTGAGAAAGAGGCGATTATCGCGCTGATTCATCAGCAGGTAGTTCCCGCCATCGGGTGTACTGAACCCATCGCGGTGGCATTGTGTGTGGCTCGCACGCGCGAGGCCTTGGGCTGTCTGCCCGAACGTATCGAACTGAGTCTGAGTGCCAACATCTTAAAAAATGCCATGGGGGTGGGCATCCCCGGCACCGGGATGATAGGACTGCCTATCGCGGTGGCGTTGGGGACGCTCGTCGGACGCTCGGAATATCAGCTTGAGGTGCTCCGCGACAGCAATCGCGAGGCGGTGCAGCGCGGACGGCAGTATATCAGCGAAGGCCGCATCCACATCAGTTTGGAGGAAGAGGACCCCGACAAGCTCTATATACGGTGCCGTTGTATGGCGCAGGGGCATGAGGCGGAGGCTGTCATCAAGGGGCATCACACCCAGTTCGTTCGCGTGGCGCGCGACGGCGAGGTGCTCTACTGCCGGGAAGTGACCTCAGAGGCGGCGAACGCGGACGAGGAGGTGTCGCTCACCTTGCGAAAAGTATATGATTTCGCGGTTGAGACCGAGGTCGATGACCTGCGGTTTATCTTAGAGGCGAAGCGGCTCAATGAGAAAGCCTCCGACGACGGACTGCGCGAGAACTATGGTCACTCGCTCGGTAAGACGATGTGCAGTCCGCTCGGCAAGGGCATCATGGGCGAGAGCATTTTCTCGAAAATCCTCTCACGAACCAGTTGCGCCTGCGACGCACGTATGGCCGGAGCCATGATTCCTGTGATGAGCAACAGCGGCAGCGGCAACCAAGGCATCTGCGCCACTATGCCCGTGGTGGTGTTTGCCGAGGAGAACCACAACACCGAGGAGGAACTGATACGGGCGCTCATCATCAGCAACCTGACGGCCATCTATATCAAACAGAATCTCGGAGCACTCTCCGCCCTGTGCGGATGTGTGGTGGCCAGCACGGGCAGCAGTTGCGGCATCACCTATTTGATGGGCGGCTCGTACGAGCAGATGGCCTGGTCGGTCAAGAACATGATTGCCAATCTGACGGGTATGATATGCGACGGAGCGAAACCCTCGTGCGCATTGAAACTGACCACGGGTGTGGGAACGGCGGTGATGAGTGCCATGCTGGCCATACAGCACCGTCATGTGACCTCGGTGGAGGGCATCATCGATGAGGATGTGGACCAAAGCATCCGCAATCTGGTGGCCATCGGCAGCAAGGGTATGGACGAGACCGACCGCTATGTGCTGGAAATCATGACCAATAAGGGGTAAGGGCTATAATGAAGTAAGAGGTAAGGGGTAAGAGGTAAGAGATATGTTTTGGGGCAGGGGGATTTCTTGGGGTAAGGGGCAGGGGGCAGGAGAATACTCTGCAAATGGAGTATTGTCTTCACTCCTTCACTCCTCCACTCCTTCACTCCTTCACTCCAAATCTTCCCAACTATTGTCCAAACTCCTCAACTCCCAAACTCCCGAACGAATTTCCAAACTCCCGAACAAAAAAGGATGAAAAGAAAAATACTATTGAGCGCGCTGATGGTGCTACTGGCAGTATTGCCTGCCATCGCGCAGCGGATGCCCGGAGCACTGGGGGGCGACCCCGTCCGCTTCACCGTGCAACAACGGCAGACTTCACCCACTGAGGTGGAGGTGGTGTTCACGGGTAGCATCAATCCGGGATGGCACGTCTATTCCACCAATCTGGGCGATGGAGGCCCCGTTTCCGCCTCCTATCACGACGAGGGCTCACAGGGGGCGAAACCAGCCGGGGCACTGCTGCCGCAAGGCAAGGAGATTGCTATCGACGACAAGGTCTTTGATATGCCTGTGCGCTATTTCGAACGTCAGGTGACGTTTGTCCAGAAATATCAGTTGACGGGCGGCGATTATCAGATCAAAGGCTATTTGGAGTATGGGGCGTGCAACGATCAGATGTGCATGCCGCCAACCAGCGTAGAGGCCGATTTCTCGGGTAAAGGGCCGGATAAAACGGCACCCGTAGCACCGGCTGCGCAGAAAACGGAAGAGAAGAAAGCCGATGAACCCTCAGTAAACGCCACGACGGTTGACACCCAAGATAAACAAGTGACTGACATCGCTGCGGATACCGCGATGACCTCAAGCGCGGCTCTGACGGACGACTCCCTCACTGCCGTTTCAATGCAAACAGATTCGACCCTGCTCTCACAGCACGACCGATGGTGGCAGCCACAGGTGGAAGCACTCAGCGCCCTCAATGGCGACCGTATCACAGACCACTCCTGGCTCTATATCTTTCTCATGGGATTCATCGGCGGACTGCTGGCGCTCTTCACACCTTGTGTGTGGCCCATCATCCCGATGACGGTGAGTTTCTTCCTCAAACGGTCGAAGGACAAACGCAAGGGCATTCGCGACGCGCTCATCTATGGCGTCTCTATCGTGGTCATCTACCTCGCGCTCGGGGTGATCATCACGGCCATCTTCGGGGCGCAGAAACTGAACGACCTGGCCACGAACGCCGTGTTCAACATCTTCTTTTTCCTCCTCTTGGTGGTGTTCGCCCTCTCGTTTTTCGGGTGGTTCGAACTGCGACTGCCCTCGTCATGGGCCAACAAGGTGGACAGCAAAGCGTCGAACACCACGGGACTGCTCTCCATCTTCCTCATGGCGTTCACACTGGCTTTGGTGTCGTTCTCGTGTACGGCACCCATCGTCGGACTCCTCCTGGTGGAGGGCACCACGTCGGGCAACTGGCTGGAACCGGCTGCTGGCATGCTGGGGTTCGCACTCGCACTCGCTCTCCCGTTCACGCTCTTCGCCCTCTTCCCCGCATGGCTCAAGCAGGCGCCGAAGTCGGGCTCGTGGATGAATACCATCAAGGTGACGCTCGGCTTTATCGAACTGGCATTTGCGCTGAAGTTCTTCTCCGTGGCCGACCTGGCCTACGGGTGGCATCTGCTCGACCGCGAGGTGTTCCTCTCCCTTTGGATTGCCATCTTCTTCCTCTTGGGGCTCTATCTCGTCGGTCTGTTGAAGTTTCAGAGCGACATGGTCGATGGTGAGCCGCGCAAACCGATGCCTGTGCTCTGCATCATGCTCGGACTCTGCTCTTTCGCCTTCGCCATCTATATGGTGCCGGGATTGTGGGGCGCACCCTGCAAGGCGGTGAGCGCCTTCGCTCCGCCTATGAGCACACAAGACTTCAACCTCAACGAGAAAGAGGTGCGTGCGCAGTTCACTGACTATGACGAGGGCATGGCCTATGCCGCCAGTCATGGCAAACCCGTGCTGCTCGATTTCACGGGCTTCGGCTGTGTCAACTGCCGTAAGATGGAGGCGGCGGTGTGGACCGACCCGTCGGTGGCCGACCGCCTGACGCGCGACTTCGTGCTCATCTCACTTTTCGTCGATGACAAGACCCCGTTGCCCGAAAAGGTGGAGGCCACCCGGCCCGACGGCAGCAAGAAAGTGCTCCGAACGGTGGGCGACAAATGGAGCTTCTTAGAGGAGACGAAATTCGGCTATCTCACCCAGCCGCTCTATGTGCTGGTCGATGGCGAGGGACGTCCGCTCGCACGGTCGTTCAGTTATAAAGAGGATGTGCCTGATTTCCTGCAATTCCTGAAAGAAGGAGAAACGGCGTTCGGACGGTGAAAGATGGCGCAGAATCTCTCTACAACCCGGACAATCCGAATATATTCAATCATATCTTTTAATCAATAAACAACATCATTATGGATCAGAACTATCCGGGAATGCCTCCCACGCCTGACTATCAAAATGGCCAGACGCAAACGGCAAATCAACCTTATGGACAGCCTTACGGACAACCTTACGGACAGCCTAACGGGCAACCTAATGGCCAACAGGGCTATCAGACTTATCAGCAGTATCAGCAGCAAGGCTATGCCGATTTTACCGGACAGGGCGGTCAAAACGGTTCTTTGGTGGTGAACGACTATGCACGAATGCATCTCAGATCTATTGGTGGATGGACCAAGTTCATCTCTATCGTCTCTATTATCTTTATCACATTGGGCATCGCCTTCATCATCTACAGCATGACCGCGACCAATCAATTATTAGGTAGTTCCTATTATTATGGGGCGGCCAGAAATACCATGACTGCTGTTTTCATCGTCTATCTCGTCATTCTGGCCATCTTCTATCTGCCCAGTTTCTGGGGGTTGTCGGCTGGTTCGAAGATGAAGTTGGCTGCACAGTCGGGCAGTCCTAATGATTTAGAAGAGGGCTTGCGCAAGTGGAAGTATGTGTGCATCTTCATGGGTGTGCTGACCATTATCTATCTTGTGATTATAGGCTTCTCTGTCATCGCTATCCTCGCCTCTGGCGTGTTGTTCCGTTAGCAGTCTGCCATCCCTCCTCGCTGGTTCACAAACTGAATCAATTGTGCAATGACCGGGTCGTGTCGCAAAGTGTCGATATGCCCGGTCATAATCATTTGTTTACGGGCGCGGGTCAGTGCCACATTCAGCTTGCGGTCTATCACCTTGCCGTCCTCCAACAGACTGTTGGCCGTGAGGAACGCCAGTTGGTAGATGTTCTGAACGGTGAAGGAGTAGATGATGACATCGCGCTGACTGCCTTGGTAGCGTTCCACCGTGTCGATGGAGATGTCGAGCAGGGGGGCTATCTCCAGTTTTTCTATCTCACGCCTGATCATCGCAATCTGATTGCGATAGGGCACAATCACACCGACGGTCTTTGCCGTATCGAAAGCATCGCCATAAAAGCGATAGATGCGGCGGAGAACGTCGGCGACGATTTGTGCCTCGTGGATATTGGATTTGCCCGACAGTTTCCCGTCCTGACAGGGTTTGGAGGGGATGAACACCATGCGGCGGCGTTTGAGCAGGTCGTCGAGCTCATCCTCCGACGGCAGGTGATAGGGTAGTTCCATCTCCGTCTGGTGGGGCAGGGGAACGGGTTCCAATCGCTCTTGCTCGTAGAACATCTGGTTGGGGAAGGCGGCCACGTCGGGGTGCATACGTCCTTGTTTGCGCAGGATGCCGACGAACTGTCCGCGGCCCTCGCGCCGCTCGATGCGGATGAGACGTTCGAAGAGCGACTGCCGGCAATCGTCGAGGCAGATGCCGTGCAAAGAGGGCTCCGTCACCTTTGCCCACCGCTCGTTTTGTTGCACCACAGCCGGCAACTGCTTGTAGTCGCCAATCAAGATAAAACGGTGGATACAGTCAGCGGCCTGTTCGGCCAGGAAAGCCTGACGCGTGTCGCGCTTGGCTGAGAGCAGTCCGATGATGTTGGGCTCGAGTATCTGACTGGCTTCGTCGATGACGGCCAGTGTGAACGATTTCAGTGAGAAGAGGAATTGGCGGCTGCACATCATCGAGGTGGTGGAAACGACGACGCGGCATGTCTCCAACCGCCGTCTCACATCCGCGCGCGTCGGTGTTTGTGTGGCGATTTCCTCCATGAGGTAGGGCTGGTAGCGGCGGTCGCAACTGTAGCGTCTGCCGAGGCGGATAAAGTCGATGTTCGCATCGACGAGCATACCGCAGATCTCATCCACCGCCCTGTTGGTATATGCCATGAGCAGAACAGAGGCGTTCTCGTCTGTCAGCTCCTCTTCGACGATGAAACGCAGGGCCATCGATGTCTTGCCGGTGCCGGGAGGACCCACCAGTAGATAGTAGTCGCTGGCTTGTTTGGCTTGCAGCAGCACTTCGTCGTAGTCGGGGTGGTAGCTGCGGGTGAGTTGCAAGGTGACGTCGTGGCGGGGCGCGCGCTGTCCCAACAAGAGTTGTCGCCGTGAGGGCGAGGCACAGGCAAACCGATAGAGACTGTTGATGCCGCTGTCCTGTGAACCTTTGTTGGACTCAATGGCATAGAGCGGGCGCTCGTCCAATAACTGTTCGTTGTGCAACCCGTCGCGCAACAGTACGGTGACGCTGTCTGACCGCAGTTGAATGATGTTGCCGGTCAACAGGATGCTCTTTCTGATATCGGGTGTCTCGTCTGTGCGGTATCCATAGAGATAGACCTGGTCGCCCAAGCGGAAGTTGGGCAGGAAATCGTCGCCGTAGCGGGGGATGTCGAGCGTGATGGCATCGACGCCTTGATGTCCGCTCCGCTCTTTCTTGCTGATGCGCAGTCCCGTGAAGATATTGCCCGACTCCCGTTTCTCTTCTACCGGCATGTTCCACAGGTCGGCGTTGTTGAACGACCGTCCATCGGCGTTGCCCACCTTGCCCGTCATCTGCTCACGGAAGACGAAGGTCATCATCCTGCAGAAATAGTCACGCTCCAAGGGCGACAGCGCGTGAATCGTGTCGGTCATGGCCCGGTGTTCGGGGTAGATATATTGATGATAGAAGGGCTCTTGACTATTGATGACGTTGAAGGTCTCGGGCTTGAAATAGGGCAGCGTCCACCCAAAACCATGTTGCGCGATGAGATACTCCGTGGCCACCACTTGGTTGCGGAATTCGATAATCTCGCGGAACAACTGGTCGGTGTAGGTCAGATAGAGCAGTCCCTCGTTGGCTGGGAATTTGGAGTAGAGCAGATATTCGCTGGTCTGTTGCTTCCCTGTATTGAAATTATAACGAAGGACACCGTAATAGAGCAGCATTTGCACGAAATGGTCTTCTAACTGTTTCACTCCTCTCGGACCGAGCCTGTGATTTTCTATGAACCAGTTCTTGCCCGATTTCTGCTCTACCAAGAGTCGCATGTCGGTGGTCATCCAGTCGACACGTCCGCGCACGCCGAGCCGCTCGCACTCAAACGAGGGCTCGAGAATGGCTTTCTTGAGATCGAACTGCATCGACAGCACTTGTACCGCCTCGGCGATGTTCTGGGCTTGTTTCCAAGCGTCTTTGGCGAACTGCACATCATCGAATCCGGGACAGACACAGAACTCGAGTGCTTGTTCTTGAAACGACTGCCTCAGTGAGTCGCGGTAATCGTACTTGGCGCCCTCGTTGTGGATGATATCGTCGAGTGCCTGTCCGGCATAATTACCCAGTAGGATGGCTTGCGACAGGGGCTTATCTCCCATCCGCTTCAGGGTGTACAACAATGGGTGATGACCGCACTTGATAAAACAGCTGGCGATAAGACTGATTTCGAGCAGATAGTCGGGCTCCACCACAATCAACCGCGGTTGGTAGGTGCGTATGCCGCCATTGTCAGTCACCTCGCTGTCCAGCAGGTTGAGCTGCATCCCCTCGTGGAAGATGCTCTTCAGGTAACCGTTCACGGCGGGTTGCCAGTCTACGGCGATGGGGGCATCGTCGTCGCGGTCCACGTTGACCATGAGGTCGGTGCCGTTCCATTGGGTAATGATGCAGCGCAGGTAGGGTGCCTTGGCCTCTTGCTGCCGCGTGAAGGGCTTGTTGGTGGCGGGGATGCGGCCCGTGATGTTGGCGGGGATGGTGGTGTCGAACACCGCCGCGATGAACACGCAGAGCGCGCGCAGGTCGTACATCAGGTCGTCGTGTGCGATGGGGGCCTGGTGGTTGGTGTGCCGTCGCATGGTCTGGATGGCGATGAGGTCGGGCGTTTGCACACGGTGGTGCCGGCACAGGTATTCGACTTGCGAGAACAGGTTACCGAAAGCTTGTTGGCTGTCGCTTAACCCTTCGCGGCAGGTGAGCACCAGGGTGTCGTGGATCACGCGGTTCAGGTCTGGTGTCGAGTCGCTGTCGTGCACTATACCAATGATGTCGCTAACGCGGTTGAAGAGTTCTTGGGCGGTCATTAAAGGTTTAGGGTTGAGGGTTTAGGGCTTAGAATTGAAGGTTTAGGGTCGGTCATCACACGCCACCATCCCAAGGGCGTCAGCCAGTTCCCCTCCCATGTAGGGGAGGGGTAGGGGTGGGGTCAGTAATTCGTGTGTTAAGAATTCGTGTGTTAAGAATATGAGAGGTGTCGCAGTGCGGCACCTCTCAATATTGATACTACTTCATCAGCCTGCTTGGCTGTTCGAAGAATTACAGGTCGAAGCGATAACCTACGGTAAACTGAATGACAGAGTTCTTCTGGTCGTCCATCAATTTGTTGCCGCTGACGCTGGTGAGGCCGAAGTTGTAACGGGCATCGAACACGATGTTCTGATACTCGTAGGAAACACCGATGGGCAAAGAGAAGTCGAAGTTCTTGTCGTAAACATCTGACACATCCTTGCCGTCAACCTTGGCACTTGCCATGAATCCCAACTGAATACCACCGTTGATGGAGAATCCGGGAGCCACATAAATCTTGGCACGGAGGGGGATGTTAACATAGTCGAGGTTGAGGTTGTCGCCATGGTCATAAGAGTAACCCTGCATGGAATAGTTCACACCACCGGCAAGGCCCAACATGCTGTTGACTTGATATTCCAACTCAGCACCAGCCAAAAGGCCGGCTTTCAAACCCGTGTCATCGGTTTTGGTGATTGTACCCAAAGACAGACCAACTTGAGGCTGCAAAGTGAGTCCACCTACTGCGTGTTGTGCGCTGGCGGTCATGCATGCCAGCATCATCATGGTAGCCAAAAATAATTTTTTCATTTTCTTTTCTTTTTTTTAGTGAATATTAAGTTCTCGCTGCAAAGATAATACTTTTTGCAGAATAGAAAAACTTTTTCTACTTTTTTTTGAGCACGATTTATCGAATCATCACTTTTTGACCGCTAATCACATAGATTCCTTTCAGTCCGTTGAGGTTCTTGGCCTGCTTGCGCACCTGTTTGCCTATGAGAGGTGTCGCAGGCGGCACCTCTCAATATCGATACTACTTCATGGCAGTCTGTCTGGCTGTTTGAAGCATTACAGGTCGAAACGATAACCTACGGTCAGCATGATGACGGAGTTCTTGCTATCGCTGACATCATCGAATCCGTTTTTGATGGCTTTGTCTTTATCAGCGATTTTGGTCAGACCGAGATTGTAGCGTGCATCGATGACCACATTCGAGATTTCGTAAGATGCACCGAGGGGGATAGAGAAATCAACACTCTTGCTATAGTCTTTTAAGTCAATATCGCCAAATTTTGCTCTTGTCAGGATTCCTAACTGCACACCTGCGTTGAAAGAGAACCCCGGAGCCACATACACTTTGGCGCGGATGGGGATGTTGAGATAGTCCAGATTCATGTTGTCATCCTCATCCTCAATGGCTGTGCCTTGCATGGCATAGTTCAAACCAGCGGCAATGCCCAACATGTCGGTGGCTTGGTATTCCAACTCGGCACCGGCCACAAGACCCACTTTCATCTTGGCGTCATCGAATTTGGTCGCGGTTGAAATGGTCATACCTACCTGAGGCTGCAAAGTGAGTCCACCCACAGCGTGTTGTGCGCTGGCGGTCATGCCTGCCAGCAGCATCATGGTTGCTAAAAATAATTTTTTCATTTTCTTTTCTTTTAGTGAATATTAAATCCTCGCTGTAAAGATAATACTTTTTGCAGGATAGAATTTTTCTATTTTTTTGACACGAACTATCGAATCATCACTTTTTGACCGTTAATCACATAGATTCCTTTCAGTCCGTCGAAGTTCTTGGCCATAGATGGTGCCGTCGTCGCACGTCACGATTTCCACGCCGCCAGCCTGACTGCCAGTCATAAGGTCGCCGTAACTCACATAATAATTTGTGCCGCTACGCTCATAGAGCGTGGCTTTGCCTTCTGCGGGGTGGTAGATGGCACCGAAGTCGCTCAGTACCTCGCCCTCGCCAGCTCGCCGTGGTGCCTGTGCCCGCACTTGTTCCTTGGTTTGTATTTGAGTTGTAGTCTGGCGTGGCACGAAACCTTTCATGGCCAGAGGCGTGCCTGCTTTCCGCACGGTTGATTCCTGTGCAGGGCGGTGTTTTTTCATTTGTCCTTTGCCTTTGGCGTCGGCTTTGCCTTGCATGGTGGTTCCCTGTGCTTGGGCAGCCTGCATCTTGGTAAGACCTCCCGCCTTGACGGCTTTTTGGTTAGGCCGTTGCACGGCGATGACCCGGCCTGCCGTGGCTTTTCGGGCTGGCGTCTGTGCTTGTGTGGGGATGGCGCAGAACAGTGCGACCATCATCCCGAGAAGAGTAATTTTTTTACACATACGTAACAATTTTAGTAATAACACACCGACAAAAGTAGTCATTTATAACGAAACGGACAAATTATCTTTCGTTTTTTTCAATGAAGGAGCGTTGTATATTGGACGTTGAACGTTAAAGATGGAACAGACTCTAAAAAAACTGGTCATTTGTTTTCAAAAATTTTGGTGTGTCAGCAGAAAGTGTTACCTTTGTTGTCGCTATGGCAAAAGAACAGTCATCTGTAAGGGAGCGGCAGCGCACCAACCTGCGTGAACCACGCCGCTATAAAGTCATCATCTACAACGATGATTTCACCACGATGGAATTTGTGGTGAAGGTGCTTAAACTCGTCTTTTTCAAAAAGGCTGAAGAAGCAGAAGCCCTCATGCTGAAAGTGCACCATGTGGGACAGGCTGTGGTGGGCGTGTATAGCTATGATGTGGCCGTGTCGAAAGTGCAGCGCGCCACACAGATGGCACGCGAAGAGGGCTATCCCCTCCGCCTGGAATGTTTGCCAGAGGGAGGTTAAGCCCCCGAACCCCATTCCGACGGCCGTTGCCCCCCATTCCGTAGGGCGGGTCTCTGTCCGTCAGCCAATCCGTGGGGGCTGGTCTCTGTGCCTGCCCGCCAAACATCTATCTCCCTTTATCTCCTTCCATCTCCATCTATCTCCATTTATCTCCATCTATCTCCATCTATCTCCATCTATCTCCATTTATCTCCATTAAAGTAATTGTAAATGAGCGAACAGTTAAAAAATAGCGTTTTTGTTGACCGGGCCTTCAAGGAAGCCGTGATGATTCATGAGCGTTACCGCCATGAGTTTATGATGGTAGAACACTTGTTGTTGGCCCTCTGTCGGCAGGACAAATTCAAAATGGCGTATGCGATGTGCGGCGGTGACTGCGATGAGTTGACTGCCGCCCTCGAGCAGTTTCTCGAAGAGCAGGAACGGGTGCCCGACGATGTGGAATTGTCTTTCTCCACTTCGAAACAGTTGACCTTCGTGCTCAACTGCGCCTATGACACGGTGCGTTTTTCGTCGGCTCCGTCGATGGACGTGCCGCATCTCGTGGCGGGTATCTTGCGCTTAGACGACAGCAATGCCGCCTATTTCCTCCGCCGGGGTATGATGGGGAACGACACCGACCTGCTCAATGCCATGGTGTCGGAATATGGGGTACAGCAGACTTTGTCGTCTGGCTCAAATGATGAGGGCGAGGGCGGTGATGGCGAAGAAGATGACATCTTCGGTTCGTTCGACGACGAGGAGCAGACCGATGACAGTCAGCCCTGGCGCCAACTCGTGGTGCGCCTGAATGATACCATTGCGCAGCACAACCCTCTCATCGGACGGGAAGCCGAGTTGGAACGTACCATTCAGGTGCTCTGCCGCAAAGAAAAGAACAACCCCCTGCATGTGGGTGAGTCGGGTGTGGGTAAGACCGCGCTCGTCTATGGACTGGCGGCACGCATTGAGGCTGGTGAGGTGCCCGACCGCTTGAAAGGCAGCAGTATCTATCAGATTGACCTCGGTACTCTGCTGGCCGGCACGCAGTTCCGCGGCGACTTCGAGAAACGGCTGAAGATGGTGATGGAGGGCATTAGTCAGGAGGAGGCGCCCGTGGTCTATATCGATGAGATACACAGCCTGGTGGGCGCTGGGCAGACCGGCGAAGGGTCGATGGATGCCTCGAACATGCTCAAACCCTATCTCGAAGCGGGGAAAATCCGTTTCATCGGCAGTACCACCTACGATGAGTATAAACGATACTTCTCGCGCAGCAAAGGGATGGTGCGTCGGTTCCAACAAATCGACATCGACGAGCCTTCGGTCGAGGAAACCGTGAAAATCATCGAGGGACTGAAAGCGGGCTACGAGGCGTTCCATCATGTGACGTACGATGAGGGGGTTATCCCCTTTGCCGTCGAGGCCAGCGCAAAACATATCAATGACCGTTTCCTGCCCGACAAGGCCATCGACCTGATTGATGAGGCCGGTGCCTACCGTGAGATTCATCCGTTAGAAAAAGGACCTCAGACCGTTGACCGGCAACTCATCTCCGACATCCTGGCCAAGATTTGCAAGGTGGATGCCATGGCGATGAAAGAAGATGACACGGCGGTGCTTGAGACCTTACGCGAGCGCATCACAGCGCAGATTTACGGTCAGGACGAGGCTGTGAAGCAGGTGGTCGAGGCGGTGCAGATGTCGAAGGCTGGACTGCTCGACGACAACAAACCACTGGCGTCGTTGCTCTTCGTCGGTCCGACGGGCGTGGGCAAGACCGAAGTGGCGCGCGTCCTGGCACGGGAGATGGGCGTGGAACTGGTGCGCTTCGACATGAGCGAATACACCGAGAAACACACCGTGGCCAAACTCATCGGTTCGCCGGCGGGATACGTGGGTTATGAGGATGGCGGACTGCTCACGGATGCCATCCGCAAGACTCCCAACTGTGTGCTCCTCTTAGACGAGATAGAGAAGGCGCACCAGGACATCTATAATATCCTCCTGCAAGTGATGGACTATGCGAAACTGACCGACAACAAAGGACAGAAGGCTGACTTCCGCAACGTGGTGCTCATCATGACCTCAAATGCGGGGGCGCAATACGCTTCGCAAGCCTCCATCGGTTTCGGAGGCAATGTGTCGAGGGGCGAGGCGATGCTCAGACAGGTGAAGAAGACGTTCAAGCCCGAGTTTCTCAACCGGCTCTCCGGACAGGTGGTCTTCCACGATATGGACCGTACCATGGCCACGATGATTCTCGACAAGAAACTGCGCGAGTTGCAGGCGAAACTCACGGCGAAGGACGTAGTGATGACACTCACGCCCGAGGCGCACGAATACTTGCTCAACGAGGGTTTCACGCGCGAATATGGCGCACGAGAGATGGACCGCGTCATCGCCCAGCGTCTCAAGCCGCTGCTCATGCGCGAGATTCTCTTCGGCTCACTCAAAAACGGAGGAGAGGTGTCTGTGAACTTAAGCCCCCTCTCCGACTCTCCCCGAGGGGAGAGTGTAGTTACTCTACAATTATCGTCTTCACCATTAGAAGGAAACGGCGAGGGGACAATTTCCCCCTCGGGGGATTAAGGGGGGCTTATGGTCTTTCAGTTAGACAATGATTTGTGGTTTCCCGACCCGCATCTTGGCGATGATGACGGGTGCATAGCGGTGGGCGGCGACTTGAGCGTTCGTCGCTTGATGTTGGCGTATCGCCATGGCATATTCCCTTGGTTCCCGTTTCGAAAGACCGACATCCATTGGTTTTGTCCTTTGCAGCGGTTCGTCATCTTCCCCGATGAGATACATGTGTCGCACTCCATGCGCACGTTGATGAACAAAGGGCTATACCGCTTGAGCATCAACGAAGATTTTGAGGGGGTCATCCATGGCTGCAGTGTCAGTGAACAGCGCTTCGAGAACGAATACGCATGGTTAGGTTCCGACATGATAGCCGCTTATACCGAAATGCACCGGCTCGGCTATGCGCACTCGGTCGAAGTTTGGGACGGTGAGAAATTGGTGGGTGGATTGTATGGCATGATTGTCGGTTGCTTCTTTATCGGCGAGAGCATGTTCTCGCTCGTTCCCAATGCCAGCAAGTTGGCTCTCATTCATCTGGCCCGTGTCTTTGGCAGTAATGGCGGCGTCCTCATCGACTGTCAGTTTGAGACGCCCCACCTGCGTTCGATGGGCGGACGCTTCATTTCATACGAAGAGTATATGAAGCGGATGGTACCCGACTCCGAAGACAGCGAATCGCCCTGACTCATGAAAGGCCTCCAATCATATCGATAGAAATGTGCTGACCCCCCGCTATCTTGTCAATATTTCCTACTTTTTGCAAATTTTAACGGATGCGGGGGCGTACACTGCCATAAATGTATTAACTTTGCCTCGCATAAGTGTGCGCTTCTGCACCTTGCCACTAAAATAACATCAATATTAACCGCCTGATACAGAAGTCACAGGCAAAATCATACACAAAAATGGAAAAAGTCACTAAACTATTAACACTTTTCATCGGGATGCTGTTCGCGATGACAGCCTCGGCAGAGGAAACCAACTACCTCACCGTCCATGGAGTGAAAGTGACCAGCAGCAATGCTGACATCTTGGGCAATGGTGTGTTCTCATACGACGCATCTAACAACACCCTTTACATCAGTGGCAGTTTCACGGCTGTGAGTGGAAAACGTGTCGTTGAATCTCATATTCCTGACTTAACGGTAATGATTAGTAGCGACGCCGAACTGACGAGCAGCGACGCTGTATTCGTTTTTCATCAATCGGCCAGCATTACCGGTAGCGGAAAACTCACGCTCCAATCGCCAAATGAATGCGGAATCTACGTGACAGATGGGGCTTCGTTGACGATTTATAATGCTGATGACATTGACATTCAGGCCCTTTGGGGCATAGCCGGCCCGATGGAACAACATGGCGAAAGACTCACTATCAATAACTCTAACGTGTCCATCACAGCCAGTGACAATAGTGATGCGGCGGCCATCTGCGACCTCAATGGCGGACTTGATTTGGTATATAGCGAAATCACCGCACCCGAAGGCGCTTATTTCGACACCAAAGACCTGAAAGAACAAGACGGAAGCATTGCCAAGAATGTCACTATCAGTAGATTAGTAGTGAATACGACCATCGACGGTATCAATTATGAACTTACCCCGGCAACCCATGAGGCCAAGGTCATGTGGGGTGAATACTCTGGCGACATCACCATTCCTGCTTCTGTGACTTACAACAGTGAAACATACACTGTTACGTCTATTAATGGTTGGGCTTTTTGCTCCTCTTCTCAAATGACCAGCATCACCCTGCCCGAAGGATTGACAACCCTCGGTGATGGCGCTTTTAATAGTTGCGCTTCATTGACTACAGTGACCCTGCCGAGCACGTTGACCAACGCGGGACAATCACAGTTCGGTTCTTGTTCTGCATTGGAAACGGTTTATTGTTATGCGGAAACACCGCCGATGGGTTCATTGTTGGTTAATACGGTCAAAACCGCGACGCTCTATGTACCAGCCGGTTGCCTGAACGCGTATCAGACAGCCATAGGCTGGAGCGATTTCAGCAACATCGTGGAAATTGGCGGCACCACCGGTGTCACGGAGCTTATTGTCAATGGCAATGTCGAGGGCGATGACATCAGCGCATTCTCTTACCATAATACAACATCTGGTATTCAAACACTCCCCTCCAGTTTGATTGAAGATGAAAACGGCAACCATTTCATCGTCATTCAATCTGATGAAAGAGTGAATGGTAATTGGGATACACAATTCTTTGTCATTCTGAGCCGGCCGGTTGTGGCAGGCGAGACGCTCTATTTCTCCATGCGCGCCAAGGCCAGCCAGGATGCCTATATTTCTACTTGTGCCGAAACCGCACCCGGCAATTATAAGAGCGGTGGGTTTGTCGGCAATTATAACCTGACCACCGAATGGCAGAGATTTACCCAAGAGGTGAACGTCACTTCTTCGCAGGCTGGTGCACAATGCATTACTTTCTTTTTGAATGAGACGGCCGAGTCAACCATCTATTATTTCGATAATCTCAGTCTTTCCACTGACCCGAATGGTGGTTATCCCGATCCGATTGATCCGGTTGACTATGGTGAGAGCATGGTCATTAACGGTGACTTCGAAGGAACTGACATGTCCGCTTTCAGTAGCGTGCAGATGGGTGGAAGTAATTATAATTTAACCAATTACACTTCGGAGAATGTTGTTGATTGGGGCGGCGACGGTCATATCCTGCAGACATGGTTCAATCCAGTAGATACTGACTCAAGTACAGGAGAGCCCATTCCGTGGCAGAATCAATTGCGTGTCAAACTGAACGGCTCCCTCTCCAGAGGCGACCGCTTCCGTTTCTCCATGCGTGCTAAAACCTTGAATGCAGGCGATCAAGTGACTATAAGCGGTCATGGTGTTTATAGGACACCAGGTGCCGATTCCGAACTTGATAACTATTGGGGGCTGTTAGGTGATTTTAACGTGAACAGCAATTGGCAGACATTTGAGATAGAAGGTGTTGTCCCAGAAAGCTCGCATTCTTATGACATCAACGAACTGAAGTTCTTTTTACCTGTAACAGGTTCTGGAATGCTGCTTCTGTTTGATGACATCTGTCTCCAAAAGGAAAGCGTTTCCGACACCGACAATACGCTCTATTTGGAGCCAGTCCAGGGTGTGGCCGGCGGCCAAGTGACCCTTTCGGTGAAAATGAAAAACACTGTGCCCATAGCAGGCTTTGAGTTCACCCTCGAACTGCCGTCGGGTGTCTCGGTGGCCACCGATGCTGGCGGCTTCCCGAAAGCTGAGTTGAGCACCGAGCGCACCACGAAGCAGAAGACCAATTACTTTGAAGCCCAAGTCAAGGACGACGGCTCGCTGAAAGTGCTCTGCGGCACGACTGCAAGCAGCGGCGGACAAGTCTATACCTTCGATGGTGAAGATGGCGAGGTGGCCCGCATCACACTCGACCTTTCTCAAGGATTGGATCTCGGTGACTATATCTTGAAACTGAAAGACATGATTCTGAGCGGCCCGTCGTCCGATGAGTATATTACCTCGAAGACCACATCAACGCTGACGGTGATTGACGCTATCCCGGGCGACGTGAACGGTGACATGAAGGTCAATGTGGGCGACTTCATCGCCACGGGTTCCTACATCCTGGGTCGTACTATCTCGCCATTCATCTTCAAGGCTGGCGACATCAGTGGCGACGGCCATATTACCGTGGGCGACTTCATCGCTATCGGCCGTATCATCCTTAACAACTCAACAGAATAAACGCACGCCAATCCGTAGGGGCGGGTCTCCGTGCCCGCCTGCTATTTCTCGCCATTTGTAGGGGCGGGTCTCCGTGCCCGCCCGATCGGCAGCAAGTTCAAGAATACCCATTCCTCACCGTGCTCCGTACGACCTGAGAATCATTCTGTTATCGCGCCGTTTGCATTTTTTAACACTTTATCGTGTGTGGTTTTGTGAAATTCCATTAAATTTGCATCGCATTATGAGTAGGTTTCAACGTTGAGTGAATCATATTCAGATTGCTATGAGATTACGAAAATAAATGTTTAACCGCTTGGCGTTAAGTCAAGCATAATTTTCTAATTATGTATCGAATGAAACAGTTACTTACATTATTATTTGGGTTGCTGTTCGCTGCTAATGTATCGGAAGCCCAAGAAGTGACTCCGACCGACATCGACGCATTGGATAACGCTCTGTATGTTGAGCCTGTCACAGCAGCCCCGGGCAAACAGACTGTGCTCTCCGTGCGCATGAAGAACAACTTCCCCGTTGCAGGATTCGAGTTCGTCCTTCGCCTGCCTGAAGGCATTACTGTGGCCACCGAGGATGACTTCCTGAAAGTCGAGTTGAGTACAGAGCGCACCACAACGCAGAAGACCAACTACTTTGATTATTTCTCGCAAGGTGAAAACTCGCTGAAGGTACTCTCTGGCACTACTGCCGGCAACCCGGAAACAGGTCTTTATACTTTCAGTGGTAACGATGGCGAAGTGGCCCGTATCACAATCGAGGTCCCCGCTGACTATGAAAAGGGTGATTATGCCGTGAGCATCGCCGGCGGCGTGATGAGTAACGAAGAGCAAACGATTGAGGTTGGGTCGGATGTCACCTCAGTGCTGACCGTGGGCGATGTGGTCATCGTGCTCGATGAGAACAGCACGGAGGTGCCTGAAGCATCTGACGGCGATGTGGACATCCTGGTGAAGCGCACCATCAAGGGCGGCCAGTGGAGCACTATCTGTCTGCCCTTCGACATGACAGAGGAACAAGTGTATGAGGCCTTCGGTGACGATGTGCAACTGCAGGAGTTCATCGATTACGAGACAGAGAAGGATGAGGTGTCGGGCAACATCACCAAGATTACCGTCAATTTCGACGATGCCGACCTCTCTGAAGGTTTTTTAGGCAACTACCCCTATCTGATTAAGACCTCCAGTGACATCACTGAGTTCAGCGTGACCGCCACCATCGCCCCCGATGAGGAGAATGCAGTGGCAGAATACGCCGAGGGGCGCGGAGCAAGGCGCCACGTCTATGGCACGCTCTACGGCACGTTCCACGCGCAGACGGAGGTGCCTGAGAACTGCCTGTTCCTCAGTGGCAACCAGTTCTGGTACTCTGTCGGTCTGACGAAGATGAAAGCCTTCCGCGCTTACTTCGAGTTGGAGGACATGCTGCCCTTTGACGAAGCTGGTGCAGCAAACATCACGATGGAGTTCAACAAACCGACGGGAATCAAATCTATGACAGTCGACAAGTCGCAGTCTGGTGATTACTACACCATCGACGGTCAGAAACTCAACGGCAAACCCTCGAAGAAGGGTGTATATGTCACTGAAGGCAAGAAAGTGGTCGTGAAGTAATCAAACAAAATAGTAACATTACCCCGTTTTTTCTCCCCCTCGGGGGAGGAAATGGGGGGCTTAAAGAACGCAAATCTTATGAAAAAGACATATATACAGCCTCAGCTTCGTTCTAACGAGGTGGAAATAGACAATCTGATGGATGGCTCTGTGGTAGGTAACAACGGCATCGAAAACGGTGGCGTGGACACGACCGGTGAGAAAGACCCAGATGCCAACTACAACAATATCTGGGACGACTCCTACGAGATTCGTCGCAATCGCGTCTTCTTCGACGATATCGACGAGTAGTCGCTTTGTAGCACTCCATACGAATAGCGGTGGGTCAAGCAGACAGGTTTTTTGAACCGGTCTGTTTGACCCACCTTTTATCATTTCTCATGTTTCGCGTGTGTCACGGGTTGAGACGCTCGAAATACGTGAGGATTTCCTCCCACGTCTTGAACGTGTCGGAACTGTGCTGGATGACGGTGCCCATGAACGACTCGCACGGTTGCTGCGAGATAAGGAAATCACCGATGAGCAGTTCGGGTTGGTTGCAGAAGATGGTGTGGTTGTAGGCCGGCACATTGATATACTCCTCAATCCACTCCATGATGTCGGAGTTCATTTTTCTATCATCATGCCGCATGGGAGCCACAACATACACATTATAGGTCTCAATCAGTCGGCGGAAAGCCTTCTGCGCGCTCGGACGGGGCTGATTCATCTTTCGTGGCGCGAACCGTTCATTCAATGATGACGGATCTTTTGGCGGTTGAAAAGCCACACCGCCGCTAATCAGCGTGTCGGTGGTGACGTAAACCACGGGACGGTCGTAGCCCCGCTGGCGGTCGTCAATCCAACGGATGACGGGCATCACCGACTGCATATAAGAGTGGTCGTCCATGCGGTGCTCGCCGTGGAACCAGATGGCTGTGGGATAGTGGTCGTGGAACAGGTCGTAGGTGTGGACCAGGTCATCACGGTCGCCGAAGAGACCAATGACACGCCGCCGTTCATCGTCGTTCAAACCACTGAAGCAGTGTGTGGTGATTTCTTTGTATTCCTTGACCATCGCCTTGGTCACAATGAAGTCTTGTATGCCGTCCTTGCGCGGGTTGAAGAAATGCTGGGCACCAGTTAGCCCGTGGGTAACCATGGTGTCGCCGATGGCCAAGGCGGGGTTGATGAGAATACGGTCGTAACCATAGAGCATCTCAGCGTACATGCCGCCCATGGAGGTGCCGATGATGAGGTCGGGCTTCTCACGCTCGCACAACTCACGCAACATCGTTATCGCCTCTTGGGGGTGCAGGGGCACATCCTCGGCGATGATGGTGGCATTGCACAGCACCTCGCGCAGGCGATGCACTGTGCCGCTCTGTGCCGATGAGCCGAAACCGTGTACATACATCACTTTCTTACCCGCCATCAGGTCGGGAAACTGTTTGATATAGGGATTTTCCATGGTTTAGTGTTGAATATTTAGTGTTGAGTGTTTAGTGTAGAGTGCTCTGGAGTATTTACTCCCCTCTCCCCTTGGAGAGGGGCTGGGGGTGAGGCTTTACTTCCTCACCGGGTCGCAGGTGAGGTCGCAACCCAGTTTTTTCAGAATCTTGCGGTCTATCTCGCTCAGCATCACGGTGCAGTGAATCTGACAGCCGCGCAGTTTGGGCAGACTCTCCAAAGCCTTGCGGCAGTTTTCGTCATGGGGTGAAAGCACCGAGAGCGCCACCAGCACCTCGTCAGTGTGCAGGCGCGGGTTACGTCCGCCGAGGTATTCAATCTTCGTCTTTTGGATAGGCTCAATCATGCTTTGCGGGATGAGTTTCACCTCATGGTCGATGCCCGCCAGATACTTGGTCACATTGAGCAGTAGGGCGGCGCAACAACCCAGCAGCGGACTCGACTGCGAGGTGATGATGGTGCCGTCGTCGAGTTCGATGGCAGCTGAGGTGTGTCCGCTCAGTCGTCTGCGCTCATTGGCTGCCACTGTGGTATGGCGGTCGCCGGTCGAGATTTTCAGTTGATTGAAGAGCATCTGTATCTTATGCACCTCGTTTTCGTTGCACTCACCGTCAGCCAGTTTGTTGGTCGCCGTGTAGTAGCGGCGTATAATCTCATCTTTCGAGGCTTTGCAGCACACCGCATCATCGGAGATACAGAATCCCACCATATTAACTCCCATGTCGGTGGGCGACTTGTAGGGGTTGGTGCCGTAGATGCCCTCGAAGAGCGCGTTGAGCACGGGGAAAATCTCAATGTCGCGGTTGTAGTTGACGGCTACCTTGCCGTAAGCATCGAGGTGGAACGGGTCAATCATGTTGACATCGTTCAGGTCAGCCGTTGCCGCCTCGTAAGCTACGTTGACGGGGTGTTTGAGCGGCAGACTCCACACAGGGAAGGTCTCGAATTTGGCATATCCTGCCCGTACCCCCCGTTTGTTCTCGCCGTAGAGCTGACTCAGGCAGACCGCCATCTTGCCGCTGCCCGGGCCGGGGGCTGTCACGATGACGAGCGGCCGCTCCGTCTCTACGAAATCATTCTTGCCGAAACCCTCGTCGGAAGCGATGAGTGCCACGTTGTGTGGATAGCCTTCGATGAGGTAGTGGATATAGGTCTTGATGTCCATGCGCTCCAGACGGTGACGGAAGTTGTCGGCCGACCGTTGCCCCGAATAGTGGGTGATGACCACGGAACCAACGAAGAACCCTCGTTCGATGAAGGCGTTGCGCAAGCGCAGCACATCCTCGTCGTAGGTGATGCCCAGGTCGGCGCGCGTCTTGTTGGCCTCGATGTCCTCGGCGCTGATGACGATGACAATCTCGATGCTCTCGGAGAGTTGTTGCAGCATGCTCAACTTGCTGTCGGGCTTAAAACCGGGCAGCACACGCGACGCATGATGGTCGTCGAACAGCTTGCCGCCTAATTCAAGATAAAGTTTGCCACCGAACTCTGAAATGCGCTCCCTGATATGTTCAGACTGAATCTTCACATACTTATTATTGTCAAAACCTATTTCCATAAAGTCTATAAGGTGATTCTAAAAAACTGGTTGCAAAAGTACATAAAAAGAATGAGATTTTTACGTTCGTCGCGTAAAAATCTCATGGAATTTTGTTACTTCAGCACAATCGTTGCTGTTGTCAATCCCTTGGATGTGACGGTCAGGGTTGATTTCCCTTGCTTGCCGTTGTTGCGGATGACGGCGAGGGCCCGTCCATGCCAGGCATGATGCTGACGGTCGAAATAAGGGTCTTCGTCTCTGACGTCCGCGTTGCCCACGGCGAGCAATGTGGCACTGCCACTGGCCGTGACTGTCAGCTCGGGATTGGCGCCGGGTACCACACGTCCTTCGCTGTCAACCACTTCGATGGTGATGAAAGCGAGCGACTGTCCGTCGGCCTTCAGGTGGGTGCGGTCGGCTGTCAGTCGGATGCTGGCAGGCGCACCGGCGGTAGTGATGTCATAGTGCTGGCCCTCGGCCTCGGCCCGGAGCGTGCCAGGTTGATAGGGCAGTGTGAAGGTCGCTTTCATCTCTTTTGTGGGTTGTTCGCCCACCAATTGTCCGTTGAGGAAGAGACGGACATTGGGCTGTTGGCTATAGACCTCCACCTCGATGGGTTTTCCTTCCCACCCAGGCCATGTCCAACTCTCTTCCGTGGGCCAGGTGCCCCACATCGTCGTCTTCACGGTTCCTCGATAAGTGTCGGGTTCGCGAACAGCCATATAAAGGTTGCCGCCGTTCCAAAGCATGGAGCGGTAGTGGCTGATGGGTTTACGCTGTCCGGTCAGATCCACGTCGCCGCAATAGGCGGCGTGCCAGGGGTAGAGGGGACGTTCCCACGATTCGCCCGGCACATCGCCTTCGTAATACCAACGTCCGATGCCCGACTCTCCCAGGTAGTCAAGTCCGGTCCACACAAAATCACCGAGGATGTAGGTGTGGTCCATCGTCTGACGGTAGTTGCGCCAAGCATCGCGCGGAAAACTCTCCGTCTGCATCATCACCCGTTCCGGCACACGCTCATGGTCGCTCTCAGCCTTGAAAATCATATAGTTATACCCCATAATGTCGTGCTCGGCAGCCAAGGGGTCGTAGATGTCCCAGTCGCTGTCCCATGCGGCAAATGCCGAGGTGACGGGTCGGTGCTGTGGGTCGATGGCACGGATGCGCTCGGCCAACTGGTGGGCGGTCTTCACCACCTCGATTTTCTTTCGTTCGATGACCTCGTTGCCAATGCTCCAACAGAAGATGCTGGGATGCAGACGGTCGCGCAGCACCATCGCATCGATGTCTTTCTGCCACCATTGGTCAATCAACGTGTGATAGTCGTAGTCGTTCTTCTTCTCGCGCCAACCGTCGAACGCCTCGTCGATGACCAGCAATCCCACTTGGTCGCACGCCCGGAGAAAAGCTTCGGAAGGTGGGTTGTGCGATGTGCGAACGGCATTGAACCCGGCCTCTTTCATCAACCGGGCTTTGCGGTATTCGGCATCATCGTAGGCAGCGGCACCGAGGATGCCATTGTCGTGGTGCAGACAGGCTCCGTTCAGTTTAAGTGGCTTGCCGTTGAGCCGCAAACCATGCTCAGCGTCATATTCAATGGTGCGTATGCCATAGCTCACGGTCAACCGGTCTGCTCCAGGCACTTCGAGGTCGGCCTCATAGAGATACGGGTCGTCGGGTGACCATAGTCTTGGGTTGTCCACTACGATGGTGCGTGTCAGGGGCGAGGTGGTTCCGTCTTCGTGTATCACTGTCGCGCTGAGTTCCACATGGTGGATGTCGGGCGTGGTCACCTGCACGCTCCAGTCGTCGATGTAGGTTTTGTTGGTCGTCACGAACCACACGTTACGGTAGATGCCCGAGCCGGAGTACCAACGGCAGTTCTTTTGTTGTGAGTTATCGACGCTCACCACAATCTCATTGTTTCCTAATGTCAGATAGGGCGTGGCATCCACCCAGAACGAGGAGTAGCCGTAGGGCCAGCCTCCAGCCTCATGGCCGTTGATATATACTTTTGAGTTCATATACACGCCCTCGAAATACAAACGCATTTTCTTCCCTGCGTAGTTCTTGTCCAATGTCAGCGTGCGCCGGTACCATCCCTTTCCTGTGGGCAGGTAAGCCCCGTCGTTGCCTGCCGGGGTGTTAGCGTCGAAACGTTGTTCGATGCTCCAATCGTGCGGAAGCGTGACGGCACGGCTTTTCGTGAAGTCGCTGTCGTTGAGTACAAACTGCCATTGGTCGTTCAGCAGTTGTTTGCGCTGAATGGTTGTTGATTTGGCCGACAACCCCGTTGCTGTCATCATCAGCAACAGGAGAACCAACAGTCCTTTACATTTGAAATCAGTGTTTGCTTTTGCCTTCATATCGCATAATGTTAGTTACTCATGTTTCGCATCTTCTCAAATTCTTGGAATTTAAGTAGTTCAAGTAGTTTTCGCTTCGCTTAGGAAGTTAAAGGACATTACTATCCCCCCTTCTTGTATACATCAAAGAGCAGCAATACTTTGACTAATGTCCTTTAACTTCTTTAACTTCCTTAACTTCTTTAATTTCCGAAAGTTGAGTTAGTTAGATTCTTCTTGGATGCAAAAGTAATGTTTTTTCCGTAATTATTAGTGCTATTGGTTGATAATTCGCAGATTTTATCTAAATTTGCACCCGAATTTCGAAACACGCATTCTTTTTTCATCACAACATGTACCAACCACAATTCAACAGGCGCCGTCCTATCCTTTTCAAGCATTTCATCAGAAAAGGATATGCCCTCTTTGCCTGTCTGGGTCGTGAGGTCATCATCGGCGTGCTCAGTGTGGCTACACTGCAGTCGGCATCGGCTGCCGCCACCGATGTGAAGAGCACCGACGAGGAACGCTCCGACACGACACTGACAGGAAGGGTGCAGGAACTCGACGAGGTCGAGGTCACCGGCACGAGCGCACCGCTTGCCTTGGAGCAAGCGGCGAGAATGGTCACTGTGCTGAGCCGCGACGAGATTCAGTCGGCGCCAGTGCAAAGTATCAACGACTTATTGAAGTACGCTGTAGGCGTGGATGTGCGGCAGCGAGGTCCCATAGGGGCACAGACCGACATCAGCATCCGTGGCGGAACGAGCGAGCAAATCGCCATCCTGCTCAACGGCATTAGCATCTGTGACCCGCAGACCGGGCACAATGCGTTTGACCTGCCCGTGCAACTGAGCGAGGTGGAGCGCATCGAAGTGCTCGAAGGGCCTGCCGGGCGTGTCTATGGCACGTCATCACTGGTGGGGGCGGTCAATATCGTCACCCGACCGGCACGGCGCAAAAACCCATCTGCGGGTGAGGAGGACGCCACGCATGCCAGCGGCAGTGTGCGCGTCGAGGGCGGAGGCTTCGGCTATCTGTCGGTGGGCGGCAGGGTGAATGTCGCCCGTGGGGTCTGGAACAACCAAGTGAGCGGCAGCTATACCCGCAGCGATGGTTATCTGCGCTCGGCAGCCGGGCGGCTCAACAGCGATTACGAAGGTGGAAAGGCGTTTTATCAGGGCCTGTATGATGATGCGTCGGTACGCTTGCAGTGGCATGCCGGACTGAGCACAAAAGGGTTCGGCTCGAACACATTCTACAGCGCGAAGTTCGACGAGCAGTATGAGCGCACAACTAAACTCTATACGGCCATTCAGGGCGAGAACAAACATGGATGGCTCCATTTCCATCCGTCGGTGTATTGGAACAGAAGTCTCGACCGTTTTGAACTGATACGCGGCTCGGAAGAGAAAGTGCCCTATAATTATCACCGTACGGATGTGTTCGGCATCCATCTCAACAGTTATTTCGACTGGGTGTTGGGGCGTACTGCCATCGGCGCGGAGTTTCGCAATGAAGATATCATCAGTGGCAACCTCGGCGAACCGCTGCAGCAACCCAAACACATCCATGGTACCAACCGCGACTATCAGTACGGACTCAACCGCTCCAACCTCAGTTTCCATCTGGAACATAATGTGCTGCTGCAACGGTTCACTCTCTCCGCTGGTTTCGTGGCGGTGAAGAACACGTGGAACGGCATGCCGTTCACATTCTATCCCGGCGTGGATATGAGTTACCGCATCGGCGACCATTGGAAACTGTATGCTTCGTACAACTCTTCGCTCCGGATGCCGTCGTTCACCGAACTCTACTACAGCGTGGGCGGGCATAAGGCCGATAAATACCTCAAACCCGAGGAGATGCGAGCCGTGGAGGGCGGTTTGAAATACTCCTCGGCAGGTGTGGCGGCTTCGGCCAGTGTCTTCCACCACCATCTGCGTAATATGATTGACTGGGTGCTCGACCCCACGGTTGCTGAACCCGTGTGGGAGAGTGTGAACCGCACCAAGGTCAACACGCTCGGTTTTGAGGTCAGTGCCGCACTCGATTTCCGTCAGTTGCTGCCCGGGCAGCAGGTGCTCAAACAATTCCAAATGGCCTATTGCTATATCGATGAGGATAAACCCGCTGTAGGCGGCATGCAGACCCAGTCGAAACTGGAATATTTGCGACACAAACTGACAGCCTCGTTGCAGACGCATCTCTTTGCCATGCTCGATCTCGATGTGAAATATCGGATGCAGGAGCGTACCGGCACCTACACCACTACCGAGGGCGAAGTGCGGCCCTATCAAGCCTATGGCATCTTCGACGCCCGTCTGGCATGGAATGCGCCGGGCTACACGGTCTATGTCGAGGCCAACAACCTCTTCGACCGCTCATGGATGGATTATGGTAATGTGCCACAACCCGGACTGTGGGTGATGGTGGGAGTGAACATTAACATTTGAATAAAGCAACAATACGTTGACTAATGTCCTTTAACTTCTTTAACTTCCTTAACTTCTTTAACTTCCGAAAGTTGAAAATATTTATACTGGCAAAATGGGACTTTCGCTGAATGAACACATTTTTCCGTTGAATTATTTTTACGATTCGGGAAATCTTCCTTATCTTTGCACACAGAAAGGATTTCACTCCTCTTTTAACTATTAACTTAATAAATAAATTATGAAGAAGATTGTAATGATTTTAGCAATGGCGGCAACCGTGACTTTCGGTTATGCCCAGGATGACAAAAAGTGTTGTGAAAACTGCGATAAACAGCAACCGCCCACTACAGAGCAGATGACGCAAAAAATGGCAGAGCAATTGGGACTGAACGACAAACAGACGCAGCAATTGCAAGCACTGAATGCTGAATACGCTGATGTGCTTGAAGGTGCGCGCAGACATGGCGGTCCCGGGCCGCAGATGCGTCGTGGACCTCGTCGCGGACATGGAGAGCCGGGACAACACGGATTACAGCAACCGCAACAGTTTGAAAAACAGGACGGTCAAGCCTTAGACCGGCGTCCACCGATGAGAATCCAAAGGATTGAAAATGGTGAGAATAGAAAGGAAAAGATGGAGCAGGTGAAAGCCCGCCGCGCTGAGTATGAGCAGAAGGTGCAGCAGATTCTGACCAAAGAGCAGTATGAGAAAATGCAGCAGATGCGTCCGCAACACGGTATGAGGGGCGCTAAGGCTCCCATGGAGCGCCAAGACAGAAAGATGATGAAGAAATCGGAATAATCTGTTGGGTTCAATCTCCGAAAATACAGCATATTTACGATTTAGGGCGGTCATTCGACCGCCCTTTTTTTATGATTCTTGAATTTCATGTAGCGTTGCAGACAGAGATTTGTTGCCATGCAGACAGGGGTTATTCTTCAACAGTCACCAGTTTCACGGTGGAGCGGAGACCGCTCGGCATGGATGCCCACTGCTCATAGGTGGTGTGGTGGTATTCCAAGTCAACGATGTTGAGGTCCTTGAACCGACGCCAAGGGTAACCGATGCGGTCAAGGTGGGCGATACGGTTGGCGGGTAGGTTGGTCACTTCGATGCGTATCTCGTTGATTCCCTTTCGCAAACAGCTGCCGCAGTCGAGCGAGAAAGGCACAGCCCAAGCACACCCAATGAAGGTGCCGTTGATATACACCCGTGCGCTCTCACGCACATCACCGAGTTCGATGCGCCAATGTTGTCGGGCCTCTTTGCCCGATAGGCGGAACGTGGTGGTATAGACTCCCGTGCCCATCGTCACCCGCGCGGAGTCGTCATCTAATGTCTCCCACGTCTGTAAACGGTCGAGATGGAATGTGCGGTTCACCTCTGGCGCCGATTCGATGAAATGGAGTGTCCACGGCAGGTCGGTCAGATTTTTTTCTGACATGGTGAAAGCGTCCTTCCTCGCCTTTTTGGCCGAGGTCTTTTTCCTTACGTTGGCTTGGTGCAGACAATGGGGGTAGGGCATGGGCCTTATGCCGTTCCGCGTCTTCAGGATGCGCGACTCGCCCGACCGCAGATTGATGCGGAGTCCGTCATCGTCCAGTTTTGCCGTGTACGACTTATCGGTCATCGGGTCATACCATTCGGCTGTCCCGTCGCTGACCGCTAATGGCACCACCGCGTCGATGTCATTGGGCGTGAGGTTGGCCATGAAGTAGTAGTGACCACCATCGAAGGCACGCCGAATGGCACGTAGGTGCAACTGCGACCGCATGGCTTCGGCCTTGGCGGCAAGACTCATTTTGGTGGCATCTACACCACGGATGATGGCGGCGCCCTGCTGTCGCAAACTGTCGAGGTGAGCCTGCAGGGCGTCGGGCAACCGTCCGCTGCCGGGGATGATGAGGGCGTGGTAGCGGGTGCCGGCGGCGGTCTGCAGCATACCGTCAGCATAGGTGGTGCCGAGCAACAGACGGTCGCTGATATAATCGCAGTCGTAGCCCAAACTGTCTATCTGTAGGATGGTGCGGATGAAGTCGGGCGCTTTTTGCGCCATGGTGTGGATGTCGAACTGCATGAGCAACCCTTTCTCGCCCTCTTCCAACCGCTGGCGCCACATGTCGCGCACGGGCAAATAGACGAGAAAATCGTTGTCGGGCCGTCCCGATTGCAGATAGTGCTGGCACCGGTCGATATAGGCTGTCAGAAAGTCGGCATCGTGCCAGATGCTGTTGGTGGGACTCATGTCGATGGAGGCGTAGAATTTCCATCCGGGCCAAGGCGCGTCCTTCGGCGAATAGGCGGTGCCGTGGAAGAAGACATGATTGACTCCGCAGGTAAACATCAGGTCGAGGTCGGGCTTCATCTGTGAAAGCGAGGTGCGGAAATGCTCGGTGAGCCATGTGAAGGTCTCGCTTGAGGTGAGGGGCTTGCCGGTGACGTGAGCAGCCGACGAGGCGTATTTCAGCATCGACACATCGCTGTCGTTCTTCCGGGTCATGCCAGGGTCGGTGCGAAGTCCTTTGATGCCGAAGTCGGTCAGTCCGTAACCCTCTATCTCCGGCACATCCACCGCTGCATACACGTCGATGAGGTTGGCTGGCGAACCGTGTGCCTGATTGCGTGTTTGCACGCCGTGGCTGTGCGACCAAGCCGTCCACTGTTCGGTGAAGTTCTCTAACAACAGGTCGGAGAGTGTCTCACGGTAGTCGCTGAGCACTTGGTTGCCGTCATCGACGAGGCCGAGCAACTCGCGCAGGTGTTCTTCTAAACGGTAGCCGCGACGACGGGCAAACTCATCCAATAGGGTGGGAGTCCAGTTGGCGTGATATACCTCGTAGCTGTCGTTGAAAAAGTTTTGTATTTTTAAGGGGTGGGGGGCATGGGGGTGTGGGCATGAGATATGATTATGTGTAGAGTCGTTGAATTGTACATCGTGCATCGTGCATAGTGAATCAGAAAAGGCCCGGTCGAATCGGTCGAGGTAATGACGTACGGCCTGACGGTCGAAGTGGTCCATCACGTAACCCTCGCCACCGGGAGCGGCGCGTTTCACTTTTTGTCGCGTGCGACTCTCGTAAAGTTGTATCACCTGTTCATATCCATCGCCAAGTGGATAGCGGCGTTCGCACAACATCCGTGCATAGTCTTTTTCTTTGGCCGGGATGGTTTTCTTCGCAGCTGTGCCTGTGAGCACTGTATCCACCACGAACACAGTCTTGCAAGCCGCCTCATCGATGGGCACCAGCGGTCCGCCGAAGGGCCATCCTGTGCCGAGGTTCATGTCGGTGCGGATGCCGAGCCGTTGGCCTTCTTCAATCACTGTCTGTAAGGCGTGCATCCATGCGGGTGAGAGAAACGGCAGGTCGTTCGCCTCGTTACCTTGAACACCATAGAGTGGCGTAATCTCCACCGCACCGATGCCTTTTTCGGCATATTGCTGCAAGCACCACCGCAGGTTGTCGTCATCGACCGCCGATCCCAGCCACCACCAGCGCACGCCGGGTTTGGTGGTGCTGAATGGTCGGCCGCTCTCTGTTTGTGCCATGCTCAGCCAACAACTACAAGTTGCAATGATCAAGAATAGTATTTTTTTCATGATGAGTGTTGAATATTATCATAACGGAATGTGATGTTGTTTATTTTGATGTCATGAAGATTCTTTTGAACACAGAAATAAGGTGGAGAGTTTCGTGTCTGGGGTGGATAAATTATCGGAAAGATATGCTTTTTTTGACATTTTATAGTAAAAAAGTGTTTAATACACAATAATATAAAAAATTATGCTTACCTTTGTCGCCGATTTGTCAATCAAGCAAACTACTAATATTTATCATTATACTTAAAACAATTATTTCTATGAACAAGCAAATTCAAAGAATGTTTGTCTTTGTCGGTCTGCTCTTGGCGTGCCTGACATGGACAACAAAAGTGAATGCGGCTGACTTCAAGGATTTCAGTGTCATTGTCAATAATCAGGCAGGGACTCTACTGACATCTGAAGAACAGGTCCAAGGCACCAGCGTCAGTTTTGGCGTGGCGGTGGCTGATAATGGCACTGTGAGCCGCGTGGAAGTCGACGATGCGTCGGCAGTTGCTACGGTCAGCGGAACGTATCACAGCGATCATGGCTGCACAGGCCTGAGCGTGGTGACGACTGTCTCTGGCCCGGTGAAAATCACTGTGGGACAGTGTACGTACAGTGGTAATACTATTACCGTGAAAAACGGTAGTGGAACCACAGTGGTAGAGGCCACCCCCGCTAAGGCATGCTGGAAGAACGACCACGCTAATGTGACTGAACTCAAATACACGGGTGGGGCTACAACACTCACCATCACGGGTATGGGTTACTGTCCGTATGTGGCTGTCGAAGCCATCGAGGCTACGGCTGTGGATGTGACCTATTCACTGGGTGATGTGGAGTGCCAAGGCTCAATCTTGCCTGCAGGCGGACAATATGCCAAAGGCGATGCATACACGATCCCCGCGCAGAACTACACCTTATATAAGGAAGGCTATACCCTGACAGGATGGAGCGATGGCAACAACACCTACAATGCCGGATCGAGCGTAACACTTACAGGTGACCTCACGCTTACCCCGGTATTCACACAGAATACCGTGAGTCTGGCCGACCGCAGTGAGGCTGTGACTGTGAAATGGAACTTCCGTCGCGACCAGGGTGCTCCCACAGTGCAGTGGCAAAACCAGACAGGCCTCGTATGGGTGGCACAGGCAGAAGTGAATGGCGAGACCATCGACGTGGCTCTGCCCTTCTCTACCAATCCTGGTAAGTTCAACAATAGCAGTTGGAATGACTGGGCTCAACTGAACGAAGGAACCACCTTCGCCGTTCCCTCATGCAAGGGCGCTACCATCTCGATGGAGGCATTCAACATCATCACTACCACCACCATCGACGGACAGAGCGACTACACCCAGGGCAAGACCATCAGCTACACTATCGGCGGCTCGGCCGAGACGGTGGATGTGGTCATCGGCGACGGCACCTACTACCGCTACATCCAAGTGGTGCTGCCCGTGGTGCAGAGCCAGGGCGGTGCCTCGTTCGATAATGTGGCAGGCACTATCACTTGGGCGAAGAGTAATGAGACCGAAGGAACAGTCTCGACCGACATCCAAGAGGCCGTATCCTCCGCTTCAGGCTCTATGGGTAGCGACCTGACCCCGACGCCTAAGACCTATCTTGGTACTGACATGATAGGTTATCAGCCAGGCACGGGCAATGCTGGTAATGTAGAAGGTGTCATGCTTGAATACCGTGTGAAAGCCAAGTCGGGCGTCACCTTTAAACCAACCAATGTGTCTTACTACGCAGTAAAAGACGGAACGGACAATGCTACCTATTCCTACAGCTATACCGTAGATGGTACGGAGAGCACGATTACTACCGTCTCTAAAGATGATATTGTGCGCAACAATAATACAACGGGCACTCCTCCCATGCTGCATAGCCATGACTTGAGTATTGACGGCTGTTCAGAATTCAGCTTCAGAATCTATGTCTCCGGCTTCGGAAATACGAAGAAACTGGGTATTGGCAACGTCATCATCAGCGGTTCCTTCAACGGCACTGTTGCCGATGTGGCTTCTTATGCCCTGACCGTGGCTGCAGCTCCTGCCGAGGGCGGTACGGTGACCGCTTATCCCGCTGCCGACGAATATGAGGAAGGCGAAGAGGTGACTCTGACCGCCACCGAGAACTTCGGTTACGACTTCGTCAACTGGACCGATGCCGAGGGCAACGAGGTATCTACCAACGCGAAGTTCAAATACACCGTCAGCGCCGCCGCTGAGCTGACCGCCAACTTCACCGCCGTGGAGACCTACGAACTGGCACTGTCCGTGGACGGCACCAACGACTACATGGTGACCGTCGATCCCGCTCCCACCGTGGTGGATGGCAAGAACATGTACGAGGCTGGCACCACCGTGGTGCTGACCGCCAACCAATACGAGGGCTTAGTGACCTTCAACAACTGGAGCGACAGCGACACCAACTCTGAGAAGACCATCACCATGAGTGAGGATGTGGCGCTGACCGCCACCTATTCCGAGGCCGACATCATCGCCGGCTGGGACTTCTACAACGTAGGCAACAACGGGCGTAAGGCCGACTTCTACGGCGATGGCAACGACGCCGCTGCGCTCAGCCTGGTCAAAACCGAAGATGGTACCACCAGCGGATGGCTCGACAAATCGACCCTCAACCCCGGCAACAGCGGCTACGAGAGCTTCAAGGGCGCTGCTGTCAACTGGCGCACGGGTGCCTCCGAAGGCGACGTGGGTAACTACCACTGGCAGACGAAAGTGAACGCCGAGGCCTTCACCGACATCAACGTGCAGTTCCAAATGCTCTACAACTTCAACGCCTACAAGACCTACAACGTGGAGTGGTCAACAGACGGCGAGACATGGGAGAACGCAGGCTGCATCACCATGGAAGGCGCCAAGAATGTGGCTTCGTTCAACGCGACGCTGCCCGAAGAGGCCAACAACCAGGCTGAGCTCTACATCCGCATGATCGCCGACAAGACATCTGAAGTGGATGGTACGGCTTCTAAGAACGACGGCAACGCATTGGCTATGTTCTTCATCACAGGCACACCCAAACTCGTGAACGACGGCATCGCTCCCGTGCTCAAATCGACCGTGCCTGCCGAGGGTGCTGACAACGCTTCTGCCACCGGTAAGATCGTGCTCACCTTCGATGAGAAAGTGAAAGTGGCTGAGGGCGCTACCGCCACACTCGGCGGCGAGACACTGACGAACCCGACCGTGAGCGGCAAGACCGTGACCTTCGCTTACAAGGGTCTCGACTATGCCACCAACTATACCTTCGAACTGCCCGCCAACAGCGTGGCCGACCTGACCGACAACTACATGGACGAAGCCATCACCCTGTCGTTCACCACCATGGCTCGCCCGAGCGTGGAGAAGGGCCTCTACGACTTCATCGTGCCCGACGACGGTACCATCGTTGAGGCAATCACGGCTGCCGCTGCACGCAGCGACAAGAACGTGCGCTTCCGCATCTTCGTCAAGAACGGCGAATATACCATTCCGCTCTATGAGACCACGAAGACCTGCAACGAATACGAGGTAAATGAGTGTATCACCTTCATCAACAGCAGCAACATCTCGTTCATTGGCGAGAGCCGCGACGGTGTGGTCATCACCAACGCCATACCGGCCGACGCTACCTTCGAAGGTAAGTACGGTACTACCAGCAAGTATGATGGTATCGGCAACAGCGATGTGTTCCAGATCGGAAGCAGCGTGTCGGGCCTCTACTGGCAAGACCTCACCGTATCTACCGGCATGGAGGATGCGCGCGGACGCGACATCGCCATCCAAGACAAGGGTACGAAGAATATCTACAAGAACGTGAAACTGCACGGCTATCAGGACACTTGGGACTCTAACAACGACAACGGTCTCTATTACTTCGAGGGCGGTATCGTGCGCGGACGCACTGACTTCCTCTGCGGTAAGGGCGACATCTTCTTCAATGGCGTGGAACTGCAACAGATTGCCGGCGGTTATGCCGCTGTGCCTTCTAAGCCCGCCAACATCGGATGGGTGTTCAAAGACTGCGTCATCAATGGCGACGGCAGTGGCGTCGACGGCAACTACACCCTCGGTCGTCCTTGGGGCAGTGGCACGCCCGTGGCTGTCTTCATCGACACGAAGATGAACGTGGTGCCCTCGGCCATCGGCTGGAGCGAGATGAGCGGCGGATGGCCCGCACGCTTCGCCGAGTATAACTCGACCACCGCTTCCGGCACGGTCATCGACCTCTCTGGACGTAAGACCACATTCGGCGACGGACACACGAACAATCCCGAACTCACTGCCGAGGAGGCTGCCGCTTACAGCGATATGAGCGCGATGTACGGCGACTGGATGCCCACGCTCTATACTGAGCAGGCTCCCGTGCCCACCGACGTGATGATCACAGGCAACGTGCTCTCATGGACGGGCAGCGAATACGCTCTGCTCTATGCCATCTGCAAGGACGGCAGCGTCATCGCCTTCACCACCGACGAGACCTATACCGTCACAGACATGGATGCTGAATACACCATCCGTGCCGCCAATGAGATGGGTGGTCTGAGCGAACAGTCGGAGGCTGCCATTGTGGCTCCCGCTACCGTGACGGTGACCATCACAAGTGCCGGTGCCGCTTCGTTCAGCAGCATCTATCCGCTCGACTTCACCAACTCTGAAGTGAGGGCTTATGTCATCACTGGCAAGGAAGGTACTACATTCATCAAGCAAATGGTGGAAATGGTTCCTGGAAATACCGGCCTGGTCGTGTTTGCTCCAGAGGGTGAATACGAGGTGCCTGTGGCTACAACCGCTGCTGAGCCTGTAGAAAACAACTGGCTCGTGGCCACCTCTACGGGTGAATACACGGTGACTGAAGCTGACTATGGCTATATCTATGGCTTCTTCAAGTCGGCTAAGACGGGTGCCATCGGTTTCCAGAAGAAGAAGGCTGGATGGACCTGCGGCGAGAACAAGGCATACTTGCGCACTGATACGGCTAACGGTGCCGATGAGTATATGTGGGTGGTTGATGGTATCAACACCATCAATGCCGACGGCATGCTGAACAATCAACCTGTCTATAACCTCAACGGACAGCGTGTGAACCACAACTATAAGGGTGTGGTCATCTCCGGTGGACAGAAACAGGTGAACAAATAATAAGCCTCACCCCCAACCCCTCTCCGACGGGAGAGGGGCGTAGATACCAAAACGACACCCCCGCTGCTCAATGGAGTAGCGGGGGTGTCGCTTTTTTCTATAAATAGTATCTATCCTATCTGATAAACAACAGCTCGCGGTATTTGGGCAGCGGCCAGAGCTCATCGCTCACAATGAGTTCCAACTTGTCAATCTGATAACGTATCTCTTCCATCTTGGGAGCCACGGTGTCGTGGTAGGCGATGGCTTTCTCGCGCTCGGAGACAATCTTATTGGCCACCTTGCGGGCTGCCACCAGATCTTCCACCATGCACTCAATCGCACTCGTGCGCTCGGCTATCTCTTCGATGAGTTTGATGTTGCGCGCGGACAACTGACGGGCTTTCTCCGTTGAGAAGAAGGCCGACGAGAAGATATCTTTCATCCCTTGTACATTATCAATCAACTCGCTTTGGTAGCGCGTGGCCACTGGGATGATATGGTTCATCGAGAGGTCACCTAAAACGCGGGCCTCAATCTGTATCTTCTTCGTATAGGTCTCCCATTTCACCTCGTTACGGGCAGCCAGTTCTTTGCGGTTCATCACGTTCTGACTCTCAAACATACGGATGGTGTCATTGTCAAGATAGCGGTCGAAGACGATAGGACAACTCTTCTCCACGTCTAATCCGCGGCGTGTGGCTTCCTCCACCCATTCATCGCTGTAACCGTTGCCGTCGAAATGAATGGGTTTGCAGGTCTTGATGTCTTCGCGTACCACATCGATGATGGCACTCGTCTGGTCTTGCCCGGAAGCAATCAACGCATCAACCCTGCGTTTGAAATCGGTCAACGCCTCGGCCACGGCGGTGTTCAGTGCTATCATGGCACTGGCACAGTTGGCTTCCGACCCCACGGCGCGGAACTCAAAGCGGTTGCCCGTGAAAGCGAAAGGAGAGGTGCGGTTGCGGTCGGTATTGTCGATGAGCAGTTCGGGTATCTCGGGAATGTCAAGCTCCATCTTCTGCTTGCCTGCGATGGTGAACAGGTCGTCTTTGTCGGCCTTTTCAATGTGTTCGAGCAACTCCGACACTTGTTTGCCGAGGAAAGAGGAGATGATGGCTGGAGGTGCTTCGTTGGCGCCTAAGCGGTGAGCGTTGGTGGCACTCATGATACTGGCTTTCAACAGTCCGTTGTGGCGGTAAACGCCCATCAGCGTCTCGACCACGAAGGTCACGAAACGCAGGTTCTGTTCCGAGGTCTTGCCCGGAGCGTGGAGCAGCACGCCGGTGTCGGTGGCCAGACTCCAGTTGTTGTGTTTGCCCGAGCCGTTGATGCCGGCGAAAGGCTTTTCGTGGAGCAACACACGGAAACTGTGTTTGCGGGCCACTTTCTTCATCAGACTCATCAGCAGCATATTGTGGTCGATGGCTAAGTTGGTCTCCTCGAAGATGGGAGCCAACTCAAACTGGTTGGGAGCCACCTCGTTGTGACGTGTCTTCACGGGGATGCCTAACTCCAGCGCCTGCACCTCCAAGTCTTTCATGAAAGCCTGCACGCGGTCAGGGATGATGCCGAAATAGTGGTCATCCATCTGCTGGTTCTTGGCCGAGTCGTGTCCCATCAACGTGCGACCGGTGAGCAACAGGTCAGGACGGGCGGAGTAGAGGTCCTCATCCACAAGAAAATATTCTTGTTCCCATCCTAAGTTGGTAATCACTTTCTTCACCTGCGGGTCAAAGTAGCGGGCTACGGCAGCAGCCGCCTCGCTCACTGCACGCAAGGCTCGTTTCAGCGGTGCCTTATAGTCGAGGGCCTCGCCTGTGAACGAGATGAAAATGGTGGGGATACAAAGCGTGTCGTCGATGATGAAGACAGGCGACGTGGGGTCCCATGCCGAGTAGCCGCGGGCCTCAAAGGTGGCACGGATGCCGCCAGAGGGGAAAGAGGAGGCGTCAGGCTCTTGTTGCACGAGCAACTTGCCGCTGAACTCTTCAAGCATGCCGCCCTTGCCGTCGTGCTCGATGAAGGCGTCGTGCTTTTCGGCGGTGCCCTCAGTCAGGGGTTGGAACCAATGGGTGTAGTGGGTCACACCTTGTTCTTCGGCCCATTGCTTCATGCCTTTGGCCACAGCATCGGCGATGGAGCGGTCGAGCGGCGCACCGTTGTCTATCACGTCAATCATCTGTTCATAGACATCGCGTTGCAGATACTTAAACATCTTGGAACGGGTGAACACATACTTGGCGAAATACTCCGACGGGCGCTCCGTAGGCATGGTTACCTCCAACGGTTTCTTGGCAAACGCCTTTTCTACGACTTGAAATCTTAGGTTCGACATGGGAGTTGAGAGTGTTGATTATTGAGTGTTGAATGATGAGTGTTGACGGGTTGTTGAGGTCTATGACCGAAAAATAATAATGAGTTGTCGCTGGCGCGATGATGGAATGATGAATTGTAAACCTTCTTCATTTTTCGCTGCAAAGGTAGTGCAAGTTGAGCGAAGTACAAAATGAAAGACTGTGTTTTTCTTTTTTTATTCCGAAACACTACTCCCATCATGAACATTCGTCATTCAACAATCGCCGAAGGCGACAATTTTTCGGACAGAGTCCTCAACAATTCGTCAACATTCAACATTCAAAACTCAACATTCAAAATTCTCTCAACCGCTTCTTCGCAGTCGGCGCGGTTGCCAAAGGCGGTGAGGCGCACATAACCCTCACCCGAAGGACCAAATCCCACTCCTGGCGTACAGACCACCGACGCGCTGTAGAGCAATTGCTCAAAGAAACGCCACGAGGGGGTGTCGCCGGGCGTCTTCACCCATAGATATGGGGCGTTCTCACCACCATACACGCGCAACCCCGTGCTCTTGAGTTTGTCGAGCATCAAATGGGCGTTGCCCATATAGTAATCGATGACCGCTTGCACCTGTTCCGCTCCCTCGGATGTGTAGATGGCTGCCGCGGCACGCTGACTGATATAACTCGCGCCATTGAACTTCGTGCATTGTCGTCTGTTCCATAAGGGATTGAGCGCCACTCGCTCGCCGTTCACGTTGGTCACCGTCAGTTCCTTCGGTATCACCGTATAACCGCAGCGCACACCTGTGAATCCCGCCGTTTTAGAATAGCTGCGGAACTCGATGGCCACTTTTCGTGCCCCACGAATCTCATAGATAGAGTGGGGAATGGCGGGGTCTTGAATATAACGTTCGTAAGCCGCATCAAAGAGAATGAGTGTATCGTTGTGGATGGCATAATTCACCCATCGCCGCAGTTCTTCCTTGGTGAGCACCATACCGGTGGGATTGTTGGGGTAGCAGAGGTAGATGATATCAACACGGTGCTTGGGAATCTGTGGGGTAAATCCGTTTGCGGTGTTACAACTGAGGTAGGTGACACGGCTCCAACGTCCGTTGACACATTCGCCCGCTCTGCCGTTCATCACGTTGGCGTCGATATATACGGGGTAGATGGGGTCGGTCACCGCCATGCTGTTATCCCACCGCAGCAGTTCGCCGATATTGCCGGTGTCGCTTTTGGCTCCGTCGTTGATAAAAATCTCTCCGGGGTCCAGATGGATGCCCCGTTGCAGGAAGTCGTTTCTGACAATGGCCTCCCGCAAGAAGTCGTATCCCTGTTCCGGGCCGTAACCATGAAAGGTGTCGGGATGTGCCATCTCATTCACGGCCTGGTGCATGGCTTCAATCACTGCCGGGCAAAGCGGTTGCGTCACATCGCCGATGCCGAGACTGATGACACGCTCTTTGGGGTGTGTCACTTTATAGGCATTGACTTTTTTGGCAATGTCGGCAAAGAGATAATTGTCCGACAATTTGAGAAAATGTTCGTTGATGAGTGGCATATTTCTTGAATGTTTCTGCAAAGATACGACATTTTGCCATATAATTGCAAATAATTGTCGCGTTTTATTTTAAAATTTGAAAAATTTCTTTCAATTTGATTTGTATTTATTGGAAATGATGCCGATTTGTAAATAATAAAAGGCGGAATGCACATCACGTGTCATTCCGCCTTGACGGTGTAATTGTCATGCCTTTTCAGGGAGATGTATCACATCACCCCAATCCAGCGCAGGATATCGTTGAGGTTGGCCACAACCATCAGCAGCAAGAGGATGCCCATACCCGTATATTCAGCATAGGTCATGAACTTGTCGCTCGGTTTCTTGCCGGTAATCATCTCCCAAAGGAGGAAGAGCACATGGCCGCCGTCGAGGGCGGGGATGGGCAAGATGTTCATGAAAGCGAGGATGATACTCAAAAAGGCTGTCATGCGCCAGAACATCATCCAGTCCCACTCGGCGGGGAAGAGGCTGCCGATGGCGCCGAAACCGCCTAACGACTTAGCGCCGTCGGAGGTGAACACATACTTCAGGTCATCGACATATCCGCGAAGCACGCCCACGCCATAACTGATGCCGGCGGGGAAACTCTCGAGGAAGCCGTATTCCAACTTCGTTTCTTTGTAAAGCGTGTAGATGGAGGTCTTGACGACGCCGAGGCTTAAGTCGGGATTGAGCGTCACGGCCAGGGTGTCAATCGCGCCGGTGTCCTGATGTTGGAAGGCCACGGTGGTCTGCCGTACCTTCATGCTGTCGGCAGGGGTCTTGGCTTGGGCCAGGGCGTCGGCCAAACGGCCACGCTCATCATCAAAGGTCACCCAACAGTCGACGGGTTTGCCACCGATGGCTACGATTTTATCGCCTTTCTTCATGCCTAATTGTGCGGCTGGGGTGTCGGCCACCACGCTGTCCACCTCAGCGGGAACAAACGGGGCGGCGAAAACGGGCTGTTTCTTCAGCATGTCGAGCAGACTGAGTTCCTCGGTGATGGGTATCGATACCTTCTTGTCGCCGCGCATCACATCCACACGTTCGGCATCGGTGATGGCACGGAACAAATCCACATCATATTTCTTGAACTCTTTCTTGTCGGTGCCCACCAGGATGTCACCATCTTGGAATCCGAGAGCCTTGGCCGAGGCATTGAACTTCATGCCCATGTTCATGTCCTTCACAGCGATGTAGGAATCGCCCCAATGGAAGAGCACCATCGAGTAGATGAACAATGCCAACAGGAAATTGACAAGCACACCGCCAATCATGATGAGCAGACGCTGCCAAGCGGGCTTGGTGCGGAACTCCCAGGGTTTGGGGTCGTCGTCTAACTTCTGATTGGTCTCATCCACCATGCCGGAGATGGCACAGTAACCGCCCAAGGGCAGCCAGCCAATACCGTATTCCGTACCTACATACTCTTTCACCTTGTGTTCATTGCCTTCTTCATCTTTCTCAATCTTCTCAGGCACCACCTCTGGTTTCAAATGAAACAGTTTGCGCACCCATTTGTCGTAGGTGCTGGCGATGTGGAACTTAGGATTAAAAAACAGATAAAACTTATTGACGCGTACCTTGAACAGGCGGGCGAAGAAAAAGTGTCCGCCCTCGTGCAGCAGCACCAACAGCGAGATTGACAGCATAAACTGTAGCAGTCGAATCAAAAATACTTCCATCTATGATGATTAAAAAATGATAAAATTAAAAAATTAAAATATCTCCTGCCCCCCCTGCCCCCAAAACTCCCCTGCCCCAAAGCTATTCTCTCACCTCTTACCTCTTACCTCTCACCTCTTCTTCAGCTATCCGTCGTGCTTCGGCGTCGGTGGCCACGTAGGTGTCGTAGTCGGGCGAGGGGTCGAAGGTGGCGGTGTCCATCGTCTCGGCGATGATGTCGCCCATGGCGAGGAAGGAGCATCGGTCTTCGAGGAAGGCGCGGTTCACCACCTCGTTGGCGGCATTCACAATGCAAGGCATATTGCCTCCCCGCTTGATGGCTTCGAAGGCGAGCGCCAGACAGCGGAATTTCTCCAGGTCGGGTTCAAAGAACTCCAAAGGATGGGCAAACAAGTCGAGGCGCTTCTCCGACAATGACAACCGCTCAGGGTAAGTGAAGGCATACTGGATGGGCAACCGCATATCGGGCACACCCAACTGCGCCTTGACGGCTCCGTCGCGGAATTGAACGGCACTGTGGACGATAGACTGCGGATGCACCAACACCTGGATGCGGTCGGCGGGCACGCCGAAAAGCCATTTGGCCTCCATCACCTCAAAACCTTTGTTCATCATCGTGGCGCTGTCGATGGTGATCTTGGCTCCCATGTCCCAGGTGGGATGGCGCAGGGCGTCGGCCTTGGTCACCGTGGCCAGCTGTTCGCGCGTGAACGTGCGGAAGGGTCCGCCGCTGGCTGTGAGCAGGATCTTCTCTATCTCGTTGGCATCCTCGCCCACGAGCGACTGGAAGATGGCGGAGTGCTCGCTATCCACCGGCAGGATGGGCGCATGATGCTCCACGGCCAACTGGCAGATCAGTTCGCCTGCCACCACCAGCGTCTCTTTGTTGGCCAGGCATATCTTCTTCCGGGCCTTGATGGCATGGATGGTGGGCGAAAGGCCGGCGAAACCCACCATGGCGGTGAGCACCATGTCGATGGGGTCGGCGGCCACAATCTCGTCCAGCGCACGGACACCGGCATACACCTTGATGTCGGGACAATCGTCGAGCAACCGGCACAGCGGCTCGTAATAGTCCTCATTGGCGATGACCACGGCGGCAGGATGGTATTTGCGCGCCTGCTCTGCCAACAGCTCATACCGGGTGTTGGCCGTCAGACAATAGGCCTCAAATCGGTCGCTGTGCTCTTCTATCACTTGAAGCGCCTGTGTGCCGATAGAACCGGTGGAGCCTAAAATACAAATTTGTTGTTTCATTGCTTTTGTTCTTTTCTTGTTTTTTACAAGTCGAACTATCATACTGGTTTTTCTATCCTTCTAACCTTCTAACAGCCCCTCTGGCACGGCGACTCTGATGTCTCGCTTGTCGGGGTCGATGGCGATAATCAGGTCGGTGGCAGCAGGAATCAGCAACTCTTTGCCGTCGGCGGTCTCCACCTCAAACAGGGTGTTGAGGGTGCTGTCATCGACGTCGGTGATGACACCTGCCACGGTGCCGGTGTGATGGTCGGTCAGGGTAAAACCCACGATAGAGGCCCATGAGAGCGTGTCGGCATCGTCGTCGGCCTCACTGCGGGGGAAATAGACGTCGGTGCCGGTGAGCTGGCGAGCCTGTTCTACGGTGTCGATGTCGCAAAACTTCATCAGCACCGTCTCGTCACTGCGAAACCGATATTCCTCCATATAAAAGGGCACGAGAATACCATCGATATCGAGCACCAAGTATTCTGCATCTACACGGTCGAACACATCGTCGTCGATATGCATCGACACCTCGCCGTGCACACCATGCGGCTTGCCAATGCGGCCGATGCGGTAAACCTCTTCTTGTCTGATCATGTGAGGGATTGTCTGATGGGGTTAGGACACTCGTTCTGGGTATGTCGTCTTTCAAAGGACATAGGGTCAGTTATCTACCCGTTGGATGTTAGCACCCAATTGATTGAGACGGCCTTCGATGTTCTCGTAACCACGGTCTATCTGTGCGATATTGTCGATACGCGAGGTGCCGTTGGCACTCATGGCGGCAATCAGCAGCGCGATGCCCGCACGGATGTCGGGACTGGTCATGCGACCGGCGCGCAGACGGATGTGGTGGTTGTGACCGATGACCACGGCGCGGTGAGGGTCGCAGAGTATGATTTGCGCCCCCATGTCGATGAGCTTATCCACGAAAAAGAGACGGCTCTCGAACATTTTCTGGTGGAAGAGCACACTGCCCTCAGCCTGTGTGGCCACGACGATGAGCACCGACAGCAGGTCGGGGGTGAGTCCGGGCCAAGGCGCGTCGGCAATGGTCATGATGCTGCCGTCGAGAAAAGAGTCGATCTGGTAGGTGTCGTGACGAGGTATGTAGAGGTCGTCGCCGTGCTCCTCGATGGTGACGCCCAGACGGCGGAACGTGTCGGGTATGATGCCCAGGTTGCGCAGCGAGGCGTTTTTGATGCAGACGCCGTCGCCCACCATGGCTGCCATGCCGATGAACGATCCCACCTCGATCATGTCGGGCAGTATTTGGTGCTCGGCACGGTGCAGGTGTTCTACACCCTCGATGGTAAGCAGGTTGGAGGCGATGCCGCTGATGCGCGCACCCATGGCGTTGAGCAACCGGCACAACTGCTGGATATACGGCTCGCAGGCGGCATTGTAGATGGTGGTGGTGCCACGGGCCAGCACGGCCGCCATGATGATGTTGGCGGTGCCGGTCACTGAGGCCTCATCGAGCAACATGTTGCAGCCTGTGAGTTGTGTGGCGGTAATCTCATAGACATCCCGTCCTTCCACTCGTTGGAAGTCAGCACCCAAATATTTGAAACCCAGAAAATGGGTGTCCAGGCGTCTGCGTCCGATTTTATCACCGCCGGGTTTGGCTACTGTAGCTTTGCCGAAACGGGCCAGCAAAGGACCGAACGTGAGCACGCTGCCGCGGAGCGATGAGCATTTCTTGACAAACTTCTCGCTTTCGAGGTAGTCCAGATGCAAGTCGTCGGCTTGGAAGGTGAAGGTGTTCAGTCCGTCTTTCGTCACTTTGACACCCATCTCTTTCAAGAGCAGGATGAGGTTGTTCACATCCAGGATATCCGGGACGTTTTTGATGGTCACAGGTTCGTCGGTAAGCAAAGTGGCGCAAATCACCTCAAGGGCTTCATTCTTGGCTCCTTGAGGGGTAATCTCGCCGCGCAAAGGGCGTCCGCCCTCGATGATGAATGACTCCATATCTGACTGGCTTTATTTCTTTTTCTTCCCGCGGGGGCGCTTTTCCATGAAGTCTTTCTCGTTGATTTTCTCAAAGCGGAATGTCTTCAGGTCCAACTGAATGACTCCGTCCGTGAAATGAGCCAGGTCATCGGCCACCTTCTCGTCGCTGGCTGTCCCGTGGCTCCACTGATACAGGTCGCGTTTCATCTGGTTGGCTGTCATACGCACCAGTGCGTCGCGCTCCGGACCCTCCGGCATGGTCTTGAGCTGTTCAAACACCTCAAACATCATATAACCGTAGTGGCGCACGGGTATCTTCTTCATGGGGTAGGGCAGCGGTTCGGGCTTGCGGGCGATATCCAACGCATGATTGACATCGTAAGGGTAGTCGATGTCGAGCTGGAACTGGCTCATCAGTGCCAGATGGTCCCACAGCTTCTGCTCATAATCCGACGACTCTTGGTTGTGCGGGGTCATACGGCGCATGATGCCGATAATGGTCTCGGCACAATGCTGCCGCTCTGCTTTGGTGGGCAGCGTGATGGCGTATGCTATCATTTCCTGTACTACGCGCCCGTATTCTGACAGCAGCAGCTTGTCGCGTTGGGTGTTATAGTCTAAACCTTTAATGTCCATATTGCTCTTTTTGATTGATAGTCTTTTTTCTATAGTATCCTCATACCTCTCACCTCTCACCCCTTACCTCTTACCTCTTACCTCTCACCCCTTACTTCCCCTTCGGCTTCCCCGCCACAAAATCCTTCAAATAGAAGGGCACGAAGTAGGCCACGTCTTCAAACCGCTCTTGGGCGATGCGTTTCTCGGCCAGGGGAAACATATACTTGGCTTGCGGTATGATGCCCTTGATGAAATGGGCGTTGGGGTGTTGGATGGTCTCCATGCACTTGGCGGCTCCGTTGCCGAAGAAATAGACGGGGTGCTCATCCAAGTAGGACCGGTAGGTGTCGGCGTCAACCACATCAGCACCCGTGGGGCGCACCTCGCGCAACGCACGGTCATAAATGGCTGCATATACCTCCATGCGACGCGCGTCAATCATGGGACACAACAATGCGTCGTCTTCAATCTCGATTCTGCCCAGCAGGATGGGCACCGTCAGCAACTCGAGTGTGGGGACGGCAATCAAGGGTACATCATGGCCGTAGCAGATGCCTTTGGCCATCGACACTCCGATGCGAAGGCCCGTGTACGAACCCGGTCCGCTGCTCACCGCCACGTAGTCGAGGGGGATGGCATGGCTGTCGATGAACGACAAAGCCTCATCGACAAAGGCGCCTAGGCGCTCTGCATGATTAGGCCCGGTGGCATCTTCTTCGTGCCAGATACAACCGCCGTCAACACTTACCGCCACGCTGCATACCTCAGTGCTCGTATCTAAGTTGAGAATACACGACATGTCTGAAAAATGATTATTTCATAAATTTGTGTGCAAAAGTACGGCATTTTCCGCAAAAATGAGTAATTTTGCACAAATTTTATTGATATACCCTCGATATGATACAATCAATGACTGGTTACGGCAAGGTTGTCGTAGCCTTTAAGGAGAAAAAAATCAACGTGGAGGTCAAGTCGCTCAACAGCAAAACACTCGACCTCTCCACTCGTATCGCACCTCTCTATAGGGAGAAAGAAATGGAAATCAGACAGATGGTTGCTGCCGCGCTCGTCAGGGGAAAGGTCGATTTCGCTATCTGGATAGAGAAAGAGGCCGGCACGGATGCTACACCCGTCAATGAGGCTCTGATAGAGAACTACTACCACCAAATCAAGGACATCGCTGCACGTACAGGAATCCCTGAGCCGGAAGAATGGTTCTATACCCTTCTCCGTATGCCTGATGTGATGACAAAAACAGACAGTGAGCAATTGGATGCTGAGGAGTGGGAGGTGGCCCGCCAAGCCGTGGGGCAGGCATTAGAACAGTTAGTGGCCTTCCGCGGTCAGGAGGGGGCAGCTCTGCAAAAGAAGTTTGAAGAGAAGCTGGACAATATCGAGGCATTGCTCAAAGCCATTGAACCCTACGAAAACGTGCGTGTGGAGAAAATACGCGGCAAAATTGTGGATGGACTCAAATCGATACCCGAGGCTGAGTATGATAAGAACCGGTTGGAACAGGAACTGATTTACTATATCGAGAAACTCGATATCAGCGAAGAGAAACAGCGGTTGGCCAACCACTTGAAATATTTCCGCGACACCATGGTCAACGAAGAGGCTCAGGGAAAGAAACTGGGATTCATCGCACAAGAAATGGGACGCGAAATCAATACGACGGGCTCGAAAAGCAACCACGCCGAGATGCAAAACATCGTGGTGCGGATGAAAGACGAACTGGAACAAATCAAGGAACAGGTGCTGAATGCCCTGTAATAAGTGCTACACCTTTAACTTCTTTTACTCCTTCATCATTATGGCCAAACTAATTATCGTGTCCGCTCCGAGCGGCAGCGGAAAAAGCACCATCATTCAGTCGCTGATGGAACATGAAGAGTTGCGACTGGCATTCAGTGTGTCGTGTACCAGCCGAGCCCCACGGGGCGAGGAGCGCGACGGAGTTGATTATTTCTTCATCACGCCAGAGGAATTCCGTGAGCGGATAGAGCGCGGAGAGTTTTTGGAGTACGAGGAGGTGTACGAGAACCGCTTTTATGGTACACTCAAAGCACAGGTGGAACGGCAGTTGGAAGACGGACAGAATGTGGTGTTTGATGTCGATGTCAAAGGCGGGTGCAACCTGAAGAATTATTTCGGCGACCGGGCACTGGCCATCTTCATCAAGGCACCTTCCATCGAGGAGTTGCGCCGTCGTCTGGAGCTTCGTGGCACTGACGCGCCCGAGGTTATCAACGACCGTGTGGAGAAAGCGGCATACGAGCTGACCTTCGCCGACCGTTTTGATCGGGTGCTTGTCAACGACGACCTGGCCACTGCCAAGGCTGAAGCCTATCAGATGGTCAGCGAGTTCCTGGCACCGGATGGTGAGTGTTGAGCAAAGGTAGTTCCCCTAAGACATGATTAAAACCGGACTCTTCGGCGGGTCGTTTAACCCCATCCACCGCGGGCATATCCATCTGGCTCGTCAATTATTGCGCAGAGCTCATCTCGATGAAGTGTGGTTCTTGGTGTCGCCGCAAAACCCTTTGAAACAGGATATGCGATTGGCTCCCGAAGAACAGCGCCTGGAGATGGTGCGTATCGCCTTGCGCCGGTTTAAACGGCTCTCGGCCTCCGATTTCGAATTTCACCTGCCACGTCCGTCGTACACATGGAACACTCTGCAAGCCCTCAGTCGCGATTATCCCGACAGGGAGTTCACCCTTTTGATCGGGGGTGACAACTGGGAGCGTTTTCCGCAGTGGTATCGTCATGACGATATCTTAGCAGCCTATCAGATAGCGGTCTATCCACGTGTCGATTCTCCCATCGACCCTGCTACATTGCCGGCAAATGTCATGTTGGTAAAGGCAAAAACGGTGGATGTGTCCAGTACCCAAATCCGTGAACTGTTGCGCAATCACCAGTCTGTTGCCGGATTGGTGCCCCCTTCTGTCGAGCGTTATCTGCTCAAGGAAAAAATGTATGTTTGACCCCCACATGACAGTTTCCATTTTAGTCCCCGTCTATGGCGTAGAGCAATACATCGAGCAGTGTGCGGTGTCGCTCTTCGAACAGACTTACAAAGAGATAGAATACATCTTTGTGGACGACTGCAGTGTGGATCATAGCATTGACATCCTCAACGATGTGCTGTCGCGCTATCCTTCGCGGCGGGCGCAGGTGCGCATGGTGCGTCATGAGCAGAACCGTGGACTCGGGGCTGCCCGTAAGACCGCTCTCAGTCACGCTACGGGTGAGTTCGTGCTGAATGTGGACAGCGATGACTATCTGCCTCTTGATGCCGTAGAACGTTTGGTACAAGCACAACTGTCGTCGGGTGCTGACATCGTCTCGGGTGCTTTCCTCTATCTTTATCCCGATGGTTCGACACGTCAAGAGACGTGTCTGACGGACTTGTCCCGGCAAAGGATGCTCCGCCTTTTTCTTGCCCAAAACACCATCCCTTATAACATCTGGGCACGCCTCATCCGCCGTACGCTCTATACCGACCATGGCATCGATGCCATCGATGGAATCAATTATGCCGAAGACTATGCGCTCACTTCGCGCTTGCTCTTCGTGGCCAAGAGCACTTGTAATATCAACCATGCCGTGTCGGTCTATCGCTTGGCTACCGACACGGGCACCTTCCATCAGATGCACCATCACCATGCGGTGTCGCTGCTGAAGGCCAACGAAGTGGTGTGGCATTTTTTCCAAGCCAACGATAAAAACGGCGAGTTCGGCTATGCGCTCGAACTGGGCATGCTCAATACCATGCAGCGCGTGTTGGCGGCAGGGTTGTCAAAAAAAGAAATCGCTGAATATCTTCATTACCGCCCACAACGTCTGCTTTTCCGTTTGTGCCACGCTTGTTTTGCGCACAAACCCGTACACCGGCTGTTGCGACTCACGTACCTGGCCTTGAAATGGTGGTATAAGAGACTTATCCCCCTTCTTGTATACATCAAGGAGCAGCAATACTTTGACTAATGTCCTTTAACTTCTTTAACTTCCTTAACTTCTTTAACTTCTGAAAGTTGAGTAAGAGATAAAAACTACGTGATTGTTTTGTGTCTCACCATCTTGATGCACTCTTCCAATACCTTGGCGTGCAACAGTCGCAAGGCAAGGTAATAGAGGACGGCGGCGATGATGACACGGCTGACCAACAACAAAACAAGGTTACTGATGGCGCAAGTGATGAAATAGGTGGCTGCCATCACTGCCAAGGCGACGACCAGGAAGGGTACCGTGTCCTTGAGCATGTCGATGAGACGCAGGCCGATGAGCCGGTGTGCCGTCCATTGCCATACGAAGAGCCAGAGAATGAGGAAAGCCGAACTGGCACAGACGATAACCTCGATGGGCTGGTGGCGTAGCAGCAGCACCAGTGCCAGTTGCAATACAATCTGACAGATATTACACCACATGTAGAGCCCGGAACGTCCGTTGGAGATGGTCAGGTTCTGATAAAGCGCATATAACGGCAGGAAAGCGCCTCCGATACAGATGATTTGCATCATCGTCACGCAACCGGCCCATTTCTCGCCGATGGTGAGGAGGATAAACTCACGGCTTACCAAGGCCAGTCCCAACATGACGGGAAAACCTAAGAAGGCCGTGAACCGCATCAGTTTGCGGAAAACACGCTGCTGGCGCTCCCGCTCTTCGTTGATAGAGACCAACACGGCCTGTACCACCTGGTTGAGTGTGTTCGACACCGTGGAGTGGGCCATCGTGCTCCATTTGTTGGCTTGGGTGTAGTTACCTACGCTGTGGATGGGGAATAACCGTCCGAACACGAACGTGAGCAGTTGTTGGTTGACGGTGTTAAGCAGGTTGGTGATGAGCAGTTTCGAACAGAAACCGAACATCCGCCTGACGGGCTCGAAGTCGAGGTGGAGGGTGGGACGCCATTTCACACAGTAGTAGCGTCCGATGTTGAGCACGATGTTATAGACCAGCTGCTGCCATACCAGACTCCAGTATGAGAACCCGTTGAATGCCATGATAGTGCCGGTGGTGCCTGAGAGGAGGATGGCAATGAGGTTGATGATGGCTATCTCGCGGTTCATCAGGTTTTTGAGCATGTAGCTGTTGATGGCTATGCCGATGGCCGAGATGGGAAGGCAGAGAAAGAGCACACGCGACACTTCGACCAGGCAGGGCTGACGGAAGAAATCGGCGATGAGCGGCGCACAAAAGAATAGGATGGCATAGAGCGACAGGCTCACTAAAAGGTTGAACCAAAATACGGAGTTGTAGTCGCGGGCGGTGGGCGACTTCAGATTGACGAGTCCTTGGGTGAATCCGCTGGCTTGGATAGCACCTGCGATGGCGGTGAAGAGGGCGAGCACCCCCACGATGCCGTATTCGGCGGGTGAGAGCAGACGCCCCAACACAACACCGAAGATGACATACAACACCTGCATGCCACCATTATTGATGACACCCCATAGCAGACTGCGCGCTGTCTTTTCTTTCAGATTCTCCATAAATGATGTGCAAAAGTAGTCATTATTGTTGGAATGGCAAAAAAAGTGGATAAAAACGATGCTTCTCAATAAAAAACATTACCTTTGCACGGTCATGAGAAAAATCACTGATATTCAAGAACTGCGGCAGATTCAGATGGGTATCCTCGATGATGTCCATCGTTTCTGCACGGAACAGGGACTGACCTATTTCCTGGCTTGCGGCTCCCTGTTGGGCGCGGTGCGCCATCGCGGGTATATCCCTTGGGATGATGATATCGACATCTTTATGCCCCGCCGTGATTATGAACTTTTTTTGAAACGCTACCGGAGCGCGTCGGGTAACAACCGTGTCATCGACCCCGCCACCGAGGAACATTATTACTATACGTTCGCCAAGGTGGTTGACAGCCGTACTCGTATGATTGAGGATGAGACGGAAGGTTATGAGATAGGGGTCTTTATCGATGTGTTCCCGCTCGACTATGTGCCTGATGATGCTGAGGAGCGCAAGAGGTTGTTCCAGAAGAAATACCTCTTGTATAAGATACGCCGATGCAAACTCTCGAAGAACAATCCGTTGCGGGTGAATGGCACGCTGCCATTGCGTTCGCGCATCGGTTATCTGTGTTACAAATATTGGCCGATGACGGTCAAACAACTGGAGCGTAAAATCCGCCGGCTCATCGTCCGTGACACGCCCACGGGTTGGGTCTGCAACATGACCGAGTCGGGGCCGCGTAGCGATGCCAGTTATCCCGCCTCGACCATCGCCTCGGCGGTGGACATTGTCTTTGAAGGCAAGACCTATCTCACGATGGCGGGCTACAAAGAATACCTGAGCCGCACCTACGGCGACTATATGACGCTGCCGCCGCCCGAGCAGCGTGTCACGCATCATTTCCAGGCTTATTGGCTATAGGTGCGTATGATTCACCTATAAGGCCAATGCCCCATTGATACACTTTTTCGATGGTTGGCACCGCTACGGCGTAGGCATGGGCCGTCTCTACGATGAAGCGCATGCCGTAGGGGAAGTCTTCGTTGAAATAACGGCTCCCGAGGTCGGGCGCGTACCGTCCGTCGGCTGTCTCGCGCATCGGCGAGAGGATTCTCTTGAAGGCCTCGATCGAACGGAGTTTGCGGGCCAGCGACACGGCGTCGGTGCTCTCGTAGTAATCCAGGATAGGCGCGATGTCGTTTTTTGCCAGTCCTATCCTGCGGAGCAGCCGTTGAAACTCCTCGTCCATGTCGATGAGCAGCTGGGCCGCTTCTTCGGTCCATCCCTCATAAAACAGCGGCTGCGAGGGATAGGTCATGCCCGGCGCCCAGTCTTTCCACATCGTATAGAGGCGTGAGGGGTGGAGCAAGGGGTTGGAGTTGGACAGACTGACGGCATAATGGCTGCCGAGCAATTCCACAGGGGTATGAAACAACCGTTCTAATGTCTCTCTCACCGTTTCCTTCTCTCCGGTTTGTTCTACGGCCACTTTCAACAGGTCTTTATAACCCTTCAGGTCGGCGCTTTTACCGTATTCAATAATCCGTGAGATGAAAGGCACCCGTTGGAATCCGAAAAGCGGCTGGCTGTCGGGCAACCTCTTCATCGCCTCAAAAAAGAAACCTGTGCTGGAAACAACCGACCCCACCCAGGTGGTGGGTTCCAAACAGTCTTTGATGCTTTCCAATACGTTCGGTATGGCATATCCGGGCAGACACACGAGCACGATGTCTGCACCTGGTATGACGTCAGCGGCATGGGCTGAAACCCGCTCTAAACGGCCGTGAAAGACTTGTCCCGCGCCATCCCGCACCTCAACCGCATCGCTCCATGCGTCGGGATGAGTGGTCAGCAATGACACGTGATGAGCCGCTTGTGCGGCGAGGAATCCGGCGCAGACGTGTCCTAAATTGCCTCCGCCACAAATGGTTATTCTCATGTGCTTTCGCTCTCGCTAAATGATAAATATCTCCAGTCCCCAAAACTATTGGCCCATTAACTCCTCCTTTTAACTCCTCCACTAATATCTCTTTAACGCCTCAATCAGTCTGGCGTTGTCTTCGTGGTTTCTGACGGCCACGCGGATGTATTGTTTGCCGTCGAGCCCTGTCTTGCCAGAACAGTCGCGCAGCAAGATGTTGTGCTTCTTAAGTGTCGTTAGTACCAGTTGACGTGCTGTCAGCGGGGGCAGCACCTCGCAGAGGAAATAGTTGGCTTGTGTGGGCATCACCCGGAGGAACGGCACTGAGCGCAGTTTCTGCTCGAAGTCGCTTCGTTCTGCGATGAACTGGTCGCACGCCCGTTTGTAATCCCCCTCATATTTGGAGAAAATCTGCATGAAGTATTCTGCAAAAGAGTTCAGGTTCCAGATGCTCACATCTTTTTTCATTTGTGCAATCAAGTCGGTGTCGGCCGAACAGAAAATGCCCAGTCGGATGCCGGGTACACCGTAACTCTTTGAGATGCTCTTCATCACACACATCGACGGATGGGATTCCAAGATGTCGTTTTTCAGCAGGCTGTTATATTCATACCCGATGGAGAAATCCACGAAACTCTCATCTACGATGAGTCGGATGCCGCTCTCTTCGCACCAGTCGGCCAGTGCGAGAAGGTCGCCGATGGGGATGAAGTTGCCCGACGGGTTATCCGGGTTGATGAGCAGCAGGTTGTCAGCATGGTGCTCACCGAAGAAATCCATCAAGTCGCGTGCGGAATACCTGTAATCGGCGTTTCGGGGCACAAACGTCACCAAATCGGCTTTGTCTCTGCGGTTGGGGTATTCTTCGAAGGTGGGACGTATCACTCCGATGGTGCCGGGCAGGAACGACATGAGCGACTTGATGAGTTCGGCGGCGCCGTTGCCGGGAATGATGTATTCCTCTTTCACTTTCCAACACTTACTCGCCAGCAGCGTGTTCACTTTCATCCCTGAGGGATACTCGGCAATGAGCGTGCGGAAGTAAGCCTCCATCTCATCAATAATTCTCGATTGACCGAAATAAGGGTTCACTAAGTAGCAGTAGTCCAACATCTTGGGGAACCGCCAGAAACCGCCGTAGCGGCCGTAATACTTGCGGATGATGTCTTTCTCGTCGGCGAAAAGGGCTTCGGCGATGTCCAGGTCCTGTTTGTCGTCTATCTCGTACCATTTTTCATTGGTCAGGGGCAGAGCTTTCATGTCATGGCTGTCGAGGAAGGAGATGATGCGCAGCACATTTTCGTAATACTCGTTATTGCCCACCGATTTGGTGTACGCCTCCAAGAAAGGCACATATTTGTTGCGTGAAAACGCTTTGGAGAATTTGTAGATGTTGAGCGTCTTGTAATAACTGTCGGTGTCCTTATATCTGAATGCAGCCTTCGGCACGAAGTTGACGATATTGCGCTCTTTGTCCATCCGTACCATGGTGCCGTCCATCCAACTCTCATATTTGGCCACCAAAGCAAGGTTGGGCTCCGGGTTGTTGACCAGCAAATCCAAGATGCTGTCATCGATGATGAGGTCGCTCTCTAATAGCAAGGTGTCATCTTCAATGAGCTGTTCCTTGGCCAGTGCCAGGGAGTAGATGTTGTTGGTCGTGTCGTAGATAGGGTTGGTCACGTATTCTATCTTTAGACGGTCATCATACCGGTGGCCGATATGTTCGGTCAGTTCCTTGCCTTTATAGCCTATCACGATGACCACGCGGCGCAACTGAAGGGCTGAGAGCTGTGTCAGCATCCGGTCGATGAGGCTCACACCATTGACCTCCACCATGCACTTGGTGTTGTTTTTTGTGTGTTCGGCTAAGCGGCGTCCCATGCCGGCTGCTAAGATGATTGCTTGCATGTTTGTGTGTTGAGTGGTGAGTGTTGAATTTTAGGGTTCCTTCTTCCTGATGACCGCCGGGTTGCCGGTCACGGTGCAGTGGTCGGGCACATCCTCCGACACCACGGCGCCGGCACCGATGGTGACATGGTCGCCGATGTGGATGCCGCCGAAGACCGTGGCTCCCGTGAAGATCTTCACATGGTTGCCGATGATGGGACGTCGTCCTTCCCGGTCATTGCCTAACGTCACAAGGTGCAGACAGTAGAAGTCATCGCCAATCGATTCTGCATTGAGGTAGGTGGCATAGTTGTGTTCGAAGTGGGCTCCGGCGCCGATGTGCGGACACCAGATGTTAAGCGTGTGCTCTGGGGGGAGCATCCACTTCACCCATACCGATTTGTACTCGCCCAGACGGTAGTAGAACAGATTGCGGAACACCCGTTCACGGGTGCAGGTCTTGATGAAATTGACCACCCCCACACGCTTGTCCTGGTATTTCACCAGGTCGGGGTCTATCCGTCGCCGGTGTGCAAGATAAAGCGCGATGTGGGGCAGCATCCGCAGCGTGGATGCCGATAGCAGTGCAAATTGCGTATATCTGTTCATCTCATCAAGTTCCTTTTTCTTTGCAAAGATAGTGCAAGCCAGACACAAAACAAAATAATCGCACGGATTTTTATTTTTTTGTGGTGAAACCAACCGTACAAAGACAAATAGAAAGAGTAGTCAAAATAGTCAAACGATTTGAGTTCATCAAATGAGTAAAACTATTCAGACTGTCCAAAATCATCCCAATAACCACGTTAAACATCCTTTTATTTGTTAAATAAACATAATATTACAAAAGTAAAGGAAAACAAGAGCCCGATAAAAGAATAAAAGGTTGTACCTTTGCAGTCCGATTATTTCGGGGCATGCTTAGAGCCCCGGGGAGCGGCGTGTTAATAGCGGTGTCTTTGGCCGGCCATCGTGGTTAGTGAATCTCCGTTCCACTTACATTATTTATTATAAAAACGTTTTTTAGTAGTAAAATTTATCATTTAAAATGAACACTTTAAGTTACAAGACAGTGTCGTTGAACCAAGACGCTGCCGCCAACGCTAAGGAGTGGGTGATTATCGACGCTACTGATCAAGTGGTGGGTCGCCTCTGCTCTAAGGTTGCTAAATTGTTGCGCGGAAAGTACAAACCCTGCTTTACTCCGCACATGGATTGTGGTGATAATGTGATCATCATCAATGCTAAAAAGGTTATTTTCACTGGTAAGAAAGAGACCGATAAGGTTTATACGCGCTATACGGGCTATCCCGGTGGCCAGCGTTTCAACACTCCTGCCCAACTGCGTAAGAAGAACGACGGTGTGGAGCGTATCATCCGTCATGCCGTGAAAGGTATGCTGCCCAAAGGCCCCCTCGGCCGCAGCCTGCTCAACAACCTGAAGGTATATGAGGGAACCGAGCATCCCCATGAGGCACAGAAACCCAAAGTCATCGATATTAACCAGTATAAATAAGAGAAGATAATGGAATACATCAATGCAATAGGACGCCGTAAAAGTGCTGTCGCTCGTGTGTATCTGAGCAAAGAAGGTACAGGCAAAATCACTATTAACAAGAAGGACCTCAACGAATATTTCCCTTCAGCCATTCTGCAGTATGTGGTGAAACAGCCGCTCAACCTGCTCGGCGTGGCAGAGAGCTATGACATCAAAGCCAACCTCGACGGTGGTGGTTTCACAGGTCAGAGCCAGGCTCTGCGCCTCGCTATCGCACGCGCCCTGGTGAAAATCAACGCTGAGGATAAGAAGAACCTGAAAGACCATGGTTTCCTGACCCGCGACTCACGTGCCGTGGAGCGTAAGAAACCCGGACAGCCCAAGGCTCGCCGTCGCTTCCAGTTCAGTAAGCGTTAATATCATCATAATGATATCATATCCCTATTCAGTTTAGTATCCAAACTGCCAAGACCCGTGATTCGGTTACTCGGCAGCTGGTTCATAAGCAACTAAAAAGGAAAGTAAACAAATTTAACAATCATGTCAAGAACAAATTTTGAACAACTGCTGGAGGCTGGTTGCCACTTCGGACACCTCCGCCGTAAATGGAATCCCGCTATGGCTCCTTATATCTTCATGGAGCGCAATGGCATTCACATCATCGACCTTCACAAGACTGTGGCTAAGATTGACGACGCCGCAGAAGCACTGAAGCAAATTGCTAAGTCAGGAAAGAAAATCCTGTTCGTCGCTACTAAAAAACAGGCCAAGAACATTGTCGCCGAGAAGGCTACAAGCATCAATATGCCCTACGTCATCGAGCGTTGGCCGGGCGGTATGCTCACCAACTTCCCCACCATCCGTAAGGCTGTGAAAAAAATGTCGAACATCGACAAACTGATGAGTGACGGCACCTATGCCAACCTCTCAAAACGCGAGTTGCTGCAAGTGACACGTCAGCGTGCCAAACTGGAGAAGAACCTCGGTTCTATCGCCGACCTGACCCGTCTGCCTTCTGCCCTCTTCGTGGTCGATGTGATGAAAGAGAACATTGCTGTGAAGGAAGCCAACCGTCTGGGTATCCCTGTGTTCGGTATCGTTGATACCAACTCCGACCCCAACGACATCGACTTCGTGATTCCCGCTAACGACGACGCTAAGGACAGCATCGACGTGATTCTGACCGCTTGCTGCGAGGCCATCGCAGAGGGTCTGGAAGAGCGCAAAGCAGAGAAAGCTGACGAGAAAGCTGCTTCAGAGCAGAGCGAAGAGGCTGTTGAGGAACGTCCGCGCCACACTGCCCGCCGCAACCGCAAGGAAGAGGCTGCTGAGGCTGAGACTGAGGCACCCGCAGCAGAATAAACAAAATCAATGTTGAACCCATAACGAAAAAATAAAACAATGGCTGTTACAATAGCAGATATTCAGAAACTGCGCAAAATGACAGGTGCCGGATTGGCAGACTGCAAAAAGGCTCTCACTGAGGCTGAGGGCGACATCGAGAAAGCTATCGAGCTGGTGCGTCAGCGTGGACTCGCCATCGCCGCTAAACGTTCTGACCGCGAGACCTCTAATGGTTGCGTGCTCGTGAAAGTGGTTGAGGGCTTCGGCGCTATGATCGCCCTGAAATGCGAGACCGACTTCGTGGCCAATGGTAAGGACTTCATCGCCCTGACACAGGCTATCCTCGACGCCGCTGTCGAGAACAAGTGCAAGAGCTTGGACGAGGTGAAGGAACTCACGCTCGCTACTGGCGAGAAAGTGGCCGACGCTGTCGTGCAGCGCTCGGGTATCACCGGTGAGAAGATGGAACTCGACGGTTACAACTTCATCGAGGGCGACAACATCTACACCTACAACCACCAGAACAAAAACATCCTCTGCACCATGGTGCAGCTCAACAAAGCCGCTGAGGAACAGGGTCACAACATGACTCTGCAGGTGGCTAACACCAACCCCATGGGTCTCGATGTGGACAGCATCCCAGAGTCGGTGAAAGAGAGCGAGCTCAAGGTGGCCATCGAGAAGACCAAAGAGGAGCAGGTGAAGAAGGCTGTGGAGGCTGCCCTGAAGAAGGCCGGTTTCAACCTCTATATCGCTGAGAACGAGGAGCACATCGCTGAAGGTATCGCCAAGAAGGAGATTACCGAAGAGCAGGCTCAGGAAATCCGCGACTTGAAGGTGCGCGTGGCTGAGGAGAAAGCTGCCAATCTGCCCGCACAAATGGTGCAGAACATCGCTCAGGGCCGCTTGCAGAAGTTCTTCAAGGACAACTGCCTGGTGAAACAGGACTACATCTGGGACACCAAGATGACCGTGACCGACTATCTGAAGGCTGCCGACAAAGAGCTGAAGGTGGTTGACTTCAAACGCTTCACACTCCGTGCCGAGTAATCAGCTGAGAATATCGGAATACCAAAAATAAGATAGCGTAGAGACGTCACTTGGGTGGCGTCTCTATTGTTTTCAACTGTTAAAACTGAACCCTATGAAGATTTTTGCAGTCGGAATGAACTATGCGCTACACAATAAAGAGCTGCATGGTACGTTAAATAAAACGGCGGAGCCTGTCATCTTCACAAAAGCTGACTCCGCGCTGCTCAAAGACCACAAGCCTTTCTTCCTCCCTGAGGAGATGGGACGGGTGGACTATGAGACGGAAGTGGTGGTACGTATCTGCCGCTTAGGGAAGGGGATTCCCGAGCGGTTCGCCCATCGTTACTACGATGCGGTGACCGTGGGCATTGATTTCACGGCACGCGACCTGCAGACACGACTGCGCAGCGAGGGCTTGCCTTGGGAGCTCTGTAAGGGGTTCGACGGGTCGGCCGTCATCGGCGACTGGGTGCCCGTAGAGCAGTTACAGGATGTGCAGAACCTTCGTTTCCACCTCGATGTGAACGGGCAGACGGTGCAGCAAGGGTGTACAGCCGATATGCTCTACCGCATCGATGAGCTGATTGCTTTCATCAGCCGATATTTTACACTTAAAACGGGCGACTTGCTCTATACCGGTACACCGGCAGGAGTGGGACCCGTGCATATCAACGACCAACTTACAGGCTATCTCGAAGACCGTAAAGTGTTGGAGATGAGGGTGAAGTAAGTTTCACGTTAAGTTGTAGAGGTTAGGTCAGTCATACGAAACGGAGTTAAGATAAGGAGACAAGAAACAAGTAATGAAACGATATTTCCTATTGTCAATCTTGATGTTCTGGGTACTCATGGCGAGTGCGCAGCGTTTCTTCAATCTGACTGCCGACGAGGTCAGTATCGACTCCGTATTGCCCCATTTCACATACGCTGTGCCGCTGGATGAACATTATGATGACTCGCTATATATCACGACCATCGAATATCCTGAGTTCATCGACATGTCGGCCTCTGACATCGCCCGTTACCATGCCATCACGACCGCCCCGCTGCCCGAGCTGCCCAAGGTGAACACTCAGGTGGTGGTGTCGCGCAAGAAAGGCACACTCGAAGTGGATTTCGTGCCTTTGGTCTGTCGCGAGGGTAAATACCGCATCCTGGCCAGTTTTATGTTGCGCGTGGAGTCGCGTCCTAAAACTGTGAACCGTCGTGCGGCAGTCCATGCCAACCGCTATGCCGAGCATTCCATTCTGGCTACGGGGCGTTGGGCGAAAATCAGTGTCGCCAACTCGGGTGTCTGTCAGTTGACCGATGAGGTCATCCGTAAAGCTGGCTTTTCCGACATGAGCCGTGTGAAAATCTACGGCTATGGAGGTGCCTTGCAGAATGAGCAACTCAACGAGAGCGACCTCATCGCCCTCGACGACTTGAAAGAGGTGCCGACCTGCACTGTGGGCGGGCGACGGCTGTTCTACGGGCAGGGTCCCGTGACGTGGGCGAGTCCCGCCACGATGCGCCGCACACGCAATCCCTATTCTAACTATGGCTACTACTTCATCACTGAGAGCGAGGGAGAACCGCTGTCGGTGGATAGTGCTACGTTTGTCGGTGCTTTCTATCCCTCGGCCGCCGACTACCATGTGCTGCACGAAGTGGATAATTACGCTTGGTTTAACGGTGGGCGCAACCTCTTTGAAAACACTCCCGTCAACGTCGGTTCATCGAAAGATTATACCATCGGCAAGGCCGGACAGGGTGCCGACGGGCGTATTGCTGTCTGTGTCTCGGGCGGCACGTCCAGTACTGTGCAGGTGACGGTCAATGACTCGATTGTGGGAACTCTCCGTTTCACGCTCGGCGAATATGACAGTGGCAACCAGGCCGTCGGCAATTTTGTCATCCCGGATTTGAAGGAACAGAACACGGTGCGTATCACTCCTCTCTCTGGTGGTCCCATCCGTCTCGATTATATCGATGTCTATACCTCCGACGCGCGACCCGTGCCATCGCTCTCATCGTCAGCCTTTCCGGCGGCGGAGTATGTGTATAACATCACCAACCAAGACCTCCATGCCGACCCCGCCGTCGATATGGTCATCATCATACCCACCACGCAACACTTGCGCACGCAGGCACAGCGGTTGGCCGACTTCCACCAGCAGCACGACGGATTGAGGGTGCGTGTCGTGCCCGCCGACGAACTCTTCAATGAGTTCTCCTCCGGCACGCCCGATGCCAATGCCTACCGCCGCTATCTGAAAATGCACTACGACCGGGCGGAGACCGAGGCGGATATGCCGCGGTTCCTCTTGCTTTTCGGCGACAGCTATTGGGATAACCGCATGGTGACCCCTGAATGCCGTCAATTCTCACCCGACGACTTCCTCCTCTGCTTCGAAAGCGAAAACTCGTTCAGCAAAACCGACTGCTATGTCGATGACGGCTTCTTCTGTCTGCTCGACGATGGCGAGGGCGTCAGCCTGCAACTGCGCGACAAACAGGATGTGGCAGTGGGACGACTTCCCGTGCGGAATGACTCGGAAGCCAAGGTCGTAGTTGACAAAACCATCGCTTACGTGCAAAATGAGGATGCGGGTCCATGGCAGAACATCATCATGTTCATGGGCGATGACGGCGATAACAACACGCACATGAATGATGTGAATAGTGTGGCCGACATCATCGAAAAAGAGTATCCGGGCTATCATGTCAAAAAAGTGATGTGGGACGCCTATGTCAGGGAGGTGTCGTCCACTGGTGGCACTTATCCCGATGTGGAAAAAATCATCAAGCAGCAACAGGCCGATGGTGCTCTCATCATGGACTATGGCGGTCACGGGTCGGAAATCAGTATCTCGCACGAACATGTGCTCTCACTCTCTCATTTCCAGCAGTTTACCAACAAACACTTGCCGATGTGGGTCACGGCGTCGTGTAATATCATGCCTTTCGACGGTACGAAAACCAATATCGGCGAGGAGGCGGTGCTCAACAGCCGTGGAGGTGCGGTGGCTTTCTTAGGCACCACGCGCGAGGTGTGGACCAACTACAACAAGGTCATCAACAGGGCCTTCATGCGACAGGTGCTCACACTGGTTGACGGCAAACCGCTGCCTGTCGGTGAAGCGGTAAGACTCACCAAAAACCACCTCATCACATCGGGTGAAGACACTTCGAACAACAAATTGCATTATGTGCTCTTGGGCGACCCCGCGATGGCGCTCAACCTGCCTGCGCTGAATATCGTGATAGATAGCATCAACGGGGAACCTGTTGGCAAAGGCAACGATCCCCAGCTCAGTTCTGGTGCTACAGTGCGTGTGTCTGGCCATGTGGCAAATGCCGAGGGCGGCATCGACAGCTCGTTCAATGGATTGGTCAGTGCCACCGTGCGCGACACCCGCGAACTGGTCACCTGTAAGGTCAACAACCAACAAGAGGCCAGCATCCCGTTCACCTTCTACGACCGCCAAAACATCCTCTTCAATGGCACCGACAGCATCCGTGCCGGCAAGTTTGTGTTCACGTTTGCAGTGCCGATGGACATCAACTACTCCTCGGGCAACGGACTGATGAACCTCTATGCGGTGAACGGCGACCATAGCCAGGAGGCACATGGTTCCTACAGCGAGTTTACGGTCAATGGCAGCGCCGGTGTCATCAACGACGGCATAGGCCCCTCTATCTACTGCTATCTCAACTCACCCTCGTTTACTGATGGCGGCGATGTCAACCCCACACCCTATTTCGTGGCGAAAATCACGGACAAAGACGGTATCAACTCTACAGGGTCGGGCATCGGGCACGACATGGAACTGGTGATTGACGGTGAGACGATGCGCACTTATCGCCTTAACGACCATTTCTCGTTCGATTTCGGCAATTATACCTCGGGCAGTACCTTCTATAGCATTCCCGAACTGGAAGCGGGTTATCACCGTCTGCGCTTCCGTGCGTGGGACATCCTCAACAACTCCTCGACCGCTGAATTGTCGTTCAATGTGGTGAAAGGTCTGGAACCGACACTCTTCAGTGTCAGTTGTACGGACAACCCCGCAACGTCAACGACTACGTTCATCGTCAACCACGACCGCACGGGCAGTCCGCTCGATGTGGTGATAGAGGTGTTCGACATGAGCGGTCGGCAGCTGTGGTCGCACAGTGAGTCGGGCGTGCCTTCCGACAGCAGCTATACCACCAAATGGGATCTGACCATAGATGGCGGACGGCGCTTGCAGACGGGTGTCTATCTCTACCGCGTGCTCATCAGCAATGATGGCAGCACACAAGCCTCCAAAGCCAAGAAACTCATTATCGTAGGCAATAAATAACCCCATCTTCTCGTTATTATCACCTAAGCATATTATTTCTGACATGAATAAGACTTTGAGAATATATCTGTCGATGGCTTTCCTCTTGATGGTCGCCGCTCTCTATGCGCAAGACAAAGAGGATATGTTCAATCCCGTCAACACCTCGGTCACCTCGCAGACCATTGCACCCGACGCCCGGTCAGCGGGTATGGGCGATGTCGGCGCGGCTACCGACCCTGATGTGGTGTCGCAATACTGGAACCCTGCCAAATATCCTTTCACCATCTCAAGGGCTGGTGTGGCGCTTAACTATACCCCTTGGTTGCGTCAGTTGGTCAGCGACATGGATTTGGCCTATCTGGCAGGTTACTACCGCATCGGCGACTACAGTGCGGTGTCGGGCTCTATCCGCTATTTCTCGCTCGGCGAGGTCTTTACCAGTAGTTCGATGGATGCCGGCAATGATATGACCATCAACCCCTATGAGATGTCTATCGATGTGGCCTACTCGCTGATGCTGAGCGAGAAGTTCTCTCTCGGTGCTGCTGTGCGTTTCATCCACTCCGACCTGACCTACGACTATACCGAAGACACCAGTCCCGGTTCGGCTTTCGCCGCCGATGTGGCATGTTATTATCAGAACTACTTGAACATCGGGTCACGCGAGTGCCAGTTGGGCTTGGGTCTGAACATCAGTAATATTGGTAGTAAGATTTCTTTTGGAGGTGACGACAACAGTGAGTTCATCCCCACCAACCTGCGTCTGGGCGCATCGCTCATGGTGCCTGTGGATGAGTACAACCGTTTTACCATCGCCGCCGATGCCAATAAGTTGTTGGTGCCCACCTATCCCAAGCAGAACGACGGTGAGACCACCGAGGACTATCAGGAGCGTGTGCAGAAAGATTACTACGACGTGTCGAGCATCAGTGGCATCTTCAAGAGTTTCGGCGATGCCCCTAATGGTTTCAAGGAGGAGTTGCAAGAGATACAGTGGAGTGTGGGTGCCGAATACATCTATCACGACCAATTCTCCATCCGTGCGGGTTATCACCATGAGAGTGAGAACAAAGGTAATCGAAAGTACTTCACCGTGGGTGCCGGTTTCCGTATGAGTGTGTTCTCGCTCGATGCCGGCTATGTCATCGCCACCGCCAAGAGCAACCCGCTCGACCAGACCCTCCGCTTCACCCTCTCGTTCGACATGGACGGCATCAAAGACTTGTTTAGGAAGAAATAAGAGGTGATTTTTAGAGGTGAGAGGTGAGAGGTAAGAGGTGAGAGAAATGTTTTGGGGTAGGGGGCAGGGTGCAAGGGGCAGGAGATTACCTCTCCGCGCAAGTAGGGACAGGGCGCGCCCTGTCCGCCATTTGTCGCAATCGCCGTGCTATCTACTCCCCTCCCTACAAGGGAGGGGCAGGGGGTGGGTCTTACTCCTCAACATTCAACAAAACAAATACTATGATCAGAATCGGAATGGGCTATGATGTCCACCAGTTGGTGGCAGACCGCGACCTGTGGCTCGGCGGTGTCAAGATACCACATTCGCTGGGCTTGCTGGGTCACAGCGATGCCGATGTGCTCATTCATGCCATCTGCGACGCCCTGCTCGGGGCCGCCAACATGCGTGACATCGGCTATCACTTCCCCGACACCTCTGACGAGACGCTCGACATGGACAGCAAGATCATCCTGCGCCAGACCGTGGCACTCATCGCCACCCGTGGCTATCATGTGGTGAATATCGATGCCACTGTCTGCGCCGAACGACCCAAGCTCAATCCCCATATCCCAGCCATGTGCGAGTGCATGGCACAGGTCATCGGTATCGATGCCGACTGCGTCAGCGTCAAGGCCACCACCACCGAGCGGCTGGGCTTCACCGGCCGGCAGGAGGGCATCAGTGCATACGCCGTAGCCCTCATCGAGCGCGAATGACCGGCGCGCCACACTTCAACTTAATCCAAATGGGATGTCACGTCATGCCTTTGTCTTGTTTTCTGTCTTGCTCATCTCCGTTGTCTTCGGCTGCGGGGGTAGGCATGATGGGCTGATGCGTGCCCGTATGGCCGTCATCGACTCGCTCAACCGCCACTACCAGCCATTCGCCATCGACAGCGTCGAAGAAATAGCCCGTTATTTCGATACCCACGGCACCAGTCACGACCGTGCCATGGCCTATTACCTGCTCGGCAGCGCCTATCGTGATGCCGGCGAGGCACCAGCCGCGCTCAATGCGTTTCAGCACGCCATCGAACAGGCCGACACCACCGACAGCACCTGCGACTACCGGCTGTTGGCGAAGATACATTACCAAATGGGAATGTTGTTTTTAAGTCAGTATCTACCCATGTCGGCCAAAAACGAGATTCTGAAAGCCACACACGACGCATTGCAGGCAGGAGATACCTTGATGTCTTTAGACTATCAGCGTTTTGTCGTGTCTGTCTATTATCAACTTCAGATGCAAGATAGTGTGATTGCATATACAGAGCTGATTGCGTCGCAGTTGCTAGCTCGAGGCGACACGGTCAATGCGGCTAGGACACTCTTCATCGCCATATCACAGCATATTGCCAACCAAGAATACGACAAGGCAAAACGGCTTTTACAAGTGTATGAGCACGACGGTAGTATTTATGACGGCCAAGGTCAAGTAAGACAAGAGTTACTCTTATATTTATATTACGACGGGCTGTGCTTGTTGCATCAAGGATACAACAAAGAGGCTGAGCAGTATTTCAGACAGCTTTTGCGCCGCGCAAACGACATTGAACAGGTCAAAGGAGGCTACGACGGACTGCGCCGACTCTACCTGTCAGAAAACGTTAAAGACTCAGCCATGAAATATACCATGCTGTATGCTGACGCTAATGACACCTGCTATGCCCGCCAATCACGAAATGAGATGACATCGATGCAAGGTATGTATAACTATGAAAGATACGAGCGTCTTGCAGTCAAACAGTCTGAAAAACTGGCAATAACCCGAATGTACGCTATCTTAGTCGTATCGTTACTTATCATAGCGGCTCTTATCGGCAGTTGGGCTTTTTCTGTACATAACAGGAACAAACAGCGTGAATTGATGAAGAAGCAACTCGAGCTGCACAGAACCCAAAATGAGATTAACAGATTAGAGCATGAACTTTCCGATTTAAACGCTCAGGGTAAAGACGCGCAAATGCTGATCCAGTCGAAAGAGAAAGAGATAGCCAGACTAAAACACCGGTTGTTAGCCTACAGACCTCAAGAAGACATCCTGCCCGATGTAAAAAGAATGGCAAGGACAGGTCTTAGTCTCAGTTTTCAAGAATGGTCGGAAATAGAGAATTACATGCTGGAGGAAGACCCTCATTTCATCCCAGAGCTTCAGCGTTTATGCAACCGGCTGACACCTCAGGAATATCGTATTTGCCTGCTGACCCGTCTGAAATTTGACGTGTCCGCAATCGCCATCTTACTTGACACCTCATCAGCCGTGGTCAGTAAGAGCAGGAGTCATCTGATGGTTAAAATTTTCAACGACCATAGCGGTGCCAAGCGTTTCAACTATCGTATATTGAGCATTTAAGGGGGTCGGTTAAAAAGGTTAAAAATTCACGCTAAGCATCTGATTTATAGATTGATATACGAAATATCAAGCTCTTTTTTATCGTTTATTTTATTGCACACTGCCATAGCTTTTCATATATTTGTGCAACCATTTATCTCAATCATTATGAAAAGAATCGTACTTATTTTTACCGTTTTGTTATGTAGCCTGACAGCCATTCAGGCACAAGTGCCCGTTCTGCAACCCGTCATGCGCCTTGGCCTGATTTACCGAGTAGCCGACCACTATATAGACCCGACAGGTGGCATGGGCGGTGGACAGAGAAATCCTGAAGCACCACTCTACATCGGTCTGCAGGGCCATACTATTTATTTCGACACCATGCCTCACCCGGCATTTACCGTCACCTTGTTGGATATTGCTACGGGCGAAATGATCTATGAGACAGTCGTGGGCGAGAATGAAGCCACGCTTGTGTTGCCGTCTTCGTTCACGGGCGACTACGAGATACGCCTCGCCCCCTCAGACGCTTATTACTATGGCGGCGAGATTACATTGTGAGTCACATTGAATATATGCACTAAGATTACTTCCCGCCCTCCTCACGGCTCTGATTCTGTCGGGGCCGGGGGAGGTTTTCGGGGGCTATAGAAACTAAACATCAAGCTATAAACTGTATGAAAACCGCATATTTGCTACTCCTGTCCTTTTTTACATCCTTTGGGGCATTTGGGCAGGAAATTTACGACTTAGACTCTCTTGACGACGCCTCCTCCATGGTCTCGACAAGGACCGTCCAAGGCATGTATTTCAGCTATGATGCCTCCGGCAACCGCACGGCGGCATACATCACCGTGCCACTGATGCGAGGCTCGCAAGACGACGGACAACAACCAGAGCGTTCGCGGATGGTTGCTGCCGAGTTCCGCGTGGGGCCGTCACCCACTGATGGCAAAGTGACCGTCTCTCTGCTCCGCTCCAACGGAGAGACATCATTCGCCGTAACCGTCTTCAACACCTCAGGGCAACCCGTCGCCACTGGTATCACCGCTGCGGCATCCATCACGCTTGACATCACAGCCCAGCCCAAAGGCATCTATATCGTTGAGATTGAGATGGAAGGCGACAGGCAGAGCACGAAGATTACCAAGAAATAAACACCAAGACTATGAAAAAACAGATTCTACACCTAATAAAATCCCTGTTCATACTCTTTCTGACAGGAACATATACCGCTTACGCCGGCGACAGCATACCCGATGTGTCACGGCTCGCTGAAACAACGGATATCCTCGGTTCTATGGGCATCGACCCCTATACCAAACCCGAACGGCTGCGCTCCACGACAAAGGTGGGCACGCCTGCCACCTCGTTCGACGTGTCGCCTACAGGAGGAGCCGTGTGGCAGATGGCCTTCGACGCACCGCCGGGGCCAGGTGGCATGACACCACAGATAGGCCTCGTGTACAACAGTCAGAGCAGCATGGGAATCGCCGGATGGGGGATGAGCGTGTCGGGACTGAGTGTCATCACGAGGGGGGCGAAAAGCCTCCACTTCGATAATGCTACAAGAGGAGTGAAATACGATGGAGGAGATGCCCTATACCTTGATGGCACCCGGCTGATTCTGGCATCAGGCAATGAAGGACAGGCAGGAGCCGTCTACCACCCGGAGGGAGACCCCTTCACCGACGTGACCATCAAGAATGTCGGGGATGCTGACGGCTCTCTGTGGTATGAAGTGAAGGGCAAGGACGGCATCACGCGGCAGTATGGTCACTCGTACTGGTCGAGGCTGACTATCTTCAGTTCGGGAGTGACAAAGACGGCTGCATGGTACGTTAACCGCTGTGAGGATGCCAATGGCAATTATGCAGACTATGACTATTATATCAGCGGCTATACTGTCATGCCTTCTAACATCACTTACGGCAGGAACACGAATACCAACGAGACGACAATCAGTACCATAGAATTCACCTACAGTGCCTTGCCTCAGGCATTATGCCAGGAGTTCGCCATCGGGGGTAAGACTGGAGTCGTGAACAGGAGAATGGAGCAAGTGTTGACAAAGACAGGAAACACCGTTTACCGCCGCTACATATTCGCATACAACGACTCGCTCGACGGGACGGCAAGGAAATGTACACGCCTGACATCCGTCACGACACAAAACGGCCAAGGAAAGGTGATGAACCCCGTCGTACTGTCGTGGGAAGGCATGCCGGAACTGTCGAAGACAGTCAGAACCCACGAACTCCCGACAGTATCAGAGCCATCGTCCATTAACATCGAGGACTCCGTGCTTGTGGCGGCCGACGTGAACGGCGACGGTATGAGCGACGTGGTGCGGTTCTGCAACGTGGACTGGACGGAAAACGGGAGCCACTACTATAGTCTGTATGCCTACGTTCACTTTGCAGAACGGCATGACGGGGAATTGGCTTTTGCCGCACCGAAGAAGATACTTTTTTCGCCCGGTCTCGGAAACAAGGTATATGACAGGAGAAACTTCGCAGGAGGAAGAGCGGTGCTCGACTTCAACGGAGACGGCACCGACGATCTGCTCATACCCTACATCGAGCAGATATACAGCACAGTGAAATTCAGGGTGGAGTATGCACTTGGCAGCGACACAATACACGCTATCTCCTATAGCCGGCGCTATACTATGGCACTGACAAGATACGACAGCATGCCTCTCTACGCCGGGGCGGATGTCAACAGCGACGGTCGTTGCGAGGCTCTGTTCCTCGAGAGAGACATGAACGGCTCTGCCTACAGACTCCATAGTGTCAGTCTTGGCAATGAAGGGACTGAGACGTGGTCGTACAAAGACTTAACACTGCCACATCATCCAAAGAATCTGTTCACGGGTGACTTCAACGATGACGGACTCACCGACCTCATCGTCCTCTACGAAGGCGGTTATACCATATTCCTCAACCAAGGAGGCAGCAACGCATTGCCGTTCGACGGGGACTATACGTTCACTGGCACGTCCTTCGGGTCAGCATGGCGTACAGAGCAGGGCGATTATAATGGTGATGGGCGTGTTGACTTCCTCTATGTGGGAGAGAACAGCGACAGGTACTATTTCGCCATGAACAACGGCGACGGTACGTTTGCCGTATCGCTCGCAGCCGTGTACGGACTTCACGACCAAGACATGGATGATGACGACGAACTGTTCAGCGTCATCCCCATGGATATTGACCATGACGGCAGAACCGATGCCGTCGTGGTCAAGGCTGGATACCACCACCACGGCGGACTATCCCCATGGAACGAGTACTCATGCACTGATGTCGGATGGAACATATCTGACGGCAGCAACCTCACAGAGCACAAGAGGGTGACCTCCTTGCGCAAGTCAGATGCCCTTGCCTGCAACCTGCTCACGGGCGACTTCGACGGAGACGGATACCCCGAACTGATGAATTGGGGGGCAGACTATTATTCAATGGCCAGTGCCCAAAACACCTGCGGGCTGCGAAGATATTCTGCTACGGGGTTGACGGCTGGCAGCGGGAAGCTGGCATCGGCGACCGATGCCTTGGGACAGACAACAAGTATAACTTACACCACAATGGCCGACGCAGACACCTATGCGCATAGATATGGCGCAGCATACCCGATGGCTGACATCCACGCACCGCTACATATCGTCAAGACGGTCTATATACCAATGGGAGGCGGCATACAGCAGCATACCTTCAGGTACAGCGGTTTAAAAGCGCACCAGAGAGGCAAAGGACTAATGGGACTTGCAAGTATAAGTGACAGAAACGAGAATACGGGTCAGACCGTCTATAACTCCGTCAGCGAATGGGACATGACGAGGTTTGTCGCAAAGGTGACGAGGAGCGGGATAGAGGTTGATAGTTATGATGCATATACACAGACAACGATGCACGTAATTTCGTCTGGAAGCAATAATTACTATGTCCGCCCGTTATATAAGTCTGAGGTGGACTACGACGGTTTCGAGGCCAAGACCACCTATTGGCACGACAGTCACGGACGGCTGTTTGATGAACTAACCGAATACGACATGGTGGAGGAATGGGACATGCACAAGCGGACCAAGTACATATCGTATGTGGAGAAGGGCGGACGCTGGCTGCCCACAAAGGTCATGTCACGGAAGAAACACCGCGATGACGAGACGTTCTATGATGTTTATACGCAGTATTCATATGATGACAACGGCAATCCAGTACAGATTATAGAGAATTGGAACACCCCCTTGGCGCTGACCACCACACTGACCTATGACGCATTCGGCAATGTCACCTCACGGCATACTTCGGGCGGCGTGGCCAATGTCACTGAGTACACTGAATACGACCCGTCAGGGCGGTTCCCCGTGCGCAAATGGCAGTCGCCGGCAGGGGTGGAGAATACCTACACCTACGACACCTGGGGCAACGTGCTCACGGCCACCGACACCACCGAGGCGGGCAACCCGCTCACCACCTCCTATACACGAGACGGGTGGGGCGACGTGACAGCCGAGACCGACCCCACAGGGGTGACTACCACATACACATGGGGATGGGGGACTAGCATGGGGGAGAAGTTCTATAAGGAAACTACACGCGACGGGAGCGGCACCGTCACCACATGGTACGACAGCAGCGGACGCATGACGCTCACGGAAGAACCCGGCCCCGGAGGGGTGGATATATCCAGCCGGACTAACTATGACCGTTTCGGCGAAGTATCAATAAAGCTCCGTGTAACGACCGGTGCCCAGACAGTCAGCACCGCCGTGGAACAGACTTTTCGGGATTCACGCGGGCGCGTATCACGCAAATGGTACAACACAGGCGCATTCACAAACTATGTGTATGGCGACCGTTGCGTGACCGCCACAGACCAAAACGGCAGGGTGACGGAGACGGAGTTTGACGCTTGGGGCAACACCGTCAGCACCACCGACGACGCGGGCAACACCGTTAGATACCTCTACTGCTCAAACGGAAAGCCGTCGGCAGTGACGGTCGAGGCATCCGACGGATCTTCAAGCACAGTGACGATGGAGTACGACGCGGCGGGCAACCGCACACTGCTCAACGACCCCGACGCGGGCGAAGTGACCTGCGAATGGAGCGCCGACGGCAGACTGCTCTCATCCACCGATGCGAGGGGGTATGAGACGGTGAACACCTACGACACGCTGGGGCGGCTCGTCTCGTCCGTGACCGACAGCATAGCCACCACCTACGAATACGGCACTTCAGGGCACGGCACGCAGCGGCTCGTGAGCGAGAGCCGAGGAGGGTTCACGCTCTCCTACACCTACGACCAGTACGGGCGCACCTCATCCGTGTCGCGCCAGTTCGGAGGAGGCATCACTCTCACCCACACCTATATATACGACTCCTACGGCAGACTGCAGGAGAAGGACTATCCATCGGGGCTGGAAGCTTATTGTTATTACGATGACAACGGGTTCTTGAACGGCATGCAGACCAACCATAATGGCGACGCGTGGAACCTGCTCTCATACGACGGACTGACTATGCGCACAGAGACAGGTTCGGACGGGCTTTATGCCACAACGGTCAACGACATATGGGGAAAGCTCACGGAGCGGTACGTCACCTTCGGGAACAGCACCGACAAACTCTGCCGGCTCGCTTTCACCTACGACAACGAGACAGGCAACCTCACCTCAAGGACGGGCATGGATAGTTATTGTGTCACCGAGCAGTTCGCCTATGACAACCTCGACCGGCTCACATCAGCCGACAGGTTAAGGTTTACCTACAGCGATAACGGCAACATTCTCTCGAAGACGTTCATCGGCAGTTACACATACTCCGCCGCCAAGCCTCATGCAGTGACGTATGTGGACAACACCTCAGGCGATATCAAGACGCACAACGCAGAATACGATGCCTTCGGGAAAGTATCGTGCGTCAGGGGACGGGGCACGGGTGGCCCCCCAACACCCGGAATCATCAATGGCACGGATACTCCTCTGGGAGGTATCCTTCCAGGTCATGGTTCCACGATTATCGGCTGGGGCGACAAGTACGATGTGGACTACGGCCCCGACGGCGAGCGGTGGCGGTCGTCGTACCGCGACACGACAGTCGTGGCAGTTGAGTCCACGACCCATGTCAACGTGCGCTCGGGCAGAGACATCCTTTACGCCGGAGACTATGAGCGCGTGACCGACAAGAGCGGCACGGTGCGCGAGTACCACTACCTCGGGCTGGGTGTCATCGCCGTCATCACCGACGGAGGCGAGGCCGAACTCTACCATGCCGTGACCGACAACATAGGAAGCTATGTACACTTAGTAAACGCCGTCACGGGCAATGCCGACTTCTCGGCCAGCTTCGACGCGTGGGGTCGCATGACGACAGCAATCAATACGCTGCCCTTCCACCGCGGCTACGGCGGACATGAGATGCTCACGGAGTTCGGGTTGGTCAACATGAACGGGCGGATGTACGACTACAACCTGGGGCGATTCCTCAGCCCCGACAATTACGTGCAGATGCCGCACGACAGCCAGAGTTTCAACCGCTACTCCTACTGTCTGAACAACCCGTTGAAGTACACTGATCCGAGCGGCGAGGTGTGGTGGATGCCAATCGTAGTGGGCGCACTGATAGGCGGAGCCATATCTGGAACATCCTACGCCGTCTCTGTCGCTTTGACGGGAAGTAAGTGGAACGGGAGAGATTTTCTGAAGTCCATCGGCATGGGGGCATTTGCCGGAGCACTCTCTGCCGGAATGGGGCAGGTACCAGCTGCGCTGGGGATTTCAAAGACCGTTGCCAATTCTGTCGGTTACAAATTGTTTAGCCAGACAACGAACTCAATTGTCACCAATTCTGTTTTCGACAACAGCACGGACTGGTCGGATGTGGTAGGTATTGCTGTCAGCTCACTCGTGGCCATGAAGTTACCCAACTACAAGGCAACGGCAAAAAGTGCCTTCTCCAACTTCTTTGGAGAGACGGTGCATAACACGCTTTTTGGCGCGACAACCGGCTTTGTGCAAGGCGCTATGAAATCGCTCATCAAAAATGATGCACGCTACGTCTTTGAGAACACGATGGGCGGCGCCATTTCTGGATTAAGCCGAACCGTGGCGCTGAACGCTTTGCTTGGTTCCCCATATAAGACCCATCCTGCGTATGACAAGAGTTCAGGAATCATCAGAAGAGGTGGTGTGTTCAGTCTGTTTGCCAACAACATCGAGGATGGGCAGTACATGGGTGTCACGCTTGGTCGTAATTCTTATTCCGTTGATGGAAATCTGTACACATCAGCCCATGAGAGTTACCATCGCAGTGACATTGAAATGATGGGTTGGGCAGCATTCTATGAGAGGATTCTTTCCGAATATATCAGATATGGATTTGAAGAGTCGTATGATCATATAGGAACACTCGAGTACAATGCGAAGATCTTTGGTATGAAAACTCTGAAAATACTATCTCCCCCTAAAGTAATCATGCCCAATATTAATTTTCCGTTCTAATGAAAGCAATACATCATCTCATCGTAGTTATTTTTATCTACATGTCCTTAAACTCCTGTTGTTTTTTTCCATACCCCATTGCAGAAGATAGCTTTCATGTCTGTGACATGGGGATAGCCGTCAAACAGGCATACATAGAGAAATACCCTTTAGGGCCGGATTTCTTTATCACGCTCCAGATAGACTGTGACACCACAATGCGCATGTACAGACAAGACATAAAGGCGTATTATGGGACTGAAGAGGTAAAGGATACAAGGCTGGCTGGTGGAGTAGAACTATACCCAATGATCGTTTATAAAGATACCGTCCGACTTCTGATGCCCAAATGCGGACTCACTTATATGAAAGGGATTAACAGCGAGGCATCGATTCAACCAAGAGACTCCATTTCATTAATAAAAGGTACTAACTATATCGTCTTATTTGTGAAAGGCTGTGAAATAAAGCATAGTTTCAAGGAAACGGTGACATGCACATTCCGACCGCAGTGGGCTTCTGAGGAAATCATACTGTTGGAGATTTACCCGCCAAAGGTGGTCAGGAAAATGAGGAAAGAAACTAAAGATCAGACAGAGAGCATCAACAGATAACAAAGTTTTGGACTATACATGAAATAGACATATGAGAAAAACTTTGACTGGCAAAGGCCTGTTCTCCAACTTCATTGGCGAGACGATTCACAACACCCTGGCCGGGGCGACATCAGGGTTTGTTCAAGGCGCGACGAAATCGCTTGTCAAGAACGATGCACGTTATGTGCTTGAGAACACGGTGGGAGGCGCCTTATCAGGATTTAGTCGGACAGTGGCACTGAATGCCTTGCTTGGTTCCCCATATAAGACCCATCCTGCGTATGACAAGAGTTCCGGAATCATCAGAAAAGGCGGTGTATTTGGATTATATGCAAACAGTATTAAAAACGGGGAGAATAAGGGTATTACCATTGGCCGCAATTCCTATTCCGTAGATGGAAATCTATATACATCTGCTCATGAGAGTTATCATCTTAGTGATATAGAAAGGATGGGATGGGCAGCTTTCTATATGAGGATTCTTTCCGAATATATCAGATATGGATTTGAAGAGTCGTATGAAGTAGAAGGTTCATTAGAATTCTTTGCTCGAAAATATGGAACAATTGCTCCGTTGCTTATTAAGGAATATTATCGATAACCATCAATCAACAATAGCCACCATTATGAAAAAAATCTTTTGCCTTTTATTGACAGCCTCTCTTTTCTTGGGGATTACTTCATGCTGCTTGTTACCAGCCCCTCTCAATCCGGATAGCTACAAAATCTATTCTGGCAACGGCAATATCTGTATATCAAATGCCCACATCAGAAAACCACCATTTATGACAATGTTTCATATCACAATGCAAATTGACAGTGACACATCATTCTTCTTAAATAAAAAAGACCTGAAAATAAACTATGGAGCGGAAGAAATATCTGGCATAAGAATATCGGGAGAAATGGAGTATTGCACACTAATGGAGGAACTCATTCAAAAACATATTCCAGAAAAAAAAGATTCAGTGATGCCCATCGAACCGAATATTGAAGAGATGAATGGTATATCAATGTTTATTAGTCATTGCGATTCTTTATTGATAAATAAGGGCTCAAATATTATAGATGTTTTTTGCAAAGTTCACAAAGGTCGCTTCAAGGAAACGGTGACATGCACATTCCGACCGCAGTGGGCTTCTGAGGAAATCATACTGTTGGAGATTTACCCGCCAAAGGTGGTCAGGAAAATGAGGAAAGAAACTAAAGATCAGACAGAGAGCATCAACAGATAACAAAGTTTTGGACTATACATGAAATAGACATATGAGAAAAACTTTGATTACCCTATTGCTGCTGTCCGTCTGCATGACGGTAGCGGCACAGTATGAGAAGAACGACATCATCATCACGCCGATGGCGGGTGCCAGTATCGCATGGATGGCACCCAACGCTACGAGTCGCGGCAATGAATATTCAGCAAAAGCAGGATTAGTCGCAGGTGTGGAGGCGGAATATGTGCTCAGCAGGAATATCGGATTATCCGCCGGCCTCGCCTACTCACAGATGGGAAGGAAAAAGACTGAGAGAAAATACGACTATACCGAGAAAATAGATTATTTAAACATCCCGCTGATGGTGAATTATCACGTCTGTAAAGGGCTGGTCGTCAAAGCTGGAATTCAGCCCTGCATCAGACTCAACGCAAAGTGGGGAGGTGAGGAGTTTATCGTAAAAAGACCCGTCACTTTTCCTGAAACATACGAAAAAATTCCATACGGCTACCCAGATGACGTAACCCTCACTGTTCATGATAATATTTCTTTCAACAAGTACACCAATACCATGGTTGTAACACTGCCGATGGGTCTGTCGTACGAATACCATGGATTTGTGATTGACGCGAGATACGTCTTATCGTTAGGCAACACTTTCAAAAACACTGTCGCTTATGATTATATCGAAGAAGGCAGCAGACACATGAGATTCTACGTGGTCAACAGCAATGCCAAAAACAGAAATGTGCAAATCACCCTGGGTTACCGGTTCAAACTGTGACACTGACAACTCGCCGTGTTGGAAATTACTTCGCCACATATTAGGAAACGAGTTGGGAAGCGGGTCAGCGTGACCTTCACCCGCAGCGGGAACATCCTCTGGGCCGAGTTGCCTCAACGGGATTTGTCCGAGGCCGTGAGTCTGACGACGACCCCATATATGCCGGCGCGATGCAGTTCACCGACAATGCAGACGAGACTACAGAGTACAAATATGACCAAAACGGAAATATGACGCAAGATTTAAACGCGAATATTTCGTCAATTCAATATAATTGCTTAAATTTGCCGAAGAGAATCTTATTTACTAACCGTCATGTCTTGGATTACGTGTATAACGCCGACGGCGAGCTGCAGCAAATGAGTGCGCGAGCCCTGCATCAATTGCCACGGCCGCAGTTTGACACCAAGTACTATGCGGGCAATGTCATCTTCACGGGCAGATTTCTGTCGATGCTGCTCACCGACGAGGGCTACGTCACCTTCGGCTCAAACGGCACGCCCACATATCACTACTATCTGAAAGACCATCTGGGCAACGTGCGCGTGGTGTTCAAGCAGACGGGCGTCGTGGAGCAGCGCAACGACTACTACCCCTCGGGCGCGCTCATGGCCACGAGCACGGGCGGCAGCGTGCAGCCCTACAAGTATAACGGCAAGGAGCTGGAGCGCATCGCCGGCCTCGACCTCTACGACTACGGTGCACGGTGGATGGACTCCAAAATCGGCGCACGCTTCACCACCATCGACCCGATGTGCGAGAAATATTATGACATAAGCCCGTATGCGTATTGCGCGGGGAATCCGGTGAATTTGATAGACCCGGACGGGAGAATCATAGATTTGTCAAGGATGAATGATGAAGAACAAGAACATTTTATGAGTTCTGTTAATGTTCTTAGAGAAAATAGCGTATTATTTAACAACCTTTATTCTGTACTGGATGAATCAGATGAAATATATTTTATACAATACTCTGAGATTAGAGGAGATGGAATTTTTGACGAAGATCGTCGCACCATTTCTTTTAGTAACCGCTGTTTAGACATTGCGGCTAACGTAATGTCTGAAGAATTATTTCATGCATACCAGTATGAGAATAGAGATTTGTATGAAAAAGGAGAATTTAATAGAGAATTTGAGGCAAAAGTGTTTGCTGTTGCCGTATGTGATGAAAGTGACAATATCTTAAAAGATATTGGTGGTGTTGATGAATTTCAGGGTAGAATATCTCCTTTTAGATTCTATGGGAATAACCATCAGGTCATTTCAACTCAATCCGTCATGTCAAAAGAATTCATCGATGATTATTTAAAGAATGCAAATGTATTTATGAATTATAATATCCAAAAGAATATAGGAAATGTTAATTATAGGAGGAAAACCGAGACTTCTCCGAAAGCACTACAAAGTATAATAAAACTATCTTATAAATGAAATATCTTTTAATTATTTTGATGTTCTTTTCTTCTCTCCAGGCAAGGGCTCAGGTCATTGTTGGATTTGGCAATAATTGTGCCCTACATAATACTATTGGGTTCACAAAGGCTCTATCTGATTATTTTGGAGAAGAGAATGTTCTATCTTGGCTAAAAAAAGAACATAAAATTACAGTATATTGCTACTTTAACGACAAGGGGAAAGTAACTAAAATAGAAATGTGGCGTACAAGAGAAAATCCATTTTTAGTTTCAGATGCTGATAAGGATAATTTTGAGAGGCACTTGAAGATTGGCGATTATTTTTTTAAGAAATGCATGGATGATAACTATTTCTGTAGTGGTGAAGACATTAGTACATACGATTATGAGAGTATTTATAAATATGAAACCGAAAAAGTGAAAAAATCTGGCGAGATGTTTTTTGGGCTTTATTTTCCAGGAATGTTGAAAACTTTATGTCCTATAGATAGATTAGATAAAGAGAAACTGAAGATAATCATTAAAACGTACGAATCATACGTGTTTGAAAGAAAATTCTGATTACGACGACTATGGCAGGCTGACCAATGCCTCATACGGCGAAGGACTCGTTTTCGGCAACAACGGCAACCGCTACGATGAGCTGTTCGGCTACGACCGTATGGGCAACATCACCACGCTGGCGCGCAACGGCAAACTGTACGGCAGCCTGCTCTACGGATGCATCGACGACTTGGAGATGGAATACGACTTGTGGCTGTTAAGGTAACTTGGCAGCCACACAATACTACGGATGCATCGACGACTTGGAGATGGAATACGACGGTAACCAGCTGACACGGGTCTATGACAACGAGTCGGACAACGACCCCACCTACGAGGGAGCGATGCAGTTTACCGACAATTCAGACGAGGACGTGGAGTATGAATACGACGCAAACGGGAACATGACCAAAGATTTAAACTCAAATATTACCTCAATTCAATATAATTGCTTAAATTTGCCAGAGAGTATCATTTTTTACTAACCGTCATGTCATGGATTACGTGTATAACGCCGACGGCGAACTGCTGCAAATGAGTGCGCGAGCCCTGCATCAATTGCCACGGCCGCAGTTTGACACCAAGTACTATGCGGGCAATGTCATCTTCACGGGCAGATTTCTGTCGATGCTGCTCACCGACGAGGGCTACGTCACCTTCGGCTCAAACGGCACGCCCACATATCACTACTATCTGAAAGACCATCTGGGCAACGTGCGCGTGGTGTTCAAGCAGACGGGCGTCGTGGAGCAGCGCAACGACTACTACCCCTCGGGCGCGCTCATGGCCACGAGCACGGGCGGCAGCGTGCAGCCCTACAAGTATAACGGCAAGGAGCTGGAGCGCATCGCCGGCCTCGACCTCTACGACTACGGTGCACGGTGGATGGACTCCAAAATCGGCGCGCGCTTCACCACCATCGATCCGATGTGCGAGAAGTATTACGGCATCAGTCCGTATATGTATTGCAGTGCAAATCCTATTAACAGGATAGACCCAGACGGGAGAGATGAATGGGAAATCAACAGCCTTGGACAAATTGTAAGTAGGATAGAGACAAGCAAGCATGATGCTTTCTTCATCGTAGATGATAATAATAAGAGAATCGAGGGCAAGAGCATCTTTTTTAAGCATGGGACAGTCTTCAATTCTTTCCATTCACATACAAAAGTAAAGGAAGAAACAATTGAAAATGGTAAGAAAATAGAAAAAGAAGTCATCAAGAACTTCGATGTTTATGAAATGAGAGGTGATAGCAACTCAACCAAATTGTTTGAGTTCATGGCTGAAAACACCTCAGTAGAATGGGGGCATATGAAATTTGGGGTTGAAGGAAACAGAGGCTATAATGTCTTGACCACATCTCATGAAAAAGGAGCAGAATACGGCGCGGTAGATATGTTTAATAAACAATATCGGTTCGGCTATTACATGCGCGAACATACACATAGTCATCCGGGAAATACACCTGCCCCGTCGGGCCTAACTGATAAGAGTAAAGGCAGCGACATGATTTTTGCAAGAAAATTACAAGACCGCCTTCCTCACGTTAACTTAAATATATATGTCCCTAAAACAAATAATTATATCCCTTATAGTAAGTACTCAACAATAAACGATTTTGAATAATGAAGAACGCTTTTATATTATTACAGTTTATTATCATGCCCACTTTTGTTTCAGGGCAAAGTTATGGGTATCTGAATGAGTTTACCACTTGTTCTAGTCAATTAGATTCGATTATCAAATTTGTCCAAAAAGATGTAGAAGAGACTGACATCATAGACATATCCGCAAAGAAGATTTCTGATGAAGATTATACCATCTATGTTAGTGCATACCCGTCCTTTCTTCTTAGATATAGTAAAGAACTATTAGGCTTCATGAAAAGAAACAATATTATCATATTTGACAAAAATACTAAGGATTTGATATGTAAGAAAGTGCCAAATGGGAAAAGATTAGGATTGCGCTGCAATCCTCCCCCCTCGAAAGAAGGTCCTTTAACAGTCATATGTACGGATGGAGGAAAAGAATGGACTTATCGCATTAAGGGTGATTCTATAATACTGGAACGAAAGATATTAGCATGGTAACCACTTCTTCATAAAATGAAATGAGAATTCGCATCAACGGGATTTGTCCGTGGCTGTGAGTCCGACGACGACCCTACCTACGAGGGAGCGATGCCGTTCACCGACAATGTCAACGAGACTGCAGAGTATGAATATGACCAAAACGGAAACATGACAAACGTTTCGATTAAGCGAGAGCAGAGCAAACGGATTTGCTCAACCGAGCGTGAGAAAGGTAGGGCGAAGCCCAAAGATTTAAACGCGAATATTATGCGGATTCAATATAATTGTTTATATATGCCGAAGAAACAGATTTCTACGTCCAATAAGATGGCGATCAACTACATAATATAGTTAGAGAAAATATAGCAAGGTAAGAAAATTGTTGATACTACAGGGCGCATAATTCGAAAATTATATTTAAATTTGCCGAAAATATGATTTTGCCATGGCAGAGAGAAGAAAATACCCTGTAGGAATACAAAGTTTTGAGGAGATACGCAACGGCGGCTATCTGTATGTAGATAAGACGGCGCTGATATATGAACTGGTGCAGATGAAGTACTATTTCATCAACCGTCCGCGCCGCTTCGGCAAGTCGCTGCTCATCAGCACCCTCGCAGCCTATTTCGAGGGGCGTAAAGACCTGTTCCGCGGACTCGCCATCGACAGCCTCGAGACCGAATGGCAGCAGCACCCCGTACTGCGATTCGACTTCAGCACAGGCAAGTACGAGAACGAAAAACTGCTGGATGATGATATCCACACCAAGTTGCTCGACTACGAACAGCAGTACGGCCTAGACCAGGCCCAATATACCACCAACGTGCGTTTGCGGCTGCTCATACGCCGTATATACGAGCAGACGGGCCGACAGGTGGTCATCCTCATCGACGAATACGACTCGGCCATGCTCTACAACGTGGATAGGCCCGAGATGCAACACAGCGTGCGCGTGAAGATGCGCAACCTCTTCTCGCCCATCAAGGAGGCCGACCCCATGCTGCGTTTCGTGCTCTTCACAGGCATCACCAAATTCTCGCAGATGAGCATCTTCTCCGAGCTCAACAACCTGATGAACATCTCGATGCTGCCCCGCTACGAGGCTATCTGCGGCATCACCGAGGAGGAGCTGACCACACAGCTGTGGCCCGACATCGAACAGTTGGCCGTGATGCGCCATACCACGCCCCAGCAGGCACACGCCGACCTCAAGGACATGTACGACGGATACCACTTCACACACCGCATGACCGACATCTACAACCCGTTCAGCCTGCTGAAATGCTTTTCATCCGGCGAGATGGAGAGCTATTGGTTTGCCTCGGCCACGCCCACCTCACTCATCAAGATACTCAGAAAGAGGAAGCGCGAACTGCCCGAGCTGGAGGGCTTCACCCTCGAAGCCTCGGCCTTCGACCGTCCCGTGGAGGAGTCGATCGAAGACCCTGTGCCCGTCATCTACCAGAGCGGATACCTCACCATCAAGGCCGTGAAGCAGATAGCCAACCGCTACAGATATACGCTCGGGTTCCCCAACCAAGAGGTGCGCACGGGGTTCGCCGACTGCCTCATCGACTATGTCAACGGCTACGGCAACACCAACAAGAGCTACATCGCCGACGCCTACTGGCAGTTTTACGAGGACGACGACCTCACGGCCTTCGTCGAGGCGCTGCAGGTGTTCTACGCCGCCTATCCCTATGACATCACCAACCACAACGAGCGCCACTACCAGAGCGTGCTCTACACCCTGCTGGTGGCCTTCGGCGCCGACGTGCGTGCCGAGCAGACCACCAACCGCGGCCGCATCGACATCGTGCTGAAGATGCCCGCGACCATCTACGTCATCGAACTGAAATACGACGGCACCGCCGACGAGGCCCTGGAGCAGATTCGCGACCGCGGCTACACCGACGGCTTCAAGGGCGACGCACGCCCCGTGCGGCTCGTGGGCATGAGCTTCAGCAGCCAGGAGCGCAACATCGTCGGTTGGAAGGTGGAAGATTGATTCAGCTTTTCTCAAACATCCGGATATACACCTCGATGGCGTGGGCTATCTCGCTGACGAGGATATACTCATCGGCACTGTGTGAACGCGCTGACTGGCCCGGACCGAGTTTCATCGAGGGGAATGGCATCAAGGCTTGGTCACTCAGGGTGGGGGAACCGAAGGGTGTCATGCCCAACTCCACGCAACGGCGAACCAGCGGGTGGGCCGGGTCGATGCGTGAGGGCTGCAAACGGGTGCTGCGTGCTTTCACCTCACTGTGTAATTGCGATTGGATGAAAGCGAGCACTTCATCATTGGTATATAATTCGTTGGTACGCACATCGACCGTCATCTCGCAACGGTCGGGTACCACATTGTGCTGTGTGCCGGCATGGATGACGGTGACATTCATCAATGTAGGACCCAATAACGGACTGACACGCTCGAAACGGTATCGACGGAGCCAGTTAAGGTCGTCAAGTGCCTCGTAGATGGCATTTACTCCCTCCTGACGGGCAGCATGACCTGACAGACCGTGGGCAGTCACATCCAACACCATCAGTCCCTTCTCGGCGATGGCGGGTTGCATGCCTGTCGGCTCACCTACGATGGCCACGTCAATCTTCGGCAACTGTGGAAGAGCCAGACTGAAACCGCTGGCACCCGACACCTCCTCCTCGGCAGAGGCCAGATAGACCAATTGATAGGGGCACTCGTGCGTCTTGAAATAGCGATAGACCTGTAAGAGCGATACCAGACCGCCACCGCAGTCGTTGCTCCCCAACCCATAAAGACGGTCGTCTGCGAGGGTAGGGGTGAAAGGGTCGCGGGTCCAACTGCTCACAGGCTTCACCGTGTCGATGTGGGCATTGAGCAGCATGACGGGGCGGCTGTCAACATCGCTGCGTTCATCAACTAAGATGTTATTGCCGATGCGGCATGGTGACAGTCCGTAGTCGCGGATGGCTTGTTCCAACAAATCGGCTGCGCGCCCTTCGTCGCGGCTGACAGAAGGGATGCGGATGAGCGACTGCAACAGTCGCACGGCATCGTCGGTGTAGGTTTGTATCGTATTCATGGACTGCAAAATAACCACTTTTTTTGCAATTCACAACCAATGAAACCTCGTTTTTTCTCTTTTGACCAAGAAAAACGCCTTTTTAAGTACAAAAACAGAAGAAAAACGATGAACATTCACCGAAAAACTATATTTTTGCAGCGAAAAACAATCATCATTTAATACACGAAAACGTATGAAACGACTTCTCTTCACTCTTATGACTGTTTTTTGTGCAGTGACAGCCATGCAGGCACAAGAAATCGTTGAAAGGCATGCCTGGGAGGGTACCCTCAACGGGAAAATAGCTATCCGGTTGGCCATCGAGGTCAATGATGACGGCATCGTGGCGGGCAGCATCCTTTATCCCAAAGCGAAGAATGCGGCTCCCATCCTCGTGGTGGGCAGCTATTATGAAGGAGGCATGTTTTACCTCTCTGAGTATTTGGCCGACGGGCGTATCACGGGGCACATGGGCTTTGAAGTCAAAAATGGTCTGCCTGTGGGCAATTGGACCAATCCGAAGACCGAACAGTCGCTTCCCTTCAAGTCGATGCGCAAGATAGCTTTCCCCAAAGGGTTCGGTGGAAAACTGACACCTGAGGACCCCGGAAACATCGGCCATGAATACGGCTATATGGCTTACTCTGCACCCTATAACGACTATATGGGTGGTCATTTCAGTTTCAAGGCTGCCGGCAAGAACAAGGTGCATTTCGAAGCGTGTAATGCCCCGAGGAATATCGCTGAGGGAAAAAGCGAACCCGGACGTCCGGCTGTGCTCGACGGCAACCATTTCATTTATCATGACATGAATGAGTGCGGCTATGCCTTCGAGGCGTTTTTCTACCCGCAGTTCATGGTGGCGCGTGATGTGTCTGAGTTTGAAACATACAACTGTTTCGGCATGGGCGTGACACTCAGCGGGGTGTATGTCAAAACCAAAAAGTAACAGACTGACATAGGTGTCATACTTCCGTGAGAATATGAGACGGAAAGAACTTGTTTATGCCGCTCTGGCATTGTGCTTCGCTGTCGCTCTGGCAGGTTGTAACAATAAGCTGGCCGACGGGCATTCTTCGCAACAACCGGCGTCGTCTGACGTTGATTCGACAGCATCGATGGTGAACGAAGACTCGCTGCGGGCGGTTGCAGAGCAACAAGCGGCAATCGAAGAAGCAACAAAGGCGATAGAGGAGCAGGTGGCCCTCGTCTATGATCAGGTCGAGGAGGCCTACTGTACCAGTCCGGTGGGGGAGAGCATCGACCTCGACGGACTATACTGCTCCGACGACTGGTTGCAGACCATCGATGCTGTCAGGGTCAAGGATACCACACGGCAGGACCAGCCCTTCACTGACGTCGATTACTGGGTGATGGGGAAGGAGGTGGCTGGTCCCATAGAAGCCACCGACATCACCGTTGACAGCTTGGACCTGACGGAGGGCAAGGCACAGGTGTCCATGCACCTGCATAATGGACCGGGCGACGAGCCCTTGCTCCTGAAGATGGTCATGGTGGATGACTCGTGGCGTATCGACGAGTTCATCCAGTTGCAGCCTGACACCTTTGTCTGGAAAGCTTCGATGAAGGATTATCTGAACGGTGTGGAAAAAGAAAAGGCCAACCCCAAGATGGGCGTGAAGAAGAAAGCGAAAAAGAAAAGGAGAGGCCGTCATTCCACGTAATCTTTAGGAAAGTTATTGACAGAATCGTTACTTCTGTCAAGGATATACCCAATTTTTTACAAAAAATCGCCAAAAACTTTTTATTTTCGGCGATTCTTTGTATTTTTGCATTGTTATAAAAAATTTGAGTATGCAGACGAAGTGCCATTTTTCTATTTTAATCCACGAACAGGCGAAAAAGTACGGTGCGCGACCCGTTCTCACTTACCGTGAGTTCGGCACCAAGAAATGGAAAACGGTCACATGGAATTATTTCTCGCAGCGGGTCAAGCAGGTGTCAAACGCCCTGCTCAATCTCGGTGTGGCTGTACAGGAGAACATCGGTGTGTTCTCACAAAATGCCGTGCAGTCGCTCTTCTGCGATTTCGGTGCCTTTGGCATCAGAGCCGTCACCATCCCCTTTTATGCCACCTGCAGTGAGGAACAGATTCGGTTCATGATTGCCGACGCGGGGGTGCGTATCCTCTTTGTCGGCGAACAGGAACAGTACGATAAGGCTTTCCGTGTGTTGGCCCAGTGCCCCAGCATGGAGCGCATCATCGTCTTCGACAATCATGTGCACATCAGTCCGCAAGACACCAACACCATCTATTTCGACGACTTCCTCAAACTTGGCGAAGACTATCCGCGTCAGAGCGAAGTTGAGCGCCGCTGGGCTGAGGCCAACGAGGACGACATCGCCAATATCCTATATACCAGTGGCACCACAGGCGACAGCAAAGGTGTCATCCTCTCATACAGCCAGTATCATGCTGCCATGGAGGCCAACGGCAAATGCGTGCCGGTGGGTGAGTCTGACCGGGTGATGAACTTCCTGCCTTTCACCCACGTGTTTGAGCGTGGATGGACCTACCTCTGCCTGACCATGGGTGCCCGGCTCATCGTCAATACCAACCCCCGTGAGATACAAGAGGCCATGCGCGAAACGCACCCCACCTGTATGTGCGCCGTGCCGCGGTTCTGGGAGAAGGTGTATGCCGGTGTGAAAGCCAAAATAGACGGCGCGTCGGGCATGAAAAGGGCTTTGTTTAAGAGCGCGCTCAATACCGGACGCAAGCACAATATCGAATATCTCAGCAATGGCCGGCGACCCTCTGTGGGACTGGCCATGCGCTATCAGTTCTTCAATAAGACGGTGTTCAGCCTGATTCGCAAAGAACTGGGCTTGGAGGATGCGCACTTCTTCCCCACGGCCGGCGCCCGCGTGTCGGAGGAGGTGGAGGAGTTCGTCCACGCCATCGGCATCAACATGATTGTGGGCTACGGACTGACGGAGAGCCTCGCCACTGTGTCGTGCGACCATCTGGGAGAGCCCTACAGTATCGGGTCGGTAGGACGGCCCATCGAGGGCATCGAGGTGAAAATCGGCGACAATGAGGAAATCTTGCTCAAAGGACCGACCATCACACGCGGTTACTACAAACGGGAGAAGATGACTGCCGACGCATTCGATGCTGATGGCTTCTTCCACACCGGCGATGCGGGATACATACAGGATGGTGAACTGTTCCTCAAAGAGCGCATCAAAGACCTCTTCAAGACATCGAACGGCAAATATATCGCTCCCCAGATGATTGAGGCCAAACTGTTGGTGGATAAGTTTATCGAGCAGGTGGCCATCATTGCCGATGAGAGAAAGTTCGTGTCGGCTTTGGTCGTGCCCAACTATGAGATGTTGGAGGCATACGCCAAAGAGCATGACATGGAGTTCAGCTCTCGCGAGGAGATGTGCGCCGACTCCAATATCATTGAGATGCTCATGGAGCGCATCGAGACCCTCCAACAGGGATTGGCATCGTACGAGACGGTGAAACGCATCACCCTCTTGCCCGAGATGTTCAGCATGGAGAAAGGTGAACTGACCAACACCCTGAAGATACGGCGCAGTGTGCTCAACAGAAACTATGCTCCGCAAATCGAAGAAATGTACAAAGAATAATCTATGATTACAAGCGACCAACTGAAGGATGTGCTGGAACGGGCCGAGGCTCTGCACCGCTATCTTGACATCGATAAGAAACAATTGGAATTTGAGGAGGAGGAGCTTCGCACGCAGGCACCTGATTTCTGGGAAGACCCGAAACGGGCGCAGGCGCAGATGAAAAAGGTGAAAGACATCAAACGGTGGCTTGATGGATACAAGGAGGCGCGCGACCGTGCCGACGAATTGCAGTTGGCTTTCGACTTCTACCACGATGAGATGGTGACCGAAGAGGAGGTGGACAATGATTATGCCGCCGCCATTAAAGCCATCGAAGACCTGGAACTGAAGAATATGCTTCGACAGAAAGAAGACCCTATGGACTGTGTGCTGAAAATCAACAGCGGTGCTGGAGGTACGGAGAGCCAGGACTGGGCGCAGATGCTCATGCGTATGTATATGCGGTGGGCCGAGGCTCACGGATATAAGGTGACGGTGAGCAACCTGCAGGACGGCGACGAGGCGGGCATCAAGAGCGTGACGATGGAGATTGAGGGCGGTGAGTATGCTTATGGATACCTCAAAAGCGAGAATGGCGTACACCGGTTGGTGCGCGTGTCGCCCTTCAATGCGCAAGGCAAGCGGATGACCAGCTTTGCCAGTGTCTTCGTGTCACCCCTTGTAGATGACACCATCGAGGTCTATGTTGATCCGGCCAAATTGTCATGGGACACGTTCCGAAGCAGTGGCGCCGGCGGACAGAACGTCAACAAGGTGGAGTCGGGCGTACGCTTGCGCTATTGGTACACCGACCCCGATACGGGTGAGGAGGAGGAAATCCTCATTGAAAACACAGAGACGCGCGACCAACCGAAAAACAAGGAGAAAGCTTTACTGCTGTTGAAGTCGCAGCTCTACGACCGTGCCATGAAAAAACGGCTCGAGGCTCAAGCCAAAATCGAGGCGGGCAAGAAAAAGATAGAGTGGGGCAGTCAGATCCGAAGCTACGTGTTTGACGACCGGCGGGTGAAAGACCATCGCACCAATTATCAGACCTCGGATGTCGATGCGGTGATGGATGGCAAACTCGACGGTTTCATCAAAGCCTACCTCATGGAATTTCCCACCACCGAGGCGTAGTTCTATTCTATAGCCTCCTTTAGTACCTTAAGAATATTTCCAAAAACCTAATAATATGAGCAACAAACAAAGAAAAAACGCAAAGATTGCTGCGCGTGAAAAACGCGAGCAACAGCAAGGGAGTAATGTGGTGAAATGGATTTTTGGCGTGCTGGTGCTTCTGGCCATCGGTTTCGCTTGCTATTCCATCTGGCTTGCCTCTTGAGTATGAGCGGTCTGGAGATAGAACGCAAGTTCCTTGTCAAAAAAGGCATCGACTTCAAAAGCCGTGCCTATGCCTCCTACCATATCCGTCAGGCTTATATGCCTTGTCAGAGCGCTACCGTGCGAATACGTGTGCGCGACAACCAGGCCTTCCTCACCATCAAAGGGCCTTCGCGCAATGGCGGCATGACCCGTTACGAGTTTGAAAAGGAAATCACACGCGACGAGGCGGAACACCTGCTGGAACTCTGTGAGCCCGGTATGATAGACAAACGGCGCTATCTGGTGAAATCGGGCGACCACACCTTCGAGGTGGACGAGTTCTACGGCGCCAACGAAGGCTTGGTCATGGCCGAGGTGGAACTGCATGGCGAGGATGAGGTTTATGAGCAACCCGACTTCATCGGTATGGAAGTGACGGGCGACCGCCGTTTCTACAACTCGCACCTGCGTCGTGCACCCTTCAGTGTCTGGCGCGCCACACTACCAGAAGAATACCGATAAGAGCGGCTAAGGTGCAGCCTGTGGTGTTGGCGGCAAAGTCCAACCACTCACCACTGCGGCGCCCTCCTGTGCAGTAGGCTTGCAGCAGTTCGATGACACCGCTCATCAGCACAGGGGCGAGCCATGCTCCTACAAATAATTTGCGTCCGTCGGCACGTTGGTGCCGGCGGATGTATTCTATCCATATCACCAGACATGTGCCCAAATACATCACCGTATGTTCCCATTTGTCGATGTATTGGATGCTGTCGAGCGGGGTGGAGGGAGGCGTGCAGAAACAAAGCACCCAGATGGCGGCGATGAGCACGCATGAGAGGGGGTAAGAAGTGACAATATGACGCAAATAGCGCATTTTTGCTGATGATTTTTGAATTTTTCGGCAAAGGTAATGATTATCTCCGCATTTTTAGCCCAGATAATACTATTTTTTCGTAATTTTGCCGCTTGTTAAATGATTCAACTCCAAATCATGGAATGGGGTAGAATAATCATTTTGAATCTATGGCAAAGACAAGCAGGGCCAGTTTTGGCAGTAAATTAGGTATTATCCTGGCAACGGCGGGCTCCGCTGTGGGGTTGGGTAATATATGGCGTTTCCCCTATATGGCGGGCGAGAACGGCGGCGCGGCGTTTATCTTCGTGTACATTGCTTGTGTACTGGTGTTGGGCATCCCTTGTATGGTGAGCGAGTTGATTATCGGTCGCAGGGGCGCTGCTAACACCGCGCGGGCATACAGCAATGTGGGCAAAGGGTCGATGTGGAAGTGCGTCGGTTATTTAGGGGTGCTCACAGGTTTCCTCATCACGGGCTATTATGCGGTGGTGTCGGGTTGGTGTCTGGAGTACATCTACGGTTCGGCTACGCAACAGATTGGTACCGACAAGGCGGCCATCGGACAGTATTTCGATGATTTCGCTGCCGACCCCGTTCGTCCTGTGGTGTGGGCGGCGGCTTTCCTCCTCATCACTCACTTCGTCATCGTACGTGGTGTGCGCAATGGCATCGAGAAAGCGTCGAAGGTGCTCATGCCCACGCTCTTTATCTTGTTGCTGTTTGTGGTCGTGGCCTCGTGTCTCCTTCCCGATGCAGAAAAAGGCATAGCTTTCCTTTTCCACCCTGATTTTGACAAATTAGACGGGAAGATGTTTCTCGGTGCGCTGGGACAGTCGTTCTATTCGCTGAGCATCGCCATGGGGTGCATCTGCACCTATGCCTCGTATTACAGCCGCGACACGCATCTGATGAAATCGGCTGTGCAAATCAGTGTCATTGACTGTCTGGTGGCCATCCTGGCTGGCCTGATGATCTTCCCCGCAGCTTTTTCCGTGGGGGTTGAGCCCGATGCGGGTCCTTCGCTGCTGTTCAAAACACTGCCCAATGTGTTTCATCAGGCCTTTTTGTCGATGCCCGTAGTGGGATATATCATATCGTTGCTCTTCTATGCCTTGCTGTCGTTGGCGGCACTGACCTCGCTCATCTCACTGCATGAGGTGAGCACGGCTTTCTTTGAGGAGGAGTTGCATCTCACACGGAAGAAGGCCGCATGGATTGTCACCATCACCACCGCGGTGATAGGCATGTTCTGCTCTTTCTCACTCGGTGCTTTTGACGGACTCTCACTCTTCGGCTTGCCGTTGTTAAGTATCTTCGATTTCGTCACGGGTCAGATATTCCTGCCTATCGGCGGTTTCCTCACCTGCATCTTCTTAGGGTGGTATGTGCCCAAGCAGGACGTGCGTGATGAGTTCACCAATGGTGGCACGCTGCGTGGTTCCCTCTTTGCAGCCTATCTCTTCCTCATCCGTTTCGTCTGCCCCCTTTGCATCCTGGCAGTCTTCCTCCACCAATTAGGCGTCTTTAATATTTGATTTCTCCCTTTATCTTCCTCTATCTCCTTTTATCTCCCTCTATCTCCTTTTATCTCCCTCTATCTCCTTTTATCTCCCTCTATCTCCCACTAACTCCTTTTAACTCCCCTATACCCTATGACCGACCGCGGACATTTCAATACACGTTTAGGTATCATTCTGGCTACAGCCGGTTCGGCAGTCGGATTGGGCAATATTTGGCGTTTCCCGTTTATGACGGGTCAGAATGGTGGCGCCGCTTTTATCCTCATCTATCTGGGTTGTGTCTTCCTCTTAGGCATTCCCGGCATGGTGGCCGAGTTTATCATCGGGCGTCAGTCGGGCACCAATGCTGCCCGTGCCTACCATTCCTTGGCGGGACGCACACCATGGGCTGTCACCGGTTTTCTTGGTGTTGTCACCTCAATGATTATTCTGGGGTTCTATGCTGTGGTGGCTGGTTGGTGCATTCAGTATCTCATGGTGTCACTGGGTGGACAATTGCAAGGCGATGCGGGTGCGGTGGCAGACTATTTCACCTCGTTTTCCTCGAATCCATGGAAACCTGCGTTGTGGGCCGTCGGTTTCATCGTCATCACCCATTTTGTCGTTGTCAAGGGTGTTCGCCATGGCATTGAGCGTGCTTCGAAACTGATGATGCCTGTCCTTTTGGTGTTGCTGTTGGTCATCGTGGCTGCTTCGTGTATGCTCCCCGGCGCAGGGGCTGGCATCGAGTTCTTGTTGAAGCCCGATTTCTCCAAACTCTCCGGCAGCGTGTTCCTGGAGGCGTTGGGACAGGCGTTCTTCTCTCTCAGTCTCGGCACGGCTTGTCTTTGTACGTACGCCTCGTATTTTAATAAGAAAACCCGTTTGGCTCGTTCTGCCACGCAAATCGCGTTGCTCGACTCGTTCATCGCCATCCTCGCCGGACTGATGATTTTCCCGGCGGCTTTCTCTGTAGGTGTCAATCCCGATTCCGGACCGTCGCTCATCTTTATCACCCTGCCCAATGTGTTTCAACAAGCTTTCGCTGCTGTGCCTGTGCTGGGATATGTGATCTCCGTGTTGTTCTATGCGCTTTTGGCGTTGGCCGCCCTCACCTCAACCATTTCTATGCATGAGATTGGCACGGCGTTCTTCCATGAGGAGTTGCACATCTCACGACGGGCTGGCGCATGGATCGTCACGGTTCTCTGTAGCGTCATCGGGGGGTTGTGCTCGCTCTCAATGGGGGCTGTCGATGGATTGACCATCGCAGGACAGACGTTGCTCGATTTCTGCGACGGGCTCACAGCGCAGATTCTGTTGCCGCTCGGCTCGTTGCTCACTTGTCTGTTCGTGGGGTGGTTCCTGCCGCGCCATATCGTTTCCGACCAGTTGACGAACTGGGGTGAGAATGGCAAAGGCTATTATCACATCTTCTTGTTCTTGGTGCGCTGCGTATGCCCCTTGTGCATCCTGGCGGTATTCCTTCATCAGTTGGGCGTCATCTAACATCATGCGGCTATGTCGTGGAAGGAGTTTCTCTATTTTCAGAAGTCCGACAGGCGTGTACTCACAGTGATTGTCGTGGTCATGGCGGTGGCATTGTCGGTGTCATATCTCGTGGGCGGCGGTAAAGATACCACCACCGTCACCGAAGAAGACTCTATCGCGGTGGCACCGGTAGGATACGGTGGCTATGACAGTACACGTCACAGGCAGTGGAAAGGTCAGAAACGTGGCTATACCCCACGGCCTCCGAAGTATTATCAGGTAGAGGGGCGTGTGGCTGAACTGTTTGAGTTCGACCCCAATACAGCCGATAGCACGCAGTTGTTGCGTCTGGGCTTGCAACCCTGGCAGGTGAGGAACATCTATCGGTACAGGGCAAAAGGGGGTGTCTATCGTCAACCGGAAGACTTCGCACGGCTATACGGACTGACAGTGAAGCAGTACAAGGAATTGGAACCGTATATCCGTATCTCTGGGGAGTATGCGCCGGCCGCCACGTTGGTGCCCGAACGTGAAACCTATGTACGCGATACGCTCGCCCGTCCGTTGAAGTTGCAGCCGGGCGAGCACATCACGCTCAATGGTGCCGACACCACCATGCTGAAAAAAGTGCCTGGCGTGGGCAGCGGTTTCGCCCGCCGCATCATTCGTTACGGTCAACAACTCGGCGGTTATTACAGCGTGGAACAGTTGCGTGAGATTGAGGGCTTCCCTGTCGATGCCATCCCGTATTTCGTTATCGGCGACATCCGTTTGCGCAAGATCAATGTGAATAAGATGAGTGTGAACGAGATGAAGCAGCACCCTTACCTCAGCTTTTATCAGGCCCGTGCCATCGAGGATTACCGCCGCCTGAATGGCCCTTTGAAGAGTTTAGACGATTTGCGCCTGCACAAAGACTTCCCCCCCGAAGCCATCGAACGCCTGTCGCCCTATGTGGAGTTCTGAAGAATATAGAGTATTTGGCATACCTTACGCCCATCAAAAAAGCAGGACCATTGTCCTGCTTCTTTAAGCCTTTTGGTCGGGATGAGGCGACTCGAACGCCCGACCCCTACGTCCCGAACGTAGTGCGCTACCAACTGCGCTACATCCCGATAGCCCCCGATTTCTCGAAAAGCGGTGCAAAGTTAGGACTTTTTCACCATACTGACAAATTTTCGGCTATATTTCTTTTGAAAAAGTTGTTAGGCGCTTTCGCTATATGATAAATGATAAATGCGAAATGAGAAATGAAGAGTTCGAGAAATCTTTCAAGTAGGGACGCGGCGTGCCGCGTCCCTACTTGGTAATCACAAAGCTCAAAGTATTGAGAGCAATCACAAAGCTCAAAGAATAGAAGGCAACTGGTGCAGACGTGTGCTGTTGCTGCCCTTGATGAGGATATAGTAACCGCGTGGCTTTTCCTGGGCGATGGCCGACTTCACAGCTTCAACGTCGGTAAACTTGCGGAAACGGCTGTCTATCTTGCCAAACTCCTCACCCACCAACCACACCTCGTCGATGCCCGCGGTTGTCAGGAAATCGACGACCTTTTGGTGCTCTTCGCGGCTGACGGCTCCCAATTCGCGCATATCACCGAGGATGGCCATCTTGGGCGACACCTCCATATCACGGAAGTTGGTCAGGGCGGCATTCATGCTCGTGGGATTGGCGTTGTAAGCGTCGATGATGAGGTGGTTGTCGGCTGTCTCTTCCAACTGAGAGCGGTTATTGCTGGGGATATATCCTGCCAGCGCATGGTCCACCTGTTCGGGTGTGACACCGAAGTGCAATCCGATGCAAGCTGCGGCCAGCATGTTGTAGATGTTGTACGCGCCGATGAGATGTGTCTGTATGGTGCGTGGCTCTTCATTCCGCGGATGCCATGCGAATTTCAGGTAGGGGGCACATGAAATCACCTCACCCTCGACCGACAGGCGTTCGTCGGGTCGCGTGCCATAGCGTACGAGGTGCAGTCCTTCGGCGATACTCAACAGATGCTCATTCTCGTTGTGGATGAAGACGGTGCTGCCGGGACGTGTGCGGAGGAAATCGTAGAGCTCGCCTTTGGTGCGGACCACGCCTTCGAAACTGCCGAATCCCTCCAGATGGGCTCTCCCGACATTGGTGATGATGCCGCAGTCAGGCTCCACGATGTTCACCAGCGTCTTGATTTCGCCCGGATGGTTGGCACCCATCTCTATCACGGCGATGTCATGCTCACGGGTCATCTGCAACAGTGTTTTCGGCACGCCGATATGGTTGTTGAAGTTGCCACGTGTGTAGTGAACATGATATTTCTCGCCGAGCACGGTGGCAATCAGTTCCTTGGTGGTCGTTTTGCCGTTGGTGCCTGTCACGCCGATGATCTTCGTGCCCAGGGCACGGCGGTGCTCGCGAGCCAACTGCTGCAAGGCTGTCAGACAGTCATCCACGAGGATATACCGCTCATCGTCAGCCACTTGGTATTGCGCCTCGTCGATGACGGCGTATGCGCAACCCTTCTCTAAGGCCATGGCAGCGAAGGCGTTGCCGTTGAACGATTCCCCCTTCAGTGCGAAGAAAATGGACCCTGCGGGGCAGTCGCGACTGTCGGTTGTCACTTGCGGGTGCTGTTGGAAGATGCTGTAAAGTTGTTCTGTTTTCATGTTTTTTTCCTTTCTGTGGGTGCAAAAGTAATGTTTTTCGATGAAACATCGTGTGTTATTTCATTTTTTTTATTAACTTCGCAGCGCAAATACATCGACACATCAAAATGAGTCTGAAATACGAAGGAACCATCCGTGTAGGTGGCAAGTTGCTCGACTTGTCTCGGCCTGTTGTGATGGGAATCGTCAACGTAACGCCCGACTCATTCTATGCCGACAGTCGCGAACAGACGGAGTTGGAGATTGCCCGCCGTGCCGTCGAGATAGCTGAGGAGGGTGGCGCTGTCATCGATGTGGGAGGGTGCTCCACACGCCCCGGCTTTGTGGCACCGCCAGTCGAAGAGGAGATGGCACGGTTGCGCTCAGGGCTGACCGCCGTGCGGCGCGCGTGCCCTGACATGCCCGTCAGCGTCGATACCTTCCGTCCCGAGGTGGCGAAGATGTGCGTCGAGGAGTTTGGCGCATGTATCATCAATGATGTAACAGAAGGCGGTTTGTCGTTAGCGCCAGAAAGGGCTGCCGATGACGTGCCTGAGATGTTCCAGATGGTCGCCCGGTTGCGGGTGCCCTATATCCTCACTTCCGTACAGTCTGATATGCGTATGATGTTGATGGCTTTCGCCCGCGAGGTGCAGCAGTTGCATGCTTTGGGCGTGGCAGATGTCATCCTCGACCCTGGATTCGGTTTCGGAAAAACCTTGGAGCAGAACTATGCGGTACTGTCGGTGATGGAACGTTTGCAGATGCTCCGACTGCCAGTCTTGGCCGGGATGTCGCGTAAGTCGATGATTACACGTGTGCTGGGCAATACCGCTGCGGATGCGCTGAATGGCACCACAGCACTCAATACGATGGCGCTCATGAAAGGCGCTTCCGTGCTTCGCGTACACGATGTGCGGCAGGCCGTGGAATGTGTCGAATTGTATATGCAACTCCTCCCTCAACCTTAACCCCTCAACCCTCCTCCCTCAACCTTAACCCTTCAACCCTCAACCCTCAACCTTCAACCCTCAAATATGTTTTTTGACTTCGGAGTGAAAGATGCCATTGACATCATATTGGTGGCACTCCTGTTATACTATGTTTATCGCCTCATGCGGGTGTCGCGTTCGCTGAACGTGTTCATCGGCATCATGGTTTTCGTCGTGGTATGGCTGTTCGTGAGCCATGTGCTGGAGATGAAACTCATGGGCGCCATCCTCGACAAGGTGGTGAGCGTCGGTGTCATCGGCATCGTCATCCTCTTCCAAGACGACATACGAAAATTCCTATATAATATCGGTGCACATCGTAAAGTGGCCAATCTGGTGAATTTCTTCACATCGGCCAAACGTCGTGAGGAGCGTATGAAAACACAGAAAAACGATGCTGTTATGCCCATCGTCAGAGCCTGTCAGAATATGGCCCGCGGCAAGGTGGGGGCACTCATCGTGTTGGAGCGGCACAAATCATTGGACGAAGTGGTGATGACAGGCGATGTGATAGACGCGGCGGTCAACCAACGGCTCATTGAGAATATCTTCTTTAAGAACTCGCCATTGCACGATGGTGGTATGGTTATCACCAAAAACCGCATACGGGCGGCAGCCTGTATCCTGCCCGTGTCGCACGACCTGGACATCCCCAAGGAGTATGGCTTGCGCCACAGGGCGGCCCTTGGCATCTCGCAGGAGACCGACGCGCTGGCTGTGGTGGTGAGCGAGGAGACCGGACGTATCAGCATCGCCGTGGGCGGTGAACTGAAAGCGCGCCTTTCTGCCGAGGATTTGGAGAGTATTCTGACGCAGGAGATGGCTGATGTGCATACGGCATAGTCTTGAAAAAGAGCATAATCTATCAAAACATTTCAAAACAATATCAAACAAATATCTTTATTAACACTATGGATTTAATACAGCAAATTATTCAGCGCGCTAAGAGTAACAAGCAGCGCATCGTGCTTCCCGAGGCAACCGAGGAGCGTACACTGAGAGCCGCCGACCGTGTGTTGGCAGAGGACATCGCCGACCTGATTCTCATTGGCAATCCCGATGAGATACACCGTCTGGCTGGAGAATGGGGACTGACGAATATCGACAAGGCTACCCTTATCGATCCCGAGAACAATCCCAAGAGCGAGGAGTATGCCCAACTGCTCACCAAACTGCGTGAGAAGAAAGGCATGACCATTGAGAAAGCCCGCGAACTGGTGAAGAACCCGCTCTATCTGGGTTGTATGATTATCAAAACGGAAGGAGCCGACGGACAAATCTCCGGTGCACTGAGCACTACGGGCGACACCTTGCGCCCCGCATTGCAGATTATCAAATGTGCCCCGGGCATCACTTGCGTCAGCGGTGCCATGCTGATGGTGACCAACTGCCCCGAGTACGGCGAGAACGGCGTGCTTGTGTTTGGTGATGTGGCCGTGACCCCGGCTCCCGATGCCAAGCAGTTGTCGCAAATCGCTTATTGCACAGCACAGACCGCCAAGAGCGTGGCTGGGTTTGAAGACCCCCGCGTGGCGATGCTCAGCTTCTCGACCAAAGGCAGTGCCACTCACGAGGTGGTGGACAAGGTGATTGAGGCTACCCGTCTGGCACGTGAACTCGACCCGACACTCAAGGTGGACGGAGAGTTGCAGGCTGATGCCGCCCTCGTTCCCTCTGTCGGTGCGAAGAAGGCTCCCGGTAGCGACATCGCCGGCAAGGCCAATGTGCTCGTGTTCCCCAACTTGGAAGTGGGTAACATCGCTTACAAGCTGGTGCAGCGTCTGGGCAATGCCATCGCCATTGGTCCTATCCTCCAAGGCATCGCTCGTCCGGTCAACGACCTCAGCCGTGGTTGCTCCGTCGAGGACATCTACTACCTCGTCGCCATCACCGCCTGCCAGGCCATGGATGCAAAATAATGACGAATGAGGAATGACGAATGTGGAGTGGTCGTGCTTCGCACGATGAAGAATGAAATCATGTAGAATTGTCGTGGCATGAGTGATTTTGGCAAAGTCGTCGAAGAGAAATGTATGAATTTCGCAATTCGTATAGTCAATCTCTGTCATTTCCTCAATGAAGAGAAAAAAGAATATAGGATTGCGGATCAGCTATTCCGAAGTGGAACGAGCATCGGAGCGAATATGTCTGAGGCACAGTGTGCCATCAGTAAAAGCGATTTCATCGCCAAAGTGTACATTTCTTTGAAAGAGTGTAATGAGGCTCTGTTCTGGTTACGGCTTCTTCGAGCAACAATGTATCTTGATGAGCGTCAGTTCCTTTCTATTAATAACGACTGTGAAGAACTTAAAAAACTATTAGTCTCTATCACAAAATCTGCCAGAAAAAATAATTCGTAATTCGTCATTCTGCATTGCGTACGCGCAATCATTCAACATTCGTCATTCAACATTCGTCATTCAACATTGCGCATCGCGCAATCATTCAACATTCGTAATTCAACATTCGTAATTCTAAAGATATGAAAATTTTAGTTTTAAATTGTGGTTCATCGTCTATCAAGTACGCATTGTATGACATGGATACCAAGACGGTGATGACATCGGGTGGCGCTGAGCGCGTGGGACTCGATGGCTCTTTCGTGAAAGTGAAACTCGCCAACGGCGAGAAAAAACAAATCATGCACGACATCCCCGAACATACCGAGGGCGTGAAGTTCATCTTCTCTCTGCTCACCGACCCTGAGATAGGTGTCATCAAAGACCTGAAAGAGATCGACGCCGTAGGCCATCGTATGGTGCATGGTGGTGAGAAGTTCAACAAGAGCGTCATCCTCACCGACGAGGTGCTCAAGGCGTTTGAGGAGTGCTCCGACCTGGCTCCGCTGCATAACCCCGCCAACCTGAAGGGTGTCAACGCCGTCAAGGAACTCATGCCAGGACTGACTCAGGTGGGCGTGTTCGATACTGCCTTCCACCAGACCATGCCCGCTAAGGCTTATATGTATGCCATCCCCTACGAGCTCTACGAGAAATATGGCATTCGTCGTTACGGATTCCACGGCACCAGTCACCGCTATGTGTCGGCACGCGCCTGCGAGTTCTTGGGCATCAAGCCTGAGGGAACGAAGATGGTCACCTGCCATGTGGGCAACGGCGGCTCTATCTGCGCTGTGAAAGATGGCAAGTGCGTGGACACCTCAATGGGTCTCACACCGCTCGAAGGTCTGATGATGGGTACACGCGCCGGCGACATCGACGGTGGCGCCGTGACGTTCATTGAGAAGAAACTCGGACTCGATGCTGATGGTATGTCCAACCTGCTCAACAAGAAGAGTGGTGTGGCCGGACTCACTGGCGGCAAGAGCGATATGCGCGACGTGGAACAGGCTGCCCTCGATGGTGATGCCCGTGCCCGTCTGGCACAGGATATGTATTTCTATCGTATCAAGAAATATATCGGTGCCTACGCTGCCGCTATGGGCGGACTCGATATCATCGTGTTCACTGCAGGTGTGGGCGAGAACCAGGTCAGCATGCGTTCGGAGGTCTGCAAGGACATGGAGTTCCTTGGTGTGAAGTTCGACGAGGAACGGAACAAGGTGCGTGGTGAAGAGGCTGTTATCTCGGCCGAAGACTCACGTGTCAAGGTTCTGGTCATCCCCACCGACGAGGAACTGATGATTGCCACCGACACCATGAATCTGTTGTAATCACTATCCCTTCCTACCCGAGTGAATCCCCACGCGGTGAATAGGGGAGGGGGCAGAATAGAATAAAAGGCGCGTCTCTCACGAGATGCGCCTTTTTAAAAAAGACTTAACTTGATTCTACAAACCTGATTCTTATGATGTCTATATTGCTTCCTTTTTGTATTTTCTTATCGTATGCAGAAATGCCTCATTTTCGTTTGCAAAAGTAAGGCGCAATTCGAGTGTCAACAATTATTTTCAGCGAATAGGCCGTTTTCTTCAACGTATCACAACCTCATATTGTTCGCCTCATGACCTCCACCCCTTATCTCTCGCCTGATAACGCCAAACATGGCCTCATCACCTCCATTTTACGGTTGACTCTCACCTTCAATATACTCTTCGTAGAAGAGATGCTCGCCATCGAACACAACATAGCTGAAATGCCAAATCCAGTCGCCCAGGATAATCATCCTCGTTTTGCGCGACAGCATCAGGTCGAGTTCTATATGCCGGTGACCGAAGATGAAGTAGTCGATATTATCGTGCGTCTTCATGTACTCTTTCGTGAAGAGCACCAGATGCTCCTTATCTTCGCCCATATAGGGTTCTTCTTTGCCGTCGGGATGCTTCATCCTACTGTGCTTCGCCCAGTTCAAGCCTAATCCCATGCCCCAACGGGGATGGATGAAATTGAGCAGCCGTTGGCAGGTGCGGTTGTGGAACATACTGCGCAACAGCTTGAATTTCTTGTCAGGGTCGCCCAGTCCGTCACCGTGGGCCATGAAGAATATCTTCCCGTAAATCTCCGTGGTGAGCGGTTGTTTGTGTACAATCAGCCCGCATTCCTGCTCCAAATAACCATAGGTCCACAGGTCGTGGTTGCCGGTGAAAAAATGCACCTCCACACCAAGGTCGGTCAGTTCCGACAACTTACCCAAAAAGCGGGTATAACCTTTGGGTACCACGAGTTTATACTCGTTCCAAAAGTCAAACATATCGCCCAACAGATACACGGCAGCGGCTTTGTGCTTGATGCTGTCGAGAAAACGCACCAGACGGCGCTCCTGTGTGCGTGAATGCTCAATGGCGAGCGACCCTAAATGGGCATCGGAGAGGAAATAAATGTTTTTCATCAGCTGTCAGTCGTTAGTCTAATCCTAATTCTACGCGTGCTTCTTCACTCATCATACTCTTGTCCCATTCGGGCTCAAACACCAGTTGCACGTTGGCACTCTTCACCCCTGTCACCGCCTCTACTTTCTGTCGCACATCTTCGAGGATGAAGTCGGCGGCAGGACAAGTGGGAGCCGTGAAGGTCATGTCGATATCCACGGTATAGTCGTCTTTCACGTCAACTTGATAGATGAGTCCTAAGTCGTAGATGTTGACGGGTATCTCCGGGTCGAACACGGTGCGGAGCACATCCACGATGCGCTCTTCTATTTGGGTCTTTTCTTCTTGAGTCATGGCTTTATTTGGGAGTTTAGGAGTTTGGGAGTTTGGGAGTTTAGGAGTTTGGACAATAGTTTTCGAGGAGTGGAGGAGTGAAGACAATAGTTATTTTCTGGGAGTTTGTGAGTTGGAAAGTAGGCACGCCGCGTCCCTACTTAGTAATCATATAGTTCAAAGTTCAAAGTCTTCCGTTGTCACGGTAACTGTAGTAGTCGCCGTCGGTCACGATGACGTGGTCGAGAAAATGGATGCGCATCAGTTCACACGCTTTCTTAAACCGTTCGGTCAACCGGTCATCATCCCTGCTCGGATGGGTGTTGCCCGACGGGTGGTTGTGGCACAGGGCGATGACGGTGGCATTATTCAGCAGTGCATGCTTCAGGGCGATGCGCACATCTACGGATGTCTCGCTGATGCCGCCGTGCGACAGTTCTATCTCTTTGATGAGACCGTAGTTCTGGTTCATCAGAACCACCCAGGCCTCTTCTACATCTTTGTCGCGCAGACGTTCCACCATCAGCTCGTAAATGTTCTGCGAACTGTCCATCCTGTTGCGCTTCCTCACCTCTTCCAACTGCCTCCGCTTCCCCAGTTCACAGGCAGCTATGATGGTGATGGCTTTCGCCTCGCCGATGCCTTTAAATTTCATCAGCTCACCGATGCTCATCTTTCCCAGCACATTCAGCCTATCCTCGCAGTCGTGGAGCACCTGTTTCATCAGCGTCACAGCCGAGACTCCGGGTTGTCCCGAGCCAATGAGGATGGCCAGCAACTCTGCGTTAGTCAGCGCCGCCGGTCCTTGGGCCATCAGCTTCTCGCGTGGCCGGTCTTCCATCGCCCATTGTGTGATGCTCAAATTGTCCATATCACCTCATATTTCATACCTCATACCTCACACCCCTTACTCATATCTTATACCTCTCACCCCTTACCTCTTACCTCTCACCCCTCTTACCTCACACCCCTTACCCCTTACCTCTATTTATAAAACGTTTTATCGAATGCGTGGTATTCGTCTTTGCCTAAAATCACGCGTTTCCACCAGGCGCTGATGAAACCGCAACCGTAACCGAACAGTTGCACGAACGATGCTCCTATACTCATGAAACCGATTTTCAGACTCTTGTTGCGGATGGTGGCATCTATCAGAATGACCAGGCAAAACAAGAGGATGGGCAGCCAAGGCGCAGCACACAACCAATAGTAACGGTGGGTGCCGGCATAGTGCATCAGCACTCTGCCCACAGCCGAGGTGAGCACCAACGCGATGGTGCCTACGGTGAAGACTGACGGCAACAAATGCACCAACTTCAGCGAGTCGGGGTATTTCTTATAAAGGTTCACGCGCGCGATACCACTGTTGAATACCTGCCTGAAAAACTTACGGAAGTCAGTACGGCGCTTGTGCCAAACCCAAGCCTCGGGGAAGAGACGGCAACGGTAGCCACCCTGGAAGATGCGGATGCTGAAGTCGATGTCCTCACCGAAACGCATCTTCGAGAAACCGCCGAGCGCCTGATACACCTCGCGGCGGATGCCCATATTGAAAGAGCGAGGATAAAACTTGTCCAGTTTCTTTTTCCCGCCGCGGATGCCGCCCGTAGTGAAAAAACTGGTCATGGCATACGAGATGGCTTTCTGCGTGTCGGTGAACGAGGGGTGCGCCCTGTCGGGACCGCCGAAAGCATCGGCAGGCTCGCGCGTCAACTCGTCCTCCACGGCTTGCAGATAACCCGGAGGCAGCACCACATCGCTGTCGAGGATGAGGAAATAGTCGCCACGGGCGCGCTCGGCGCCGTAGTTGCGGCTCTGTCCGGGACCGGAGTTGTCCTTATTAAAAAAATGTAAGTCGAGTGTGCCGGAATAACCGTCACACACCGACTTACATGTGTTCGTTGAGCCGTCTTCCACAATCACCACTTCAAAGTCGGTGAATGTCTGTTCCTTGAGGCTGGCAAGCAGTTCACCCACCTCGTCGGGACGGTTGAAAACGGGTACGATGACCGAATATCTCATCCGATTATTCTTTCACGCGCTGCAAGTATGAACCGTCGCGGGTGTCCACCTGAATGAGCTCGCCTTCATTGATGAACAGCGGCACGCGTACTTCCACACCTGTCTCCAGTGTGGCGGGTTTGGTGGCGTTGGTGGCGGTGTCGCCTTTGATGCCCGGCTCACTGTGGGTCACACGCAGGACAGTCTTCACCGGCATCTCAGCATAGAGGATGGTGTTGGTGTCTGCGTCGCTCACCACTTCCACGATGTCGCTCTCTTTCATGTAGTCAACACCAGTGATGAGGTCTTTGGCGATGGGAATCTGGTCGTAAGTCTCCTGGTTCATGAAGATGTAGTCCTCGCCCTCCATGTAGAGGTACTGGTAGGAGCGGCGCTCCACGCGCACGTCCTCAAGAGCCTCGCCGATGTTGAAACGCTTCTCCAACACACGGCCGCTCACCACGTCTTTCAGAGTGGTGCGCATGATGGTGTTACCCTTGCCGGGCTTAACGTGCAGGAAGTCGATGCAGAAATACAACTTGCCGTCCATGCGGATGCAAGTACCTTTCTTGATGTCTTGTGATTTAATCATAATTAGTGTATGTGAAATTGAAAAATAATCATGCAAATGAGTGCTCTTGGAGCACAAAAATCGCTTTTTCAGGTGCAAAGTTACGCAAAATCCCGAAAAAAACATAAATATTCGTGCTAAAAATCGCATAATTCTTTGTTATTTAAAAAGAAATGCGTACTTTTGCATCCCAAATTGAGAAATAATACAAATAAAACATAGAAAAAACGATGAAAAGAACATTCCAACCCCACAATCGCAGAAGAGTGAACAAGCACGGTTTCCGTGAGAGAATGGCTACCAAGAACGGTCGCCGCGTGTTGGCTTCCCGCCGCGCTAAAGGCCGCAAAAAGCTGAGCGTTAGCGATGAGCATCACGGAAAGTAACCGGTTGTTCGCGTGTAGAAGATTCGGAGGACAGGAAGAAGCCAGGCTTCATTCCTGTTTTTTTGTGTATATGGGTTTTTAACTCCTTTTAACGCTTCTGTCGGCAGTAACTCCACGAAATGCATTAACTTTGCAGTCAATAAACCAACAACTCAGTTCCCGAAAGGGATTAAGTCGCTGAGCGAATGCGTACTTGAATAAATAACACCGGATGACAATCAAAGAATTCTTTAAAAAATTTGCCAGTTGGCATCTTTGGGGCAACCTTTTGGCGATGGCCGTCATCGTGATTCTGCTCTTCTGGGGAGTCACGTATGCCCTGCAATTATATACCTACCACGGGCGCTCGGTAGAGATGCCCGACATCACGCAGAAGGGCTACGAACAGGCGGAGGCCATGCTCGACAGCCTTGACCTGAGCATCGAGGTGAGTGATACGGGGTTCATCAAAACGCTGCCCGCCGACTGCATCTTGGAACAATCGATTCCCGCCGGTGATGTCATCAAACCCGGACGTGTCATCTATGTGAAAATCAATTCCGCACATTCTCCCCTCTGTCCCATTCCCGACATCGCCGACAATAGTTCGCTGCGCGATGCCGTCACAAAACTCGAAGGTATCGGATTTACGCGCATCGGCGTGGAGAGCGTGCCGGGAGAATACGACTGGGTTTATCGGGTGAAGAGCCGCCATCGTATCTTGCAGCCTGGCGATATGCTCTCGACGGAAGACACGCTATCGCTTGAGGTGGGCGACGGTACACGCGACCCGGCCGTGGAGGTACAAATGACGACGGCTCCTGTGGATGAGTTCACGGATGATGACGACGAAGTGAAGAAACCGCGTCCGCGGCCCAAGAAGGTGGAGAACGGAGAAGGAGAGAAACGGCAAGAGTCGCATCCCGCACCTGCCGAGTCGCATCCTGCACCCGCGCCCGCACCCGCACCTGCCAACTAATTCCTCATGGCATGACGGACATCAAATCGCTGATAGAAGAGATAGAAGAGGAAGACGACCAGCAACTCTACGAGCACTTCCGCCTGGAGGTGGACCCGGGGCAGGAGGCTGTGCGCGTGGATAAATTCCTCTTCGAACATATGCAGCATTCGTCGCGCAACCGCATCCAGCGGGCAGGCGACGCAGGGTTCGTGCATGTCAACGGCTTGCCCGCCAAAAACAGTTACAAGGTGCGACCCGGCGATGTGGTCACGCTCATGCTTGACCGTCCCAAAAACGACACATCGATTATCCCCGAAGAGATACCCCTCAACATCGTCTATGAAGATGATGCGTTGATGGTCATCAATAAACCGGCAGGCATGGTGGTGCATCCCGGTTGCGGCAATTTCAACGGCACCCTGGTCAACGCCATCGCATGGCATCTGCGCGACTTGAAGTCGTACGACCCCAACGACCCCGAGGTGGGGCTGGTGCACCGTATCGACAAAGACACCAGCGGACTGCTCGTCGTGGCGAAGACACCCGAGGCGAAATCACACCTCGGACTGCAATTCTTCAATAAGACCACCCACCGCAGTTACAACGCCTTGGTGTGGGGCAATTTCACAGACGATACCGGGCGTATCGAGGGGAACATCGCCCGCGACCCGCACGACAGACTGCGTATGACCGTCATGCCGCCCGACTCAGAGGTGGGCAAACCGGCGGTGACACACTTCCGTGTGATGGAACGGTTCGGATATACCACCTTGGTGGAATGTGTGCTCGAGACGGGGCGCACCCATCAGATACGCGCCCACATGAAGCATATCGGACATCCCCTCTTCGCTGACGAACGGTATGGCGGCAACGAAATCTTGCGTGGCGAGCGCAGCAGCAGCTATATGTCGTTCATACACAACAGCCTGCAAATCTGCCACCGGCAGGCGCTTCACGCACGTACATTAGGTTTTGTGCATCCCGTCACGGGCGAACAGATGGACTTCACCTCGGAGTGGCCCGATGATTTCGCCAAACTCATCATGCGATGGAGAGCGTACATCTCTGGAAAAGCAGGGAATACGACTCTTTCAGTTGAATAATGGCGAACGGGCGGTCAAGGTGCGAAGCATCAAGCGAAACTTGAATAACTTATATAATAATGAAATCCAACAAACGTACTATCGCAATTGTTTGCGGCGGCGACTCTTCCGAACATGATGTGTCGCTGCGTTCCGCACAAGGCTTGTATTCTTTTTTTGACAAAGAGCGTTATGATGTCTATATCGTCGATATCAAAGGGTTCGACTGGCATGTCAACCTGAACGACGGCACCACGACCCCCATCGACCGAAACGATTTCTCGTTCCAAGAGAACGGCCGTCATAAGACGTTCGATTACGCATATATCACCATCCATGGCACACCTGGCGAGAACGGCATCCTACAAGGCTATTTCGAACTGATGCGGATTCCCTATTCCACATCAGGCGTGCTCGTCGAAGCCATGACCTTCGATAAGTTCGTGCTCAACCAATACCTGCGCAGCTATGGCGTGAGCGTGGCCGAGAGCCTCCTCATCCGTCGCGGTTATGAGCATCTCGTCAGCGACGATGACATCCTGACTCGCATCGGTATCCCCTGTTTTGTGAAACCCGCCAACGACGGTAGCAGCTTCGGCGTGTCGAAGGTGACCAATATCGACCATCTCGCACCGGCATTGCGCAAGGCCATGATGGAGAGCGACGAAGTGATGGTCGAAGCGTTCCTCGATGGAACGGAGATTACCTGCGGGTGCTATAAGACAAGGGAGAAGTCGGTGGTGTTCCCCATTACCGAGGTGGTCACCAACAATGAGTTTTTCGACTACGATGCGAAATACAATGGTCAGGTGGATGAAATCACTCCCGCGCGTATCCCCGAGCAGACTGCCCGCCGCGTGAGCGAACTCACCAGTGCCATCTACGACATCCTTCACTGCAACGGCATCATCCGCATCGACTATATCCTGACGAAGAATGCCGACGGAACGGATAAAATCAACATGCTTGAGGTGAACACCACACCGGGTATGACTGCCACCAGTTTCATTCCCCAGCAGGTGCGTGCCGCCGGTCTCGACATCAAAGATGTACTCACCGACATCGTGGAGAACCAGTTTTGAACCTTAACTATGAATACAGATTTTCAAGATCCTAACGTTTCTTCTTCCCAGGCTGGAGCCGGGGGAGGGTCTCCCTTCGACGACATCCGCCCCTTTAACCCGGAAGAGTTGCCTGAAGTGTTCGACAGGTTACTTGCCGACCGCCAGTTTCTTGCCGTGCTCTCGTATATCTATCCCGGTGTGCCCGTGGAGGCCATTGCCGCCAAGATGCACACCTGCACCGACAATCTCGACTTCCAAAAGAAGTTCTGTTATGGATTCTTGGTCGAACTGTTAGCGAAAGCCAGTACCGGATGCGATATGAATGCTGAGGTACTCGATGCTTCCCGCCGCTATACCTTTGTCAGCAATCACCGCGATATCGTGCTCGACTCGGCATTGCTCGACAAACTGCTCATCGACGCAGAGTTTGAAACGACCTGCGAGATCGCCATCGGCGACAACCTGCTTTCACTCCCTTGGGTGAAAGATTTGGTCAGGGTCAATAAGTCGTTTATCGTGGAACGGAGTCTGCCGCCAAGGCAACTGCTGTTGGCAAGCAAGAAACTGTCTGAATATATGCACTACGCCGTAGGCGAGAAACACGAGAATATCTGGATTGCCCAGCGTGAGGGAAGGGCCAAGGACTCCGACGACCGTACACAGCCTGCCATCCTCAAGATGATGGCCATGGGCGGTGAGGGGTCGGTCATCGACCGTCTGGCGGCACTTCATATCGTGCCCCTCGCCATCTCATACGAGTTCGACCCCTGCGACTATCTCAAGGCTCAGGAGTTCCAACAAAAACGTGACATCGACGGGTTTAAAAAGTCTAAAGAGGATGATGTCGTCAGCATGCGTACGGGTATCATGGGCTATAAAGGTCGCATCCATTACCATTGTGCTCCTTGCATCGACGACTACTTGCGTTCGCTCGACCCGGATATGCCTAAGGGTGAACTCTTCGATGCCGTGGCGGCACATATAGATAGTGAGATACACCGCCATTACCGTCTCTATCCGAACAATTTTATCGCTCTTGACCTGCTCAATGGCAGTCGCGACCATGCCGATCGTTATACTGCGGAGGAAGAGAAGGCTTTCGAGCAGTATCTGATGGCTCAGATGCAAAAAATCACACTACCCAATCCCGACCAACCCTATTTGCGGGAGCGGATGCTGACCATGTATGCCAATCCGGCGAAAAACCAGTTAAGAGTGTTGAATGTTGAATTTTGAGTGTTGAATGTTGAATTATTCCCCTTTTAATCAGCATATCACGCCCTCCCCTCGGGGAGGGACGGGGTGGGGGCTCCCGGGGTGGGGGCTCCCAGGGTGGGGGCTCCCAGGGTGGGGGCTCCCAGGGCTCCCGGGGTTCTCGGGGCTCCTTTTCCTCCTCTTCATGCTTTTTTCGGCTTGTACCTCTTCCGACTATGACACGGGCGACGGGAAATATTCTTATCTCATCGGTGAGTTCGGGCATGTCTATACCAATAACGAGGCAAAAATCACACGGCTTGTGACCGACCAGGGTGATGAGGTGCCCTTTGCGCAACCCGTTGAGCGTGATTGGGCTGCGACACCCGACAGCCTCTACCGCGCCTATGTGCAATATGAGCGGAAGGCTGACTCAAAAGGATGCTATCGGATGTTCAACGTCGCACAAGTGCTGGTGCTCAATCCCTATGACAGGGATGAACTGAAAGAAGAGCCGAAGTTCGACCCCGTAGGGTGGGAGAGTATGTGGGTGAGCTCCGACCATCGTTACTTGAACCTGTCCCTGCAACTGATGTTCGGCACGACCGACGAAGAGAAACTGTTGCAGCGCATAGGGCTGCTGAGGACATCAACGGTTAATCGCGACGATGGTACCTCAGAACTGAACCTCCAGTTGTATCATGACCAAAACGGTGTGCCACAATATTATACATCAACGGTATATGTCAGCATCCCGCTCGACGGACTCAACGAAGGCGACGAACTGGTGCTGACTGTCAATACCTATCAAGGCGAGGTGACCAGACGATACACCATCTCACCGTGAGTGCCGTCTGGTCTTTCTTTGTTCTACAAGGTTTGTGTGGGTTTTACAAAGTAGGGACGCAGCGTGCTGCGTCCGTAGGTAACTCGTCTAAGGCACAGAGGTAATCTCTAACCCCTTACCTCCTGCCCCTTACCCCTTATTTGAGCCTTTTGCTTAATTTCTCCAACATGTCCGTCGTCATGCGGGTGATGTCGTAATTCGGTGCCCACCCCCATTCGCGGCGGGCGCAGGTGTCATCCATCCGGTCGGGCCAGCTCTCCGCAATGCTTTGTTTGAGTGGATCCACATCGTAAACCATCTCAAAGTCAGGCTTGTGCTTCTTAATCTCTGCATAGATGGTCTCGGGGGCAAAACTCATCGAGGCCACATTGAAACCGTTGCGGTGAACCAACCGTTTAGGGTTGGCTTCCATCAGCATGATGGCGGCATTCAGAGCGTCGGGCATATACATCATGTCGAGCTTTGTGCCTTTCTTGAGCGGACAGACGAACGTCTCACCTCTCACCGCACTGTAGAAGATGTCCACCGCATAGTCGGTGGTGCCGCCGCCCGGAGGGGTCATGTAGGAGATGATGCCCGGAAAGCGTACCGAACGGGTGTCAACACCATACTTGTGATAATAATAGGTACTCAACAGTTCTGTCGTCACTTTCGACACGCCATAAATGGTGCGCGGACGTTGGATGGTGTCCTGCGGTGTGCGGGTGTGGGGGGTGCTCAACCCGAACGAGCCGATGCTCGACGGGGTGAACACGGCGCAGTGCTCCTCCCGTGCCACCTCAAGGATGTTCCAGAGTCCGTCGATGCCGATTTTCCAAGCCAGTCGCGGCTTCGACTCAGCCACCACCGACAGCAGGGCAGCTAAGTTGTAGATGGCATCGATGTGGTGCTTTTTCACCACCTCGCTGATCATTTCTCCGTCGGTCACATCGGCCATCGCCGAGGGACCGCTTTCTTTCAGTTCGCCTTTCGGCTCCGCCCCGGTGATAAAGCCTGCCACCACGTGTTCATTGCCATAACGGCGGCGCAATTCCATCGTTAGTTCCGACCCAATCTGGCCTGTCGAACCAATGACCAAGATATTTTTCATACTATTTCAATTTGAAGGTTATTCATGGATTTGCCATGCAAAATAAATGTTTTTTTTTGATATGCGCACGTTTTTTTCTCGAAAAATTGATATTCATGCGTTTTTTATAAAAAATAACACTTCGTTAGGGCCACCTTTCATTTTTTTTCTGTTACTTTGTGGTGCATTTTTAACTAATTGATTGACGAATTCCCCTCTTGATGGTGCGACCTTCACAATCTACCCTCGGGGAGGGGCTAAACCTTAAATACTATGTACGGAAAAATGAAAGAACATCTCAGCCAGACGCTGAGTGAGATTCGTGAAGCAGGGCTTTACAAAGAAGAACGGCTCATTGAGAGTCCGCAACGTGCTGCCATTCAGGTGAAAGGGCAGGAAGTGCTCAATTTTTGCGCGAACAACTATCTGGGTCTGAGCGACCATCCGCGCCTCATCGAGGGTGCCAAACGGATGATGGACCGGCGCGGATTCGGCATGTCTTCGGTACGTTTCATTTGTGGCACACAGGACATCCACAAAGAACTCGAGGCTGCCATCTCCGACTATTTCCACACCGACGACACCATTCTCTATGCCGCTTGTTTCGATGCCAACGGCGGCGTGTTCGAACCCCTCTTCACCGAGGAGGACGCTATCATCAGCGATGCGCTCAACCACGCCTCCATCATCGACGGCGTACGTCTGTGCAAAGCCAAACGCTACCGCTATGCCAATGCTGATATGGCCGACCTTGAGCGGTGTTTGCAAGAGGCACAAGCACAGCGGTTCCGCATCATCTGCACCGACGGTGTGTTCTCCATGGACGGTAATGTGGCACCAATGGACCAGATTTGCGACCTCGCCGAGAAATACGACGCGCTCGTCATGGTCGATGAGTCACACTCCGCTGGCGTGGTGGGTGCCACAGGGCACGGTGTGAGCGAGTTCTTCAACACTTATGGCAGGGTGGACATCTACACCGGCACCCTCGGCAAGTCGTTTGGCGGTGCCCTCGGCGGTTTCACCACCGGACGCAAGGAAATCATTGACCTGCTGCGTCAGCGTTCACGTCCCTACCTCTTCTCCAATTCATTGGCACCCTGCATCATCGGCGCTTCGCTTGAAGTGTTCCGTATGCTCAAAGAGAGCAACGAGATACATGACCGACTGGTGGAGAATGTCAACTACTTCCGTGACCGTATGATGGCGGCGGGCTTCGACATCAAACCCACACAGAGTGCCATCTGCGCTGTCATGCTCTACGATGCCAAACTGTCGCAGGTCTATGCCGCCCGCATGCAGGAAGAAGGCATCTACGTCACTGGATTCTATTATCCTGTCGTGCCCAAAGGGCAGGCTCGTATCCGTGTGCAAATCTCAGCAGGACACACTCGCGAGCAACTGGATAAATGTATCGCCGCCTTTGTGAAGGTCGGAAAAGACTTGGGCGTGTTGAAATAAGAAACATCACCCCGATGTCCCTCCTTTGTTGCCTGCGGGTCATGGTGATATGGTCACGATGACCCGCATGTTATAGGCTTCGCAAATGCCAATGCTCCGTGTTTCTTGCATGGAAAACATCTGTTTAGTGGTGAAACGGATTGTAGAATAATTGACAATTTGTTACAGATACTTGTTGAATTTGTAACATTGTATCAAAAAAAAGCAAATTAAGCATAGTGATTCCAAAAAAAGTTATAAATTTGCAAATTGAATTAAAAGAATGTGTTGAAGATGTTTCAGCGGTGATGTGAGGAGGCGTTTCTTTTTTTATGTGATGAACATATCATAAACCTATTTATATAAGTAAAACCTATTAAATATTTACTGCCTATAGAAAATTCAGTAGTAGTTCTATCCCAAAGTCCACCTTATTTATATATATAAGGATGGCGGCGTTCATGACGCATGCGTCAGACGCCCACAAAAAATTATTGATTATCAATAGATTTTTCCTGTTTAACGTTTAACCTAAGAATACTTTAAGTATGAATTTGAATCTCAGAAAAACAGTGCTGCTGATGAGTGCTTGTGCCGCTGTAGGTTTCTCCTGCCCGGCATACGCATCCAATTACGCTGCCCCGCAGGCAGTACAGCAGTCAAAGTCAGTGAGCGGTACCGTTGTCGGAGCCGATGGCCCAGTCATTGGAGCCACAGTGCTCGAAAAAGGTACTTCGAACGGAACAGTTACCGACATCGACGGTAATTTCTCTCTTAACGTTCAGCCCGGTGCTACATTGGTCATCTCCTATGTGGGATACAAGACACAGGAAATTGCAGTGGGCAATCAGTCGTTTATCAATGTCAACATTTCTGAAGATGCCGACGTGCTCGAGGAAGTCGTGGTCGTCGGTTATGGTGTCCAGAAGAAGAAACTCGTCACCGGTGCTACCGTACAGGTGAAGGGTGAAGAAATTGCCAAACTGAACACTACCAATGCACTCGAGGCCATGCAGTCAAGCTCTCCTGGTGTGCAAATCACACAGAGTTCTACTCAGCCCGGTAAGGGATACAAGGTGTACATCCGTGGTATCGGTACCACTGGTAACTCTGCACCTCTTTATGTGATTGACGGTGTGGCAGGTGGCAGTCTCGACGACATCAACCCCAACGATATCGAGAGTATCGATGTGCTGAAGGATGCTGCATCGGCAGCCATCTACGGTGCACGTGCCGCTAACGGTGTGATCCTCGTGACCACAAAGCAGGGTAAAGCCGGTAAGATTGAAATCAGCTACAACGGTGCAGTTGGTTGGTCTAATGCTTACAAACGTCCGCAATTGCTCGATGCTCAGCAGTTCATGACCATCATAGATGAGTACAACTTCAATACTTCTGGTTCTAAGATGGAATGGGCAGGCTTTATTCCACAAGACATTATTACTAAGGTTAATAGTGGTTGGTCTGGCACAGATTGGTGGGGTAAGTTCGAGAACAAGAATGCAGTACAGCAGAATCATTCTGTGACCTTGACAGGTGGTACCGACCGTTCGAAGTTCGCCATGTCTTACACCTACACCGGTAACGAAGGTATCATGGGTGCCGATCAGGCTTCTTACTATAAACGTAACACCATTCGTCTTAATAGCGACCATGTGCTCCTCAGAGTCAAGGACTTTGATGCCATCACCATCGGTGAAAATATCTCCATTGGTTATACCAAGAGCCACGATTTGGCTGAGGATGGTATGTATTGGAGTTATATTCACAGCTTGCTCCAGACGTCTCCGTTTATGCCCCAGTACGCTTACAATGGAGATAACTATTTCTATCAGGATTTTGACGGTACGGTTAGATATGGTCAAGGTTGGAACTCTTCTTTGTTCAGCAACCCTTGGGAGAACCTTACAAATGGTGGCTTCAACTCTATGGCAGAGAGCCGCAGTTTCAATACCAATGCAACTGCTTTCGCCATTATTCAGCCTATCAAGGGTCTGAGACTCCGTTCGCAGTTCAACTATAACTGGAATTCTGGAGGATATCGTAGCTATGGTGAGCCGGCTTCTTCTGGATATGGAAATGCCACATCAATTGTCTATACTAATAGCCAAAGTGCATGGTTGAATACCGGTTGGTCTGTTGAAAACACTTTGACTTACGACCTTCCCGTCTTCAACGGTCACAAAATCACTGCCATGGTTGGTCAGTCCTTCCAAAGCTCCGCTTGGAGTTTTAATGTCGGTGGTTCCAATAAGGTCTCTAATGGCGACCAGCTCGCAACTCTGAAGGGTTGGGATTCTGCATGGCTTTCTAACTTTAAAGTCGTAAATGCTACTGATGTAACTTTGACTGGTAAACCCAATGATGAAGAATACCTCGCTTCTTGGTTCGGTCGTGTGACTTGGGACTGGAACGAGACCTATATGGCTACGGTAACTATGCGTTATGATGGTTCTAGTATCTTCACCGATGGCAAGCGTTGGGGTTTCTTCCCCTCAGTTTCTGCTGGTTGGGTGGTGACCAATGAACCCTTCATGGAGAATTCACGCAGTTGGCTCGACTTCTTCAAACTCCGTGCATCATGGGGTCAGAACGGTAACAAGGATATTGCTAAGTACCAGTATTTGGCTACAATCGCTCTGTCGGGCGAAGCTGGTGACAGTGGTTACAAATTCGGTTCTGACATGGCAACTTCCGTCGCTGGTATTCCTATGACCGGTGCTTATGCCAACATCGTGCCTAACCCCGACCTCACTTGGGAAACCTCTGAACAGCTCGACTTCGGTTTCGACGCCCGTTTCCTCGCAAACCGTTTGGGCGTGAACTTCGACTGGTATAAGAAGACGACAAAGGACTGGCTGATTGGTGGTAATCTGCTGGCCGTCTATGGTACTAACCCTGCTGCTATTAATGGTGGTGACGTGGAGAACACTGGTATTGAACTCGCTCTCTCTTGGAATGACAATATTGGTAAGGACTTCCGTTACAACGTTGGCGTGAACTTTGCAACCAACAAGAACAAGGTAACCCGTATTGCTAACGATAACCACTATATCAATGGTCCTGGAGGTGTCCTCTCACAGGGTACAGAGTATATCTACCGTGCTGAGGAAGGCAAACCCATCGGTTACTTCTACGGCATGTCCTACAGTGGTATCTGGCAGAATCAAGATCAGATTGACGCTGCACGTGCAGCAGGAAAGCCCGTTCTTGATAGCGCAATGCCTGGTGATATGATTTGGGATGACTGGAATGGTGATGGTAAGATTGTCTTCGCAGAAGGAGATGATTGTGACCGCCATGAGATAGGTAATCCTAATCCGGATATTATGCTTGGTATCAATCTTGGTCTTACATGGAGAGGTCTTGATTTTGCTGTTAACGGTGCTGGCGCATTTGGTCAGCAGATCATGCGCTCATACCGTTCTTTCAGTGATGCTCCTTATCAGAACTATGATACCTCAATTCTGAATCGTTGGGTTGGTGAGGGCTCAACCAACACACAGCCACGTATTACAAGTACAGGTAGTGAGAACACAAACTGGGTTTCAACCCGTTATATGGAAGATGCCGATTTCTTTAAGATCAAGACCGTCACACTCGGTTACGACTTTAAGTATCTCTGGAAGTCTTGCCCGTTCCAACAGCTCCGTCTCTATGTGCAGGCTCAGAACCTCTACACCTTCACCGGTTACACAGGTCTCGATCCCGAGGTTGGTAACTCTGCTGGTGGTAATGGTTGGGCATCTGGCGTTGACCTCGGTCTTTACCCGCCGTCGCGTACTTTCTTGATTGGTGCAAGTATTAAATTCTAATTTGAGAATAAGTTATGAAAAAATATATTTTATCAGCTTTAGTTGTTTCGTCGGCAACCTTGTTCACAGCTTGTAACGACATGCTGGACACCGATCCACGTGTTACAGAGTTGACAGCGGCCACATTCCCAGGTAAACCTGCAGATGTTGAGGCGTTGAATGCAGCTACCTATAGTATCATGAACACGTTGGGTGGCGGAGATCAAAGTGGTATTTTAAATAATCCTTTCTATTGGTGGTCGCTTATGTCAGATGACTGCTATGGTAGTGGTGGTTTGCAGGATAATGTAGCAAAGTCACTGCATCATTTTACAACAGCAAATGCTAACCAGTATGAACAGGATTTTATCCTCCTCAATGGCGGTATTGCACGTGCCAATAACCAGATTGAGACCATCGATAATGTGCCTTGGACAGGCGCCCAGAAAGCCCAGCGTGATCAACTCCTTGGCGAGGGCTATTTCATGCGCGGTCTTTATACACTTTGGCTCACCCAGTTGTATGGTGATGTGCCTCTGATTACCTCTACCACCGTTACTGATGAGATGCAGCAACAGGTGAGTGCTGAGGAAGTGATTTACCCGCAGATTCTTTCTGACTTCGTCTCGGGTATGAACCTTATGGGCACTGAAGCTGGCTTTGGTGACGGTCATGCCAACAAGTATGCAGCCCAAGCATTCATAGCCCGTGCATATATGTTCTGGGCTGGTTTCTATAAGAAGGTAAGTGAACTCTCAAGCGGCGACGCCACCATCACGCTCGTAGAGCAGGAAGGTTGCCCTGGAGGTACTCTTTCAAAGAATGATGTTGTCAACTATTTGAGGAACATCACGAACAGTGGTCGTTACAAACTCTGCCCGGACTTCCGTTCTCTTTGGCAGTACTCTAACAGTCTGCTCTGGGATGAGGCACACGATGGAAAAGGACATGCCTATGAATTCATTGCCGACATGCCCCGTGAGTATTGTTTCGACCAGCCAGGCATGGGTAATGGTAATACAGAGGAAATCTTCCAGATTCAGTTCATGAATGCCTCTAAGTGGGCCATCGGTGGTACCTATAACAACCCGCGTATGTATTCAAACTACCTCTCTTGTTTCTGGGGTCTTCGTAATGGTGCAACCAATGACAATGGCAAGCGCGACAAAACTTATCCGTTCAACCAGGGTTGGGGTCAGGGCACTCCTTCCGTCAATATCTGGGCAGATTGGGAAGATGCTGAGGCTAAAGGCAATTATAAGGATATCCGCAAACTCGGTAGTTTGATCGACCTCGATCATGAACTTGCATCCTATACCTATGAAAAGGACGACTGCGAAGAGTCTGGCTATTCAGTAAAGAAGTATGCTGACGTAAACCTTGATGCTTGCGCTGCTGACAACGATTCATGGTGGTCAATGTGTCCTGGTTATTCCTCCAGTTCACTTGACAACAAACAACAGGGCGACCACTTCGAGGATTATTATCTGATGCGTTATGCTGACGTGTTGCTGATGCTGACCGAGCTCACCGGTGATGCAAAATACATGAATGAAGTTCAAGCACGTGCAGGTGTTCCTCAGACCGCTTACTCATTGAAGGCTGTTCAAGATGAGCGCCGTTGGGAGTTCGCTTTCGAGGGACTTCGCTTCAACGATATGCGCCGTTGGTCTGGCATCGACTCGGGTGAGAATTCTTACGCAGCTGTGGCTCTTCAGAAACAGAGTGGTAAGTCGATTACCGTCAGGGGCAAGAGAAATGCTATGAATATGGCTCATATGACTTGTTCTTGGGCCAAGCGTTACGCTGCCACCAATGGTTTCTTGCCTAAGCCTCAGGCTCAGATTACTCTGATGAATGGTAAGATGGAGCAGAATCCTGGATGGGATTTAGCTGATCCAGAGACACAATATAAAGTTCTTTACTAATATATAAAAAGAAATCAAGATGAAAAAGATATTATTTATGCTATCTGCCGCAGTATGTGCTTTCGTTGCTTGTGATCCTGTTCATGAGGATATCAGCAATGGCGATCACATCACTGCTGACGAGCTTAAAGCGATGTCCACGGTCACTGTTGACAAGGTAGTCAAGATTGGTGATGCGAAGAGCTATAATGCTCCAAAAGATGCGCCCATTGTTTTGATGGAGAACGTTGACGTTACTGACTGTAGCGGTGTCGTCATTTACTTTGTCGATAAGATTGACAAATACTGGCAGGTTTCTTTCTTGCCAGACGGAAGCTTTGAACAAATCCCGGGAGGTGTTACAATGTACAGATGTAGTTTTGGTAACAAGGAGCTTAGCGTCCTGAATCAAATTGTTCTGAAGCACACTGAAAACACCGATCAAAACACGGTCTTTGTCAAAGCCATTTATAAATGCTATGGTGCTAAGGTCGCTCCTGGAAAAGAAGGTCAGTACGGCAACGTGATTACCTGCCAGACCTCTGCTCCCGTTAATGCAATGTGGGATATCGGTGGTAAAGAATTTATCGGGAACTATGCATCGAAGAAAATGAAGGTGAATTGGAATGACAACGGTGATTTCGTTACAACTCCTTATGATGTTGTTCTCACTGCTGTTTGTCCTGATGGCACCCTGCTTAAAGTGAACTACCCTGTAGCATGTGACGAGATCTCAGATCCACTTATCAAGTACTATATCTATGGCGATCCTAATAGGACTGATGCCGAAAAAGCAGAAGACCCGCAATTGCCATTCAAACCTGGTGCTTGGGATGCTGCTGCCATGCGTTTCAGTTCTACTGAAGGTGCCCATCTGCCCACCATTCCCGATGAAGTGTATGATGGCTTGAAGACCCTGATTTTCGACGTTTCAGATGTTACTGCTGATTTTGATTTGAAGGTCATGAATGGTTGGTGGAGCAATACCTATTACGATCATGTGAAGTGGGTTGATGGCTTGAATGAACTTCAGATCACCCCGACGATGGCAAGGGAGTGTGCGAAGAAATATGCAAACTCTGACCCTGCCGGTGGTAAAGACCTTGACCTCATGCTGTATTCTGGCTCTATGACACTCAATACAGTTTACTATGAGGAATAATAAGTTCTTATGTGTTAAATATTTAAACATCCGTTATAATGAAAAATTTAAAGAATTATAGTAAGCTCTTACTCTCCACGCTTATTGCTTCAAGTCTGTTTGTGGCTTGTAGTGAGGAGATTAGCGAAACTACATGCGATACCCCATATATAGCTAATACGGGTAACCTCAAAAATGCTGGTCAAGCTGTAGATTTGGGTCTCCCCAGTGGTACTAAATGGGCGAATATGAATGTTGGAGCCACTTCAGAGTCTGACAATGGTGTCCTCTTCATCTGGGGTGATGTGACAGGAACGCAGATCCAGGCTAACTCTGTTACAACATATACAGATGTAACAGACCAAACAGCGGCATCTGATTTGTTTAATATGTTCAAAGGGGCAGATAAGGTTGGAGCAATTTGCGACACGACAAATATAGCCAAACTTGCTGAGCCTATGCTTATAGACTTATCGGGTATAGATGATGCTCATGAGAAAAGGGATAAAATTGTTTCATTCGTAAAGGACAAATTGCAAAATCTCATTGACAATTCTTATACTGAACTTCTTGAGGCAACTCTTACTAATGATGAGTTTGCGTGCATCATCGATTGGAATGGTTCTGAATTCGTCGAGAGATTACCTCTTAAAGATGATGCAACTGAAGAGGAGAAGGATGCCTGTTACGAGGGGTTTGATTACACATTGTTGACAACTCTCGTGATTGACCAGATTACTACTACTCAAGTCGACTTTGTCGAATCTCCTTTAGCTAATAATTATACCAAAGTAACTGATCGGTTTGATGCCGAACAGCGTCAGGACTATAACGGTGGTGACATAGGTTCATCTATTCCAAGTGATCCGAAAGATTGGGCGGGTAAGAGTTTTACCTTCGTGCCAGCTTATAGCATTATTTCTGATGCCAAACATGATCCCGCTACTGCTAATTGGGGCAGCAACTGGAAAATGCCAACAACTGCTCAAATCAAAGAATTGGTTGAATCGTGTACATGGGTATTTGAAGGCACTGGATATCGTGTGACAGGTCCTAATGGTAACAGTATATTCTTGCCTGCTGCAGGTTATCGTTACGGGAATGATTGTTACGGAAACGGAAATGCCGGCTATTATGCTTCTGGAGAGATTAATGGTACTTATCATTTCCCCTCAATGGTGGAGCAAATGAATGGCTCAATGGGAACGGTTAGTGGCAGTGAAAACATGCCTAACATGTTGATTTTCCAGCATGGCCTGTATGATTCTCTTGGTATCTACCATAATTTGAGTACAAGCTTTGGCGTTTCTGTCCGACCGGTACAGGAAGGTGGCAGACCTTAAGTTACCCCGGAGCATCATTAATAGAGTTTGATGTAAGTGCTTGATGACAATTTTTTGATTGTTAGTAGGGCACAAGATAATTACTAATAGGCTGGCTCAACTGATTGAGCCAGCCTTTTGAAGCAAAATAATGATTAATAAAAAAACTTCCAGTGCCATCCTCTATGTAAGTTTGCTGGCTTTCATCTTGTTTGTCGCATACATCTTACATGTCAATCAAGAGGTACTCTATACGGCACACGACCGTTCTGAATTTATCTTCGGGGCGCCGTTTTTCCATTCGCTTCTTTCAAAGCCCTTTGGCTTGATGCAATATGTAGGAGCCTGGCTCACGCAGCTCTTTCATCATCCGGCTTTAGGGGCAGGTGTGCTTGTGGCTATCTGGGCACTTATATTCTTTGTGGGGAGCAAAGCTTTCCGGTTAAAGGGGAGTGCCTTGGCACTGATGGTTTTGCCTGTTGCTTGTTTGCTCGCTTCTGTCGTCGATATAGGTTATTGGATCTATATCTCACCGATTAGAGGTTATTGGTTCTCGCAGTCGGTAGGTTATTTGGTCATGCTCTTGCTCTTGTGGGCTGCTCGTTGCACGCCGCGCAAATGGCATCTTGCTTGGTATCTGATGGCCTTTTGCATCTATCCCGTACTTGGGTGGTTGGCCATGCTTTTTGTTTTATGTCTGGCGTTTTCTGAAAAACCAACATGGCGGGAGCTTTTTGGCTTTTTCATGCTTTTATTTTTCGCCGCCATCTGGCATACTTTGCTCTACTCACACTTGAGAACTGATGAAGTTGTGCTGGCTGGTCTGCCACGTTTTATAACGCCCATCGACAGTAGTGCTCATCTTACTGTTCCTTTTTGGGTGCTTGCTGCCGTTTCCGTGCTCCTTCCTTTGTGTGGCCGTTATTTTTCCAAGTGGTATATCCCGGTGTTGAGTGTCGTTGCTGGTATTGTATTTACATGGTCGCTCATGTTTAAAGACAAAAACTATATCAATGAGATGCGTATGGTGCGCTATGCATTCGATGACAACTGGAAGGAGGTCCTTAGTATGGCTGAAGAGAATAAGAAACCGACCGCCACGATGGTCTTTCTTAAGAATATTGCCCTCATGAACGAAGGCGGGTTGCTCGACCGTTCGTTCAAATTGGGTAACGATTGCGTAGGTATTACTAACCCGGATTCACTACACGTCAGCCTGTTTGACATCGCATCGCCTCTGGTCTATTACAACTACGGCATGATGAATGAAGCCATCCGTCTGAGTTATGAGAATGGTATTCAAGCTGGCATGTCGCCTTTCTACTTGAAAATACTTTCTCGCTGTGTAAAGGCTACCGGTGAAAAAGAACTGCTTGAACGTTATAATGCCAATCTGCACCATCTTCCGTTCTATGGCGATTGGCAACCGGCTCCTGTTTCCAAACAAATCAGCGAACTGCAACGTGCCTATCCCGATGAGCTCACAGGCATTGAGAATAGTGACAGCTATATTGTCAATAGCATCAGTCTGTGGAACGAGACCGACAGTAAGGTGGCTTCAGAACAGGCGTTGTTCTATTCTATGATGCGTTGCGATTCTAATCGCTTTTGGGCATCATTGCGCAATTATGTGAAGTCGCACATGGACGAAGAATTCCCTGTGCATGCACAAGAGGCCTATATCCTTTACATGGATAAAGCTCCTGAACAAAAACGGATCATGCTCCCAGTCCAACAGGCCGTTTACGAACGCTACACACAGTTCTGGAAGACTTTGGAAAGCCTTGCAACGCCAGGTATAAGTCTTGAAGATGTGGGCGAGAAAATGCGTGAAGATTGGGGAGACACCTATTGGTGGTACAACATCTTCGGAAAAAAATATTTTATTGTATATCGTGAGATTGGCAACGAAGTTCCGTCATAAAAAGAATGAAAAAATATATCCATCCCTATTTTCAGTGGCTGGCTGCTGCTTTGCTGCTGTTGGCATCGTGTGCAAATCACCCCGATGTGCCTTCTTCATCCAAGGAGGCGAAGGCTTTGCCTGACATTTACCCTGATTATTGTGAGGTCACAGTGCCTTGCAATATCGCACCGCTCAACTTCATGCTCCCTGCCGACGAGTATGAAGCCTGCGTGGCTCGTTTCACTACGCCCGATGGCGGGCAGCAGACCTACGGCAATGGGGTGAAGGTGCAAATCCCTGAGTCGGAATGGCACGACATGCTCGATGCCTCGAAAGGCAAGAACATCAAGGTTGAGGTTTGGGGGCAGAAAAATGGCGAATGGCTGTCGTTCAACCCGTTTGAAATACATGTGGCGGAGGAGCCTATTGACGAATATGTGTCGTACCGACTCATCGAACCGTCGTATGTGGCATGGGATTTCATGGAGATTGCTCAGCGCAACCTTACCTCGTTTGATGAGTCGCAGATTTTCAACAACGACGTGACAATGAATGACCCTAAAATCGGTCAGTGTATCAACTGTCATAGTTACCAAAACTATAAGACAGATAACATGCTTTTTCATGTGCGTCTCGCTAATGCTGGTACTGTTATCGTAAACGACGGCAAGGTCTCGAGGGTCAACATGAAGCGCGACTATACGATTTCAGGAGGTGTCTATCCGGCCTGGCATCCAACAGCTAAGTTGGTAGCCTTCGCGGCTTGTAAGACACGGCAGGCCTTCCACACGGCTAATCACAACAAAATTGAGGTGTTCGACCTCGCCAGCGATTTGATTCTTTACGATGTGGCGACCGATTCTGTGAGTATTATCTGCAATGATTCTACGCTTTTGGAGGTCTATCCTACTTGGTCGCCCGATGGCAAATATCTCTATTATTGTAAGACGGTTCCGCTACCTGAAGACTTATACGGCAAGGATATCAGGTCCACCTTTGAAAAAGTGCAATACAACCTTTATCGCCGTCCGTTCGATTTGGCAACACGCAACTTTGGTGATGAGGAAATGGTCTATGATGCAGTATCTTCCAACAAGAGTGCTACCTTGCCTCGCATCAGTCCTGACGGACGCTATCTGCTTTTTGCCTTAGGACAGTATGGCTGTTTCCATATCAGACATGCTGATGCCGACATTGTTTGTATGCCGCTTAACCAGGATTCGGTCGCACATCATGGCGAAGAGTCCCCGTCATTCCTTGATATGACCAATTTCAACAGCGAAGGATTTGCTGACAGCTATCCCACTTGGTCGAGCAACGGCCATTGGATCATGTGTAGCAGTCGTCGGGCCGACGGCAACTATAGCCGTATCTATTTTTCCTATTTCCACGACGGGAAAGTGGAGAAGGCTTTCCTCATGCCGCAAGAAGACCCGGAACAGGACACTTATCTGCTGAAGTGTTATAACCGTCCTGAGTTCATGGTTGAGCCTGTCACCATCAGCGTCGAAGAGTTCAGCCGCGTGTTTGAATGACGTTTTAAAATTCTCAATACCTTTTTTAATTCTCTAATTCTCTAACTCTCTAATTTTATAATCTTCTAATATTTTAATTTTATAATTTTATAATTTTTCTAATTTTCTAATTTTTTAATTTTGAAACTCCTTCGTCCCCTTTGCACGCTCCTGTTTGGTATGGCGGTCCTCCTCTTTTTCGGGTTGGCCTATCCGCATCATCTGCATTATCAAGAGCAATTTCAGCTTTTCCTCTTCGACAGTTCCTACGTGTGGGAGATCGTAAAACTGCCAGGTGGTGTAGCCGACCTGTTGGGACGTTTCTGCACTCAGTTTTTCCTTTTTGCCTGGGTGGGTGCACTGATGATTGCGATTCTGCTCTCAGCAGTGCAGTTCTTGACACTCCGGTTGTGCAATTCATTAACCGTTGCCCCTTCAACTGAACAAAAAAACAATGTTCAACGTTCAACGTTCAACGTTCAATGTTCAACGTTCAACGTTCAACGTTCAACGTTCAACGTTCAATGTATATATGGTCTGAGCTTTGTGCCGTCGTTCCTGCTTTGGCTCTTCCTGCTTGATGAGAATGCGTTGTTGGGTGGTGTATGGGCGGTTTTACTCACACTGCTTGTTTCCTGGGTCTTCGACAAGATTCCCGATGGTTGGCTGCGGCGTGTGCTGCTTATCATCGCCGTTCCAATACTCTATTGGATTGCAGGCCCCGTGTGCGTGCTCTTCTTCCTCCTGCAGGCGTTGCGACATCCTTCGGTATGGTCGCTTGCCGCACTTGCGTTAATGGTTGCCATGCCCTTCGTCTTGTCGAATCACATCCCTGTACTGTCCTCCAAATTGTGGTTTGGCATCCATTATCACCGCTATCCGGCTGAAACACCGACCTTGCTTTGGGCCGCAGTGTTGTCAATTGTTCTGCTCGCTCTCCTCGTCCGTGCATTCAAAGTAAAAACCTCAGATAATAAGTCCTCTTCGCGAGTCTCCCTTTTGGGGAGGGGGTATGGGGGCATCCTCTCTTTTGCCCTTGTTGCCGTTATCATGGGTTTTCTCGTCATGAAAAACAGCAATTTCAAAGCGGAAAAGGTGATGCAATACGATTTCATGGCCTGCCACCAGCAATGGAACCGCATACTTGAGACCATTAACGCCGACAAACCTAACAACCAAATCGGTGTGACGGTGCAGAATCTGGCCTTGGCGATGAACGGCATGCTTGGCGACCACATGTTTGAATATCACCAGAACGGAACCGCCGGCCTTTTGCCCGATGTTCAAAGCGATGCAACCAGTCCGTTGCCTACTGCCGAGGCGTTCTATCAGTTGGGAATGGTCAATTTCGCACAGCGGGCAGTGTTTGAAGCCCAAGAGGCCATCCTTGACTTCCAAAAAAGTGCACGCTGCTACAAACGGCTGGCGCAGACCAACCTCGTCAACGGTAAATACGAAGTAGCACGCAAATATCTCATGGCGCTGCAGAAGACTCTCTTCTATAGTGATTGGGCTGATGAGACACTGCCTCTGTTGGGGAATGAAGAGGCGATAGCCAAACATCCCGAATACGGACGACTGCGCCAGTCAGCCTACCATGAAGACTTTTTCTTCGCCGACCAGGTTACGCCCATGATGCTCCAAACCCTCTTTTCAAACAACGAGGGCAACCGCCTTGCCTATGAATATCTGATGGCCGATTACCTGCTGACGGGCGACCTTGAAAGCTTTGCCAATACTGTGGGGTGGGGCGAGAAGTTAGGCTATCAAGCCATTCCCCGGCATTTCCAGGAGGCTTTAATCCTGTGGTGGAGCATGAATCGCGGGAAAACCGAACAACAGCCGCCTCAACTCAGCCCTGCCATTGTTCAGCGCTTCAGCCAGCTCCGTTCGTTCCTCCAGTCGCCATCCATGACCCCTGAAGGCCTGGCACAATCTTTCGGCGACACCTATTGGTATTACTTCTTTACCCAACTTTCGCAAGCTCCAGTTGCCAAGTAATGTCCTCTATCTTCTTCTATCTTCTTCTATCTTCCTCTATCTTCTTCTATCTCCTTCTATCTCCTTTTATCTCCTTTTATCTCCTTCTGTCTTCAAAAAAATCAGTTTTTTGGGGTTAAAATTGAGTGTATTTTTAACATTTATCCGCAAAAAACTATATAAATTGCAAAAAAGTATCAAAAATAGGCAAAATAATGCGAAATCATTTGTAGATTTCGCCCTAATTTTGCCCAACAAATTGAGGTATGTAGTTTTTCGCGATTTAAGCAGTGATGTT
>CAMJFC010000002.1 GCA_946404865.1 uncultured Prevotellaceae bacterium
CTTGAATCCCTCATCCCTCATCCCTCATCTCTCAACCCTCAACCTTCTAAAATCTGTTCGGCATGAATCTTTGTTTTCACCTGTTTCGGAGTGATGATACGCTCCACAATGCCCTCCTCATTGATGATGAAGGTGGTGCGCATGGTGCCGAAGTATTTGCGCCCGTACATGCTTTTCTCGCCCCAAGTGCCGAACGCCTGGTTGAGTGTCAGCTCGGTGTCAGCGATGAGGTGGAAGGGCAGTTGCTGCTTCTCGATGAATTTAGTGTGCGATTTCTCGTCTTGCACACTCACGCCGAGCACCTCGTAACCGGCAGCCTGCAGTTCGCCGTAGTGGTCGCGCAAGTTGCAAGCCTGTGCTGTACATCCTGCCGTCATGTCTTTCGGGTAGAAGTAGAGCACCAGTTTTTTACCTTGGAAATCACTTAGTCGGATTTCCTTTCCATTCTCGTCGCGCCCCAGTATCTCAGGAGCCTTGTCGCCTATGTTCATATATTTGGGAATTTAGGGGGTGTGATATATGTTTGTTGTAGCTATTGCTTTGAATAAATACTTATTCTATTCTGATATTCGGATAAAGCGTTTTGTGCGCTCGTCAATGATTCTAAAGTATTTTCTTTTCATCTTGTCATTAAGGAAACTATGTTTCAATAGCACGATGGCTGTTTGTGGAATAGACATATACTTATCTAAGATGCGGTTGATGCGCTTGCTGTTCAGACCGATTAGACTGCCAAACCGTTCAAAGTCTTTTCTGCAAGGGTGCCCTGTATTAGTATAGATGTCACTTTTCTCAATATGAGGTGATAGCCCGTTAACAAGTCCAAAGTCATCGCCATTGATATGCAAACTTGTGTTTAACAAGTCGTATGCAGGAGCCAAGCGGTAATCTCCATTTTTGTTGATGACGGAAAAGTTTTTTAAATGGTCGTCACCGTTGGCATAGATATAATTGAATGTGACGAGTTCAAAAAAACGTTCTGTGTCAATTATCCACGTGGCAATGGTTCTGCGTATGGCATGTGCAATGTCTTCATAACACCCCATGTATTTAAATGAGATACCATCTGTTTGTTCGTTCCTTCCTATGAGGGAGGCGAAGTCTTCCATCTCAATTTTAGAGCCGTCGGGTAGAATGTCAAACCTCTTGGTGATATAGACACATTGCCCGTCTTTTGAAAAACAAAGTCCGTTTTCTGCTGTTGGTATGCCATAGACTTGCGCTGCTATTTGCATGGTAACATGTTCATTAGCAGGTATTTGCTTTCTTGTAGGAATGGTCATGTCCCATGGGGCGGGTTTGATAATATGGGTAGAACGTTCACCTTCTTTAGCTATTCTAATGGTGCCATGGTCTATCACTGTGGCGAACTTTTCTTGGGCACCAGATACCGAGAGGCGTTTAATTGCATTTTTTATTTCAATATTTTTTGCCATCTCATCGATTCGGAAAGGCAAAAAAGGTGAAACTCTGTGCCCGTCAAACAGTTTTTTGACAGCCACAGGACTATATGAACTAAATCCCTCGGTCAGAGAAGAGGGGCAACAGTGTAGGTCAATCATCTGTATGGTGTTTGAAATTGATGGCTCCAATGATATCGGTTCCTACTGTGGCCATAAGCATTCCGAAAAAATCGTGTTCGTCGATTCTTTCATCCCTGCATATCACTTTCCTATTGGCTCCTTCTGGTAGCAGGTTGGTAAAAAAAGGAAATAGGTGCTTAGATTTGTAAGCCTCTTTCCGTTTCGGTAGAGTGAGCGAAATAGGGGGGAGGTCAACCTCAAGAAAATGGCTGTCATAGGTGAAGTGGTACTCTTCTCCGGGCGTTTTTTCTATTAGTAAACCTGCTCTAATGTCATTTGAATAAACATCTAACGCTCTCATTAGGATGATTGTTTATAGGGTCGTTTGATTTCGAATATAATTTCCAATCCAAGCACTTCGAGGATTTTATCGATAGTTTTGAGTGATGGGTTACCTTTGCCTCGCTCGATATCTTTGATGGTTGCGAGGCTGATGCCGGCCATCTCTGACAAATCGAGTTGTGAGATACCCAAATGCGTGCGGCGTGATATCATTGTCTCTCTGAAGTCCATAGGTCTATTTAAATAAACTTTTGGATGCAAAGTAAATATAAAAACATCAAAGAACCAAATAAAGTTTAAAAAAATAGACTTTTTTCTTTGTTTTTTCTTATTTTTGCACCCGTAAACAATACTATCGATTCTATGAAAGATTTTAATTTCTATGCTCCTACACAAGTGGTGTTCGGGCGCAATGCGGAAGAACAAGTAGCTGAACTCGTCAAGAAATACGGCGGCACCAAGGTGCTCGTACACTACGGAGGCGGTAGCGCCAAACGGTCGGGACTGCTCGACAAGGTGCACGCTCTGCTCACTGATGCCGGTATCCCTTATGTGGAACTAGGTGGCGTGGTTCCTAATCCGCGACTCTCTTTGGTGCGCCAGGGCATCGACCTGTGCCGTGCCGAGGGTGTCGATTTCATCCTTGCCATCGGCGGAGGCAGCGTCATCGACTCGTCGAAGGCCATCGGTTATGGCGTGCCCTACGACGGCGATGTGTGGGACTTCTGGATGCAGCGAGCCAAGCCCGCCGCTTGTCTGCCCATCGGAGCGATGCTCACCATCCCTGCAGCCGGCAGTGAGATGAGTAACTCATGCGTCATAACCAATGAAGAGGGCGACCTGAAGAAAGGCGTCAACAGCGACCTCTGCCGTTGCCGCTTCTGCATCATGAACCCCGAACGCACATTCACCCTGCCTCCTTACCAGACGGCAGCCGGTGCCACTGATATCATGATGCACACCATGGAGCGCTACTTCACCCAATATACTGACATGACGCTGACCGACGCCATCAGCGAGGCGCTGTTGCGAACCGTCAAAGACAGCGTGTTCGAGGTGCTGCGCAATCCTGAGGATTATCGCAACCGTGCGCAGATTATGTGGGCAGGCAGTCTCTCGCACAATGACCTGACTGAGTGCGGCACATGCAAGGACTTCGCCACACACCGCATCGAGCACGAGCTGAGCGCGATGTTCGATGTGACGCATGGTGCCGGCCTCTCCGCGCTATGGGGCAGTTGGGCGCGTTATGTGATGTCGGAGAATGTGAGCCGCTTTGTTCAGTTCGCGGTCAACGTGATGGGTGTAGAGAACGATTTTACGGACCCGCAGCGTACTGCTGAGAAGGGCATCGAGGCAATCGAACGTTTCTACCGCGCCATCGGCATGCCTATCAATATCCCCGAACTCTTAGGACGTCCTGCCACTGAGGAGGAAATCGTGGAAATGGCACGCAAGTGCAGCCAAGACGGAAAAATCACACAGGGCAACTTCAAAGTGCTCAACCAACAGGATGTTGAGAACATCTACCGCATGGCGAATGTTTGAATGAGCCCGAGAAGACCCACATTCAACATTCTCCGCCTGGCATTGCCGATGATTGTTACCAACATCACGGTGCCGCTTCTGGGGTTGGTCGATGTGGCCATCGTCGGGCACATCGGCAATGCCATCCATATTGGAGCCATCGCAGTGGGGTCGATGGTGTTCAACGTCATCTACTGGGTGTTCGGCTTCCTGCGCATGGGCACCTCGGGCATGACCTCGCAGGCCCTCGGACGGCGCGACCTGACCGACTGCACGCGCCAGATGGCACGCTCCGCCGTTGTCGCCCTGTCCATCGCTGCCGCCATCATCATTCTGCAGGTTCCTATACGCCATGTCGCTTTCCTCATCATACGTCCCGACCCCGAGGTGGTGCCGCTCGTGACTACCTATTTTAATATTTGTGTGTGGGGCGCGCCCGCCATGTTGTCGCTCTACAGCCTGTCGGGCTGGCTCGTGGGGATGCAGAACACACGACTGCCGATGGTCATCTCCATCACGCAAAACATCGTGAATATTCTGGTGTCGCTCGTGCTCGTCTTCGGTCTGCATTGGCAGATTGAAGGTGTCGCCACGGGCACATTGATTGCGCAATATGCCGGTGCGCTGATGGCGGTGGTGCTCATCATCCGCTATTATGGCAGGTTGCACCCCTATTTCCAGGTGCAAGGACTGTTGCGGTGGACGGCGATGCGGCGTTTTTTCAGTGTCAATACCGACATCTTCCTCCGCACACTGTGTCTGGTGGCGGTCAACCTCTATTTCCTGGCAGCCGGAGCCCGACAAGGCACGCTCATCCTGGCGGTCAACACCTTGTTGATGCAACTCTTCATGCTTTACTCGTATATCATGGATGGCTTTGCGTATGCGGGCGAGGCACTCAGTGGCAGGTATCTCGGTGCGCAGAATTTCAAGGCCTTGCGTACGACCGTGCGCCAACTCTTCTACTGGGGCGCAGGCGTGGTGGTCGTCTTCACCACAGTCTATGCCGTGTGGGGCACGCCATTCCTCCGATTACTCACCTCTGATACTGCCGTCATCGATGCCTCGGCCGAATATTTCCTTTGGGCCGTGGCGGTACCCGTGGCGGGCATGGCAGCCTTCATTTGGGATGGGGTGTTCATTGGCACAACCGCCACACGTGGCATGTTGATTTCTTCGGCGGTTGCTACCGTCGTCTTTTTCGCCGTCTATCTTTTCTTCCAAACGTCATTTGCCAACCATGCGCTGTGGCTCGCATTTATTCTCTATCTCTTTACCCGTGGCATCGTACAGACGTTTTTGTTTAGGGTGGCTGAATGACAACCTTCGTGCCTCTTTTTAGTTTTTTTAGTAAGAAAAAGTATGTACTTTCGCAAAATATTACTAATTTTGCAGAATTAAAGCCACTATGCTTATGAAACGTATATCTATTATTCTCATTTTTATTGCGGTACTACTGCCGATGAAGCTATTTAGTCAGACTTATAGTTCCCTGTGGAAACAAGTAGAGACGGAGCAGAAAAAAGACACTCCGCGCTCAGCCATGGCCATACTCGAGAAAATTCGCCGTAAAGCGGAGAAAGAAAAGCAGTATGGCCATCTGATTAAAGCCGAACTGCTATATATCAGTACCCAAACGAGCATCACCCCCGATTCGCTCAGGCCCGAAGTCAAACGGCTGGTTGCCAAAGAACTCAAACTGCGTGACGCCGACCCCGTGCTCGCTGCTGTTTATGAGACCGTGCTCAGTCGTATCTACAACAGATACAGCCATATCGATGAGGGGCACGCCTACGACATCAGTCGTGAGTATGAGCGACTGGCGCTCAGATACCCGGAGAAACTGGCCGAGCACAAGGCCTCGGAATACGAGCCGCTCCTCGTAGAGGGCTACGACAGCCGGTGGTTTGAAAACGACCTGCTCAGCGTGATAGGCTATGAGCTCGACGCATACAAGTTGATGCACGACTACTACGTCAAGACGCATCTGCGCACTGCCGCTTGTCTTACTGCCATGGAGGTGGCCAACGAGCATCGGTGGTGGGGAGCAAGAGAGATGAAACAGTCGGAGTATATCCGGACGATTGACTCGCTCATCGCAGAATACGGCGACCTCAAAGTGGCAGGCGAACTCGCCCTCTCAAGATACGAGTTTATGGAGCGGGCTAAGGATGTGACATTAGAAGACCGCACCAACTACATCAACTATGCGCTTGGAAGATGGGGCGACTGGCCCAGACTTAATGAACTGCGCAACAATTTGAAGGAGATGACACAGCCCACCTTCAATGTTGACTTCGGAAAACAGGTGTCAAGACCCGGACAACCGAGGATGGTGGAGGTGACCAGACTGAGGAATATCGACCAACTCACCATGACCGTGACACAGGTGAACCTCGATGCCACGAAAGACTACAGACTCTACGACCGCGATGTCTATGCCCAGGTGAAAAAAGCGAAGATAGCAGGCACCGAGCGCGTCATTAACCGGCAGTTCATCGGACTGCCTGACTATCAGGTGGTGGATAAAGACACCTTTGAACTCGAAGGACTGCCTGTAGGTATCTATCTCGTGGAGTTCACCACCAGCAACAACAATATCGAACCCGTGCGCTTCCTCCACCACGTGAGCGATGTGTATCTCATGCAACAGCAGTTGCCGGAGAAAAAGACACGTTTTGTCGTGGTCAGCGCCACCACGGGACAACCCCTCAAAGGAGCCAAGTTGCGCTTCATCCCCTCCAGATATTTATCGGGCAGCAAAACACCTGTCGAGGTGAACTGTGATGCCAAGGGCGAAGCCATCAGTTCCCTTGAGCGCAACCGTGATTATGAGATATTCGCTTATACCGATACAGACCAGAGTCTGCCAACCATAGGGAATAAAGGCGGATTCTCCTATTACGACAATAAACATGAGACGAATGACGTCGATCATATTTATACCGACCGTGCCATCTACCGTCCCGGACAGACGGTTCACGTGGCTGTCGTGGCATTCCGGAATACGGGAGGCGTCAACCCGCAGGCACGTACAAACCAAGATGTGACCATCCAATTGTTCGATGCCAACTGGAAGGAAATCGGTAAACAAACATTGAAGACCGATGAGTATGGCACGGTATCTGCCGATTTCGTGTTGCCTAAGGACGGACTCAACGGCCGCTACTCGCTGAGCACGTCGTATGGCAGCGAAGATTTCAGGGTAGAAGAATATAAACGTCCCACCTTCCAAGTGGAATTTCCGAAAGTGGACCAACCCTACCATGCCGGCGACACTGTGGTGGTGACTGCCCATGCCCTCACTTATGCCGGTGTGCCTGTGCAAGGGGCGAAGGTGAAATATACCGTAACCAGAAGACAGTCGTTCTGGTGGAGATACTACGGTGGCGGCGCTGACCATGGCGAGGAAATCAAGACAGGCACCGCAACGACCGACGAGGAGGGTGCTTTCAAGGTGGAGATGCCCATGGAGATTCCCGAAAGTGATTATCCCACTTTCTACAATATCACAGCCGTGGCCGATGTGACCGACCAGGCCGGAGAGACCCGTACGGGTGAAATCAGCCTGCCCATTGGCACCCGTGACCGGGCGTTCAGTTGTGACATACCCAAACAGACCGAACGCGACAGCCTGAAACAAGTGACGTTCGCGCTCCGTAATGCTGCCGGTGTGCCTGTCAACGGGAAAGTGACCTATCAGGTGGACAAGGGCAAGATGATGACCGCACAGACCAACACCCCCGTGCCGTTTAACATGCATCTCAACTCAGGCAAGCACCATCTGCATGCGGTATGTGGAAAAGACACCATCGACACCGATTTCGTCGTGTTCACCCTGCATGACAAAAAACCTTGTTTGGAGACACACGACTGGTACTATCTTTCGGCAAAGGAATTCCCGCGCAAAGGCGGAGCCGTGCATCAGCAGATAGGTACTACCGACCCCAATACCCATGTGGTCTATACCATCATCTCGGGCGACAAAGTGGTGGAGAGCGGCACTTTCGAACTGAATGCTGAGAACCAGAACCGTTCGTTTGTGTATAAGGACGAGTGGGGGTCAGGACTTCTCCTCAACTATGCTTGGGTGCGCGACGGCGTCCTCTATGAACACTCGCAGACCATCGCCAAACCGCTACCCGACAAACGCCTCAACGTGGAGTGGGCCACCTTCCGCGACCGACTCAAACCCGGACAGGAAGAAGAGTGGACGCTGAAGGTGACGAATCCCGACGGCACACCCTCAAAGGCACAATTGCTCGCTGCGCTCTACGATAAGTCGCTCGACCCCATTGCACCGCATCAGTGGACGTTCAACCCTGAACTGAGCCAGTCGCTGCCCTATACCTCATGGAACGGCATGTCGTTCGGCAGACTCTACGGTCAGTCTGATGAGCCCTATAAGTCGCTGAAAGTCACACCGCTCACACTCTATCACTTCGATGAGAGCCTCTTCAATATGTATGAACCCATGGTGATAGGGTATGGGATGAGAGGTGGAAGAGTCTTGATGAAAAACGCAGCCGTGTTGGAATCGGCTCCTATGGAGATGGAAGAGGCTGCGGATTATATGGCAGATGAGGCAGAAATGAAGAGGGCTGCCCCGAAAGAAAAAGCTGAGAAACCCAAAGTGGAGGAGCATACCGGTGAAGAACCGCAGTTGCGCGAGAACTTCGACGAGACCGCATTCTTCTTCCCGCAGCTGGCATCCGATGCTACCGGCAATGTCGTCATGAAGTTCACCTTGCCTGAGAGCCTGACCACATGGCAGTTCATGGGCATGGCGCACGACCCGCAGATGAACTACGGATTCCTGCTCGGACAGTCGGTGGCTAAGAAAGACGTTATGGTGCAGCCTCAGATGCCTCGATTCGTAAGAGCTGGAGATGAGGCGCAAATCGCCATGAAAGTGTTCAATACGACAGAGATAGACATGAGCGGACAGGCAACCATGGAGCTGCTCGATCCCGCGACCGAGGCCGTGGTCTTCACCAAGACCCACCGTTTCAACGTCAAGGCAGGACAGACAGAGGTGGTCAACTTCAACTACCAACCCGACGGCGACCACTCCATGCTTATCTGCCGTATGACCGCCAAGGGCAAGAAATTCAGTGACGGCGAACAGCACTATCTGCCTGTGCTGCCCGACCGTGAACAGGTATTGAACAGCCGTGTCATCACACAGCATCACGCAGGCGTGAAGGAGTTCGATATCAAACAACTCTTCCCCGAGGGCACTACCGACCGCACGCTCACCGTGGAATATACCAACAATCCTGCGTGGATGATGATTCAGGCACTGCCTGCACTTGCTGACATTGAAGACGATAATGCCATCTCGCAAGCGGCCAGATACTATGTCAATGCCATCGGACAGTATCTCATGAACCAATCACCCAAAATCAAGGAGACCATTGACGCATGGAACCTGGAGGAGGGCGACGAGACAACGCTCAACAGCTATCTGGAGCGCGACGAGGAGCTGAAGAACATCGTGCTCAACGAGACCCCGTGGGTACTGGATGCCGATATGGAGAGTAACCGGCAACGACAGCTCGCCGATTATTTCAACGAGGCGAAGATGGACAAGCGATTGTCTCAAGCGCTTGACAAACTGCGCAGCTTGCAATTGTTCGACGGCTCATGGAGTTGGTGGAAAGGTATGCACGGAAGCTGCTACATCACCACCGAGGTCACGGAGATGCTTGTGCGACTCAATGTGCTCGTGGGACAACAGGAGCAGACGGCATCCATGATTAAACAAGCGTTCGGTTTCTTAGGCAATGAACTGGTGAAAGAGATGGATGAACTGAAGAAGGAGGCGAAACACGGAGTGAAAGACATCAGACCCAGCGAGTGGGCGGTGCAGACACTCTATGCCATGGCCCTCGACGGACGGAAACTGAACGACAAAACGGAAGAGGCAAAACGCTATATGGTCGATCTGCTGGCTAAACGCACCAACGACCTGACCATCTACGGCAAAGCCATCGTGGCGGTCGTGCTTGCGAAAAACGGAAAAGAGAAGAAAGCTGCCGAATACCTCCAGAGCATCCGCGAATACTCCGTGATGACCGAGGAGATGGGCCGCTACTATGACTCGCCGAAGGCTTACTACTCATGGTTCGACTATAAGATACCCACCGAGGTGGCTGCTCTCGAGGCTATACAGATGTTGCAACCCTCAGACCTGCTGACCGTGGAGGAGATGCAGCGTTGGCTGCTCATGTCGAAGCGTACACAGGCTTGGGATACGCCCATCAACAGCGTCAATGCCGTCTATGTGTTCATGAAAGGTAACAACGGACTCCTCGAAGACCGCGAGCCGGCACAAATCATAGCCGACGGACAACAATTGGTGGTTGAGGCACGCAATGCCGGTCTGGGTAGTGAGAAACACCGTTTGAGCGGTGATGACATCCCGCAACAACTGACCATCAACAAATCCTCTGAGGGCACGTCTTGGGGTGCTGTTTACGCACAGTTCACCCAGAAGACGACCGAGGTGACCGATGCGGCCACGGGACTGACCATCAAACGTGAAATCATCGGCGGTGAGCAACTGCATGTGGGCGACCGCGTGAAGGTACGCATCACCATCGAGGCGACGCAAGACTTCGACTTCGTGCAGGTGAGCGACAAACGTGCTGCTTGTCTTGAACCCGTGCAGCAACTCAGCGGCTATCGCTATGGCTACTACTGCTCGCCCAAGGATTATGTCACCAATTACTTCTTCGACCGCATGGCCAAAGGTAAGCATGTGGTGGAGACGGAATACTTCATCGACCGTGAAGGTACTTACACCACGGGCTCTTGCACCGTGCAGTGCGCCTATGCACCCGAATACGCCGGACGCACACATGCCGAGACCCTGCAAGTGGTGAAATAAACAGAGGACGGTCTTGGTTCCTCTCAATTGTCGGACTATCAGAATAATGAAAAAAAGCATTCTATATCTCTTTTGTGCTGCGGCTTTCACAACAGCCGCAGCACAGACCATCACACCTGCCAACAGCGTCATCGACTGTGGACAGGTGGTCTATCAAAATCCAGTGACGGCGCAGTTCGAACTGCTCAACGAGAGCGACGCCTCCATCACCATTAGTGATGTGCAGACCAGTTGCGGATGTACCACCGTCAGCTATCCCACCGGACTTATCCCCAAAGGGAAACCGTTCGTCATCACTGCAAAATACGATGCTAAGATGCTCGGACATTTCCAAAAATATGTCGATGTGTTCACTTCCGGCTCTGATGAGCCCCTCATGCTCACCATGAAAGGGGTGGTCGTGGCTGAACTCTCCGGCTATACGGGCGGCTACGACTTCGTGGTGGGACGACTGAAGACCGACGCGCAAGACCTTCTCTTTGATGATGTGAACCGTGGCGAACGGCCTGTGCATGAGATACATATCCTCAACTCTACGTCAGAGACGGTCAGTCCCGTCTTCATGCATTTACCCGAGTACCTCAAAGCCGAGGTGTCGCCTTCGACACTTTCGCCGGGACAGGCCGCCGTGGCACGCATCACACTCGAATCGTCGAAACTGCGCGACTTCGGACTCACTCAAACCACCATCTATCTCGGACAGTTCCCCGGCGACCGCATCAGCGCGGAGAAGGAGATGGTCATTTCGTCGGTGCTCCTGCCCGACTTCACACACCTCACCGAGACACAGCTGGCTCGTGCGCCGCAAGCACAGGTGTCCACCTATAACCTCGACCTCGGACGCTTCGACAACAAGAAAAAGAAAAAAGGTGTGGTGGAAATCGAAAACACCGGACAGACTCCGCTCGAAATCCGTTCGCTGCAGATGTTCACTCCCGGACTGAAAGTGGAACTTGGAAGCCAGCGCCTCCGCCCCGGCGAGAGTACCAAACTCAAGGTCACTGCCGAACGTAATGTGCTGCGCAACGCTCGCACACAGCCCCGTGTACTCATGATTACCAACGACCCTGCTAATCCCAAGATTGTCATCACCATCGAAGTGGAGTAGGGGGCGAACTCCTTAAAATAACTATGGAACACCCAGAAAACAGTGAAGAATACAAAGGCCTTACCGTCAATAGCGGCGTGGCTCAACCCTCTATCATTAACCCCTATATCAAGCGCAACCGCTTCCGTCGCAGGGAACTGTCGGCGGCAGACATGGTGGAGGGCATTCTCCGTGGCGATGTCACCGTTCTCAGTCAGGCCGTCACACTCGTAGAGAGTGTCAACCCCGACCATCAAGCCAAGGCGCAGGAGGTGATTGAGCGGTGTCTGCCGCACAGCGGCAATTCTATCCGCGTGGGCATCAGCGGTGTGCCGGGAGCAGGCAAGAGCACGTCAATCGACGAGTTCGGTTGCCATGTGCTCGACCGTACCGGCGGCAAACTGGCCGTGCTCGCGATTGACCCCTCGTCGGAACGTTCCAAAGGCAGTATTCTCGGCGATAAGACACGTATGGAAAAACTGTCGGTCCGTCCGGAGTCGTTCATCCGCCCCAGTCCCACGGCAGGTTCGCTCGGTGGCGTGGCACGCAAGACGCGTGAGACTATCATCCTCTGCGAGGCTGCTGGATATGACAAAATCTTCGTTGAGACGGTGGGTGTGGGCCAGAGCGAGACGGCCTGTCACTCCATGGTCGATTTCTTCCTGCTCATCCAACTGGCTGGCACGGGCGACGAGTTGCAAGGCATCAAGCGCGGCATCATGGAAATCAGCGATGGCATCGTCATCAACAAATGCGACGGCAACAACGTGGATAAATGTCAGATGGCGGCCACCAACTTCCGCAACGCACTCCATTTCTTCCCCATGCCCGAGAGCGGATGGTTGCCTAAGGTGCTCTGTTACAGTGGGTTCTACGGCACTGGCATCAAGGAGATTTGGGACATGATTTACCAGTACATCGATTTTGTCAAAGCCAACGGCTATTTCGACTACCGGCGCAACGAACAGAGCAAATACTGGATGTACGAGACCATCAACGAGCAACTGCGGCTCAATTTCTACAATAACCCCGAGATTGCAGCCTCGCTCGAAGGGGCAGAGCAAACCGTGCTCCAAGGTCATAAGACTTCCTTCGCTGCCGCCCATGACCTCCTCAACCGCTACTTTGAAGGGTTGAAAGGTTGAGGGTTGAGGGCGTCAGCCAGTTCCCCTCCCATTCAAGGGGAGGGGCAGGGGTGGGGTCAGTAATGTCCGTTAATTTCCTCAAACAATAGATGAAAGTAGAAATCGACATCGGCAGCGGATTCTGTTTTGGAGTCACCACCGCCATCAAAAAGGCGGAGGAGGAACTCGCCAAGGGCAATACCCTCTATTGCCTGGGTGATATCGTGCACAACGGCATGGAATGTGAGCGGTTGCGCGCCATGGGACTCATCACCATCAATCATGACGACCTCCGCAGTCTGCACGATGTGAAAGTGCTCTTGCGCGCCCATGGCGAACCGCCCGAGACCTACGAACTGGCCCGTCGCAACAATATCGAAATCATCGATGCCACGTGTCCTGTGGTGCTCCAACTCCAACGGCGCATCAAGCAGCGGTATGCCGACAATCCAGATGCGCAAATCGTCATCTTTGGCAAGAACGGCCATGCCGAGGTGCTCGGCCTCGTAGGACAGACCGAAAGTCATGCCATCGTTGTTGAAAATCTGGATGATGTGAAACGCCTCGACTTCTCGCGCGACATCTTCCTTTATTCACAGACCACCAAGTCGCTCGATGAGTTCCGCCGTATTAGCACCTATATTCAGGAGCACATCGCCCCCGAATCCCAGTTCCGCAGTTTCGACACCATCTGTCGTCAGGTAGCCAACCGCATGCCCAACATCTCGCAGTTTGCCGCCCGTCATGACCTCGTCCTCTTTGTCAGCGGCAGGAAAAGTTCCAACGGCCGTGTCCTTTTCAATGAGTGTCTGCGCGTCAACCCCAACAGCCATCAGATAGAGAGTGCCGCAGAGATCTCTCCCTCCTGGCTCCACGACATCGCCACCATCGGCATTTGCGGTGCCACCTCCACCCCCAAATGGCTTATGGAAGAATGCCGTGACGCCATCGACACTGCTCACCCATTTAGTTAGAGGAAGCCGTGCCGGAAGCAGTCCTCGCTCAATTAGAAATTGTAAAGAAAAAAGAAAAAACACACTGCCTTCGAAAAAAATAGAACTTTTTTTCTTTTGTTTCTCTTTTTTAGTTTATTTTTGCAACAGATAACCCCGAAATACAGTCCACGCCGAGCCTTCAAGGCGGGCATGGGTGGGAGCGGGGTTAACAAAAGGCGTTTACTATGGCGTCTTGTCTTTGGCTTACCAGAATCTAGCAAATTCCACACTCTGTCAAAGGCGAGGCAACGGTGAATGCTCCGGGATGTGTCTAGCACGCATCCCTTTGTATCGTATTTATTTTTTTATGCGATTGCAAAGGGGATAGTGTCTTTCATATCGGCGTGGGCTTCGCGTTGCTCGTTCCACAGAGGAGGCAATGCTAGAGCCTTGGTGAGCGGGACGGGTAACAACGAGTACCACGCTTTTATGTCGTGTCCGCTAACCAACACAGCGAACCGTAGCCTAATGAAATGAGCACATTGTCTAATGTGGAACCCTTTGAAGGCGGGCCGAAGCCTTCTTGCATCGAACCTGTTGCCGATGTCAACCTCAGAGCCATGAACGCACACTCGGGGGTGTCCGTAAGGTATGCCCATAACCCAACTGGTTCGGACACCTCCAGCGAAGATACAGTTCTTAACATCCCCTCCACCAAAACCGATGGCAAGCAGTGGTATGTGCTTCGTGCCACTTACGGGCGTGAGCGTCAGGCTTACGACTATCTCACTGCCCAAGGCGAAGAGGCATACCTTCCCATGCGGTATGTAGAGCGCGAGCGCAAGGGACAGCGGCAGTTCACACTTAGGCCGTTGTTGCCCAACATCCTATTTGTTTATGCCACAGCAGACCAAATCGATGGCTACTTGAAGCGTTCGCCCGCCTTGTCTTACGTACATTATTATTATAATCGCCTCGTCACCAAAGCCGATGGCACCAACCCTCCCCTAACAGTGCCGTGTCATGATATGATGAGTTTCATCCATGCCACCAATACCGACAGCCAGCATGTGCGTCTCATTGACCCACACCGTTGTCATTACCGCAGTGGCGACACCGTGCGCGTCACCGCTGGGGCTTTCCGTGGTGTCGAAGGGCGTGTAGCCCGTGTTGCCGGTCAGCAGCGTGTCGTCGTCACCCTCACTGGTCTCTGCTCCGTTGCCACCGCCTATATCCCCAATGCGTTTTTGGAGAGGATATAAAAGATTTCTATATGATTTGATAGATTATACACAATGAACATTATCAGGTTTTTATCTATCTTATAACAAAGACAATATTATTAACACTATAATCTCAATTTGCATGGATAAACATACAGCAAACAGTCTTATAGCTAATACAGGATTACATTTTAAGACATCCCAGTTGGATATCAATCCCGACGAGCCTTTGCAGTTAGGCAGTGGTAAGACGTTGAAATATACGTTTTTAGAGACCATTGATTTCTTAGACGGGGGTAAGGTCCGCGTAGATGTCTGCAGTCAACGCGATGGTCAATATGCTCCTGTTGGTTTTCTTAGTAAAAATAACTATTTAGAGATGGCTCCCAATGGTATGGTCGTCATCGATGAAGCTGGTGTGCCCAAAATTAGCAAAGATGGGCCAATGACCTTGATGGAAACGTATTCACAAGGTGACGAACAACTGATGTCAGTCAATTCTTTGTCTTCATTCCGTATCAAAAAAACAGGTCAGGACACCAAAACAGGATTTGAGCTTCTTCAAGGCAAGTGGTTGCCAATGCCCATGTATGAAGTGGATGTGATGGGGCTGAGCACTGAGTATCCAAACGGTTGGTGTAGGGTGCGGATAGACGCCATAGGAGAGCGTCAAAAGAATGGCTATCAGAGATTCCGCTTGGTATGGGCTTTCGATACACGTCTTGCCGATAGTCCGGATGAGGGACTGTTGCGCCCGGCATTCTTGGAGGGGAATGGTGAATCTAAGGTCTATAGTCTTTGCAATCGTACAGACTTGTTGCTTGGCAATTTTCTCGATATACCTGATGGGCAGAACGATACGCCCGTTAGCGACTATCTGGTTTCGCTGTTAGGCATAGATTTAAATGTGGATACGCCGCATAAATATAAGTTCATCGCCTATTATGTCTATTTTATCAATTATCTGCGCCTCTCGGGGGCAGCGCCCACCGTCACGCTGTATAATAAGGATGACGGCCAAATACCTGTTGACATGTCGGTGGATATAGGCAATAGCCGGACATGTGCCGTGCTATTTGAGAGGGGAGACTTCACCAAGGCGCGTATGCTGCGGCTTCGTGACATGACCGAACCTTGGCGTACCTACGAGAATGCTTTTGACATGCGTGTGGTCTTCCGTCGCGCAGACTTCGGAGGCGACCTCACATTAGACAAAAGCCTTTTCCAATGGCCCTCGCTGGTACGTGTGGGAGAAGAGGCGAAGCATTTGGTGTATAAATCGATGGAAGGACATGGCGAGAGTGAGCGAACCACCAACTATTCTTCGCCCAAACGCTATCTATGGGATGAACGTCCTTATGACCAGAGGTGGGAACTGCTCGTTACGGAAGATGATCCCACCAATTTGAAAGTCAATCCGAATATTTATATCGAAGGGTTTACTGACTACTTTGACAACGACGGAACGTTTTTGGACGAGTCAAAGGAATTGGATATCTTCAATTTAGGACAATTAGATAATGAGTGCCATTTCAGTCGCCGCTCGTTGATGACCTTTGTCATGATCGAGATGATGCAGCAGGCCTTGTGTTATATCAATTCCAGCAAATTCCGTGATATGCATGGCCAAATAGACTGTCGTCGCTATTTGCGCAACATCATCATCACCTGTCCGACAGCCATGCCGTTGAAAGAGCAGAATGTATTACGTAATGCTGCACGCGATGCCACCCGCTTGCTTGTCAAGCTCACTCCCTCGCTGCCAGAGATGAAAATCATCCCCGATCCCGATATGTTGAAACCCTTTGACGATATTGAAGACTTGCAACGCCGGGGATGGCTGTATGATGAGGCATTTGCCAGCCAATTGGTTTACTTATATGCTGAATTGGCTGAGCGCTATAGTGGTAAGGTTAATCATTTCTTCCAGTTGAAAGGTCATTTTAGAAAAGAAATGGATGAACTGGGTTATGAGGGTAATGCATTGACAATCGGAACAATAGATATCGGAGCAGGAACAACTGACGTCATGGTGACAGCATACGGTCAAAAAGGGCAGGGCAGACTTACTCCGATACCTTTATATTATGACAGCTTCTATACTGCCGGAGATGATATTTTGCGCAATGTGATACGTGATGTCATCTTGGAGGGAAAGGACAATGAAGTCAGTTCGTTGGGCAGTATCCAAAGTTCATTGAGCATTCGCATCAACGCTATGACTGAGGATGAACTGATGAAGATACCACGTATAGCAGAGACCAAGATTTATTGCGATGCGGTAGAGGACATGCGTCATGCGTTGTCAGAAGAACATAAGATGGAATTGAAAAAGCATTTGATACATGATCTGATGCACCATTTCTTTGCTGACAATTCAGCCAACCAGAGCGAGAAAGACCGTCGTTGTCGTTTGGACTTCTGCACACAGGTGAGTCTGCCTATTTCGCAGTTCTTCCTTGAGCAATTAAATCAAGGCCGTCCGTCTAAGTTGTTCACTTTCGATGAACTGTTCCCCAAAGAGAAACCGGCACATTTCGTCTTGGATCATTTCGAGCACCATTTCGGATTCAGGTTTGAGGATCTTAGCTGGCGCTATGACCCACAGCAGGTTGGTAACATCGTGCGTGATACGATGGAACCTCTCATCAAAGCACTGTCAGTGGTTATGTATGCTCATCACTGTGACATTTTGGTGCTCTCTGGTCGTCCTACCAATTTGGTACCTCTTACTGAATTGTTCTTGAAATACATACCCATCGCCCCCAATCGGTTGGTATTGCTCAACCAATACAGAGTGGGGCATTGGTATCCTTTGGCTACCCCCGAAGGCTATTTCCAAGAGAGCCAGAAAGCTGTTGTGGCAGTAGGTGCAGAAGTGGGCTATTTGGCCAGCACCACAGGCTTTAAAGGCTTAGTGCTTGATTTCTCCAATCTCGGGCGTGACATGAAATCGACAGCCCGTTATATGGGAGCCTTCGATGAGTCCTTGCAAGAGGTAAAACAACCATTCTTAACCCCAGAGAACAGTTCAGCTATGTTAAGGGGGGTGTCCGTATTCCCGTATTTCATCGGTTGCAAACAATTTAATGCGCCGAAGTATCAGGCACGTCCCATTTATGCCATCTACAACAATAGCGGTATCCCACAGTTGAACATCATGTTGCAGCGCAATTATTATGAAGACCGTGAAACGATTGTCATTGAGGAAGTGACCGATATGGAGGGTGAGACAGTCAATCTCTCCGATGTAGATTTGCGGTTGCAAACCATTGCCAGTGATGGGAAATTCTGGATGGACAAGGGCGATTTCACCCTCAAGATACAAGAGAACTAATGGAATAGAGATGTCACACTTTTATATAATAAGGTTATGGCTACAAATGCATTAAAACAAATCAACAATATCAATAATTGTCTGCAATGGATTAAGAACCATCGCCCCGAGCAGTATGAGCAGAAATTTTTAGATTTGGTGGGACTACGACGTAAATTGCGTACCCTCAATGAAGCCGAACGTGAGCAACCCGCCATCGCGGCATACGGCGAGAGCCAGAAAGGTAAGTCGTATCTAATAGGCAATCTGCTGAAGAATAAGAACAATCCTTTCAAAATAGACGACGGTCATGGCAACCTGATTGATTTTGTTGAAAGGATCAACCCCATTGGCGACAACAAGGAGGCGACGGGTGTGGTCACTCGCTTCACCTCGTTTGCTAAAGACAAAGACGGAAAGCGCTATCAGAAAGAACATCCCATATTGGTCAAACTGTTCAGTGTGGGCAGTTTGGCCACTATCCTGTGCGACAGCTATTTCAATGACCTTCTTGATACCAAGTATTACTCCGACAAAGAGTTGCAGAGCATCACTGACAGTATTCAACTTCGCTATCATGAGCTACCCGAACTGCCACAGAGCATCCTTACTGCCGATGACATTCTGGATATCAAGGCCTATTTGGAGAAGAATGTGAAAAGCACCGATGGCTTGGTGCGCTCGGGATTCTTTGAGACACTCGCTCTTTTAATCCAGCGTGTGCCGCAAAGCGACTGGGCCGATGTGTTGAAGTATCTTTGGCATGAGAATAGTGTGATAACCAATTTATTCCAACGTCTGTTGAATGCCTTGCGCCAATTAGAGTTCGCCCGCGAGGTCTATGTCGATATCGATGCGGTGATGCATCTGGGCAACAACAAGAATACGGTGATGAGCGTCGATTGCCTTAACGGTCTTGATGACCCGAAGTGGTCGCTCAATACCGATGTGTATCTCTTGCGTGGAAACGCCCTTTCCACTGTTGCCAATTTCCCCAAATGCGAGTTGTGTGCCCTCTGTGCCGAAGTGCTCGTCCGTATCAGTGATGACTATTTGACGATGGTTCAGAAATACATTGACCCGGAAAAACAACGTCAATATTTGTACGGGCAACCAGGCTATATGGCTGAGCAGTCTGGCTCTAAATTGTCACAATCGGTCACCATGAACATCCTGTCCAAGACCGACTTGTTGGACTTCCCAGGGGCTCGTAACCGACTAAAAGTAAAGGAAGACTTTTTGACCATTATCGACTCTGATGCAGGAGCCTCAAACCTTGTCCAAATGTTCTTGCGCGGCAAGGTGGCCTACCTCTTTAACCACTACAGTGAGAGCCGTATTCTTAATATGCTCCTCTTCTGTCACGACAGTATGCAGCCCAATGTCAACGAGATGTATCTGCTCATTGAGGATTGGGTCAATAAGTATGTGGGAGATACACCAGAAAAACGGGGCAAGACAACGATTCGTAGTGGTGGCATACCGCCGTTGTTTGTCATCTGCACCAAATTCAACATGGATATGATAGAAAAGCATGAAGAGGATGGCGACTCCGATGCTGCACTCAACGGACGTTGGTACGGACGTTTCAACCGCGTGCTTTATACCCAAAGCTTCAAGGGAGAAAGTGTGGATTGGCTTAAGAATTGGGATCGTACAGGTAGTACTTTCAAAAACACTTATCTGCTGCGTGATTTCAACTATTCTGGCTGTGACAGCAAGGGCAACCACCTTTATGAGGGATATGATAAGACAGCAGATAACCCCAAAGAGGAAAGTCTGAAGCTGTCGCCCGATTTTTATGCTCGTTTGCGCGATACATTTGTCAATAATGAGGATGTGAAGAAGTTCTTTGCCGACCCAGGACTATCGTGGGATGTAGCCGCTACCATCAACAACGACGGTGCTCTTTATATTATAGAGAAGATGGGTGTAGTGGCGAATAATATTGAGCGCACACGAGGAGAACAGTTCGAAGAAGACATGAATGCTATCCGCCAGCGTGTCATCACGATTATGAAAGACTACTATGTCACCGATGATACCAAAGAAATACTCTTGGATAGCATCAAGAAAGCAAATGGCATCTTCCGTGAACTTGAATTTGCTTGTCAGTCCAATCCCGATTTCTTCGGCCATCTTTTGCAAGCATTGCAACTGAACGAGTCCGCTTGCTATAAAGAATTGCACCGCCTGATTCCGGAACTGACCGCCACTATCTACGACCAATCTAAGATTAAGGATTATGAGTTGATACGTAAACGCTGTGATGATTTCAAGGATTGCAATACAGAAGATGAGAAATGGAAGAGGTTGATAGAGCGGTACCGCTTCTTCGATAAGGAAGATGCGGCTTCGTTCCTTGCGTCTAAAAAGGTTGATCCGAGGAAATTGTTTCAAGCAGAGTTTCTCAAGCGCAAGAATTCTGCAGTGATTTCCGACGACCTTCTTAGCTTATGGAAGTCAGCGATTACGAATGTGCAGTTTGCCAACCATTTCTCCGGCAATAACGGATTAGATGAGATTATTCTGGATAATCTTGTCAAGCAGCTAATCTCTACTGCGATAAATATTCATTTGGTAGAAGTGATAGAAAAGGAAATCGCAGAGTATGTGAATATCTTTAATACATCCAGTATCAATGAAGGTTTGGTGGCAGACATGATTGCCACCACCATCAGCGATTTTGTCATAGATTTCGGTTATCGTTATCTTTCTCCTGAAGAGGTGAAGAGTGCACGGCGTATAGCCCAAGAAAACCATTTGTTGGCGTTTGATTGGATAGACAGAGAGCGTAAAGAGCATTTCGATGATGATGAGATGACCGCTTTGTTCAATCAGATTCTCTCGTCTGAGGGACAGTTCACACCAGCCTACGATGCCAACTACAACAACTGGCTGGAGTATATGTATATTGCGTTTATAGCCCACCTGAATGTGCCAGAATATGACCATGAGGCCAACGATGCATTGAAAGTGGTGTTAGATGCCCTCAATCAATAATTTGTAAAGCGATAAAACGATGAATCAACAGAGTCAACCTGCAAACTCGTCTGGAGGCAAGCAACCTTTTTGGAATCCCTGGGGACCGGGCGGCTACCTATGGCGCATAGTCGTCTTCCTTTTGGGGTGTGTGCTTATCAGTTTATTACTTAGTCTTCTTAGTAAAAGTGGTTCGGACTCGGGCTCCGAATCTGATAATAACGCCAAAGATTCTGTTCCTGGTATTCAACCTCCAGTGAACCCCTTGCAGCCTGATCAACCCTTTCTCCCGGATAGTACACTGGTGGATGATTGGAATGACAGTATTCCTAATGTGCCGGAACTGCCCTCGCCCGAAGACAATTTCATCCCCCCCGTTGACAGCACGCGGGTGATTGTCAACCCGGAGGATAGCCTCAGTCAGATTGTCAGCAACCAGTTGAATGTCTTTTTCAACTCCAAGGATGTCAAGAAGGACATGGCAGAATTTGCAAAACAGTTCAAACAGGTCTATCCCGACCCGGGATATGAGATTACATATTATAATCCTGCTGCAGGAACGATGCTCCTCACCGTTCCCGAAGACCAATTGTTGAAAGTGGAAAAGGAACTTCCCGGCAAGATTCCGAATATTGATTTCATCGTCGTCACCAATGAAATCTTGCAAGAGAGCGCAGCGGCCTCCAAGCCTTCCGACTCGGGGTTTGGACAGGCGAAATACGACGAGTATTTCCGGTTGATTCAGGCATACGATGCCTGGGAGGTGACCCGTGGGTCGAAGAATGTGAAAGTGGCCATTGTGGATAGTTACTTTGACCTGAGCAATCCTGAAATCGGCGAACGATACGTTGACCCTATAAATATCCCTTCACGGTCGAGGAACGTGCTGCCACCTCGCCGCATGCCCACTTCCGGCGGTGAATTGACATCCTTCTGCCATGGTTCGCATGTGGCAGGTATCGCTATCGGTACACAAAACAACAAGATTGGTTGTTCTGGAATCGCTCCTGAATGTACATGGATACCCATTTCTTTGGGCGACCAACTGACCAGCTTTAATATCATCGAGGGTCTGCTCTATGCGGTATATCATGATGCCGATGTGGTCAATTTCTCTCTCGGCAGGAATTTCCCCGAGGAGGCCGCTCAAATGCCATTGGGCGACCAGGTGTCTGTTGCCAAGCATTCCGACAGGCGAGGAGAGAAGTTGTGGCAGCACATTATCAAGATAGCCAATGACCACAATTGCGTGCTGTGTACTTCCGCCGGCAATAATACATTGCTGATGGGTATGGACCCCAAAAACCGCAATGGAGAAATCATCAAGGTCGAAGCGGTGGATGCGAAGGGAATAATGGCCGAGTTCAGTAACTTCGGCAAGGTGCCCGAGGCTCAACTCAGCTACAGCACCGTGGCAGCTCCCGGCGTGGCCATTTGGAGTGTCACGCCTAAGACTTGTGCGCCGATATGGAAGATGAATATGACTCCATGCTCATTGGACGAGGGGATGGTCGAGATGGATGGCACCTCGATGGCATCGCCCATGGTGGCAGGGGCCGTGGCTTTGCTGAAGAGCAAGAAAAAAGACCTGACGACCCAGGAGGTCATCAAGATATTGACGACGACAGCCAAGCAGACCGACACCAAGAACAGGATCGGCCCTACCATACAGTTAAGAGCGGCACTGGATGCAGTAGGCGGAGAGTTGCTCAATTTTGACGACTTGATGAAAAACCATGATTTGTTGGTAGGCAAGTGGAAAAGCACGAAGAGACTTGCCTTGGAGGATACTTCGTCGAAACAAAAATTAGATGAGTTATGGGAGTATTTTATCTTCACTTCAACGTCGAAAGGTGTCAAGGAGAGCCATGCCATCAATACAAAACGCATTTACAAAGCCGACCTCAGCGTGACATGGGGTTCCAACGGCATCAACATCACCCAGTTGGCCAATGCCGTCAGTGCTGATGGCAATCAGTTCAATAAGGACGATTTTGTTTGCCGCCCCAACAGCAACCGCCTTCTGGAGGTGTCTGTACAGCGTAACGGAAAAGAGCGCTATAAGTTCATGTTAGAGAAAGTCAATTGATTAACAACAATTTAAATACATAATATTATGTCAGATAATAATTCAAGTAAGGTATCTATCGCCAATATCATCGCATTGATAGGATTGGCAGGTTTAGGGGTTATCACGTTTTTCGGGCTGATGTTGTCATCAGAGGATGGCAGTTTAGGCACTCCCGTTATCGGTGCCGTGGCATTCGTAGCCGTTCTCTTTTTCTTCCTCTTTATGAGCATCAAAGCCAAGGGGGCTGAAAACAATACGGAGAAGTGGCGCATCGTGGAGTATGTGTGTTTGGCTTGCTACATTATTGTAGCACTGGTTTTTGCTAAACCATTCCTGCGGTTCTTTTCAGTGCTTTCGCAAAAGAGTGAGTTGCAGCAGCAAGCCAAAGCGGAAATCATGGCCATCAAGTCTCTTTATGATGACTACAACCAGCAGAAGGACAAATTCATGAAAGACGCTGTGGAGCAGATTAAGAACTATCAAGCCTCCAAGCAGGGGGGTAAAGACCCGATTGCGCAATATGTAGCCGGTGTGGGCAATGTGGATACATGGGCGTCAAAGGCGCAAGGACTGGTCAAGATGGAGGATGCGCAGTTGATGGAGCTCAACAGACGGGTGAATGACTGGAATCTGCTGGATCTGCCTGCGTTGGCTTCCGACCTGAGTAAGAAAAGCAGTATGGCCTTGACCAAGTTGGAAGAGAAAATTAAAAACAATCAAAATGAGCACAAGCTGATTCCCGTCATCGGTGGCGGTGGCAGCAAACCCTACGTGTTGACAGGCTATGCCCAGTTCGACCTCAAGAAAACAGAAGGAAGCAAATTCGCGCAGATGCTGAAAGAGAGTGGCACCTCCTCACCTGTTGCATGGATTGTTTATGTAGTGCTTCATCTGCTTGTCTTGCTCAACTATCTGGTAGCGCCCCGTTCGCTCTATGTAGGACCGTCGGCCAAGCGGGCCCCGAAAAACGGATTAGAGTTGTAATTTCTCGTATTTTTTTTATCGTGTAAATAAAAAGAAATATGCCAAATATATTAGGAAAGAACAAGCCTTTGCTACTCAAACAAGTAGGCAACCGGGTGAATATTACGATGCTCGAACTGAAGAAACTGGTCGATACGTATGAGGATTTAGAAGTGGAAGACTTTCGTGGTCATGTCGATGATTTGATTTATCAGCAACTGGTTGATGCTCTGCGCGACCCTCGTGAACTGGAACTATGGCGTAAAATTGAAACAGCACCATCTGATGACGAAGGTCAGATGCAGGAAGTGATTAGGTTGTGCAAGCAATATTTGCAATATTACCCCGAGGCGAAAGAGGCTTCGCGTGCCCAACAGTTACTCAATGTGACACAGATGAATCTGGACAATCTGATGGCAGCGAATCAAGCCAAAGCAGCGGAGCGCCAAAAGGAGGAAGAGTTGCGTCGGCAGAGAGAAGCCGAGGAACAGCGCATGCGGGAGGAAGAAGACCGGCGAAGAAAGGCCCAAGAGGCAGCCATGGCCCGAGAACAGCAAGAATGGGAGCGCTTGGATAGAGGCAACTATTCTTCGATGAAAAATTATATTTTGCGCTATCCTGACAGCATCCATTTGGATGAGCTTGAAGATACGATGTGGCGCGTGACGTGGAGTAAGATGAGTGTACCCAATCTGAACCGTTATCTCAACGACTGGCCTCAGGGAAAATATGCCGAGACAGCAAGGACAGCCATCAAGGAATTGCCCTTGTGGCAAGAATTGAAGCGGAGCCGCGACATCATGCAGGTCAATGAGTATATCATCAATCATCCCGACAGTCCTTTCGCACAGGAAGTCAATGACCTGTTGTGCAACTTACAGGACAATATGTATGATGAAATGGCGAACAATCCGGGTGAATTTTCCACGGCGCAGATAGATTATTTGATTGAACATGAGATCTTCAGCAAATATGATTTCATTGACCATGGGCTGATGACGGAGAAGAGTTGGGACGTCATGCATACCGACAGGAGTATGTTTCCCGACATCCAACAATACCAGAGTGTAAATCCTTATCTTACAGCGCCAGAGAATTGTACAGATATTTATTTCTTTGGTACGCCTGGTACTGGAAAAACGTGTTTGCTGATGGGGCTGACGGGTGCCAATGGCCATGGCTATACATTGAACATGAAAGCCGCGGGGGGACCTTATGCTGCCGTCTTACAGCAATATGCGCTGGCGGGTATTACCCCTGGACATACGTTTGGCCCATACGTGACTGCTATCAACGGGCAAGTGCAAGAGGAAAGAAAGGGGAAGATCATCAACCATCCGATAAACCTGATAGAGATGTCGGGTGAGGAATTTGCTATCCGTATCGCTGACGGTGAGGGCGTCTCCTTGGAGAATATGGGAACGGGTGCCACCAATTTGATGATGAACAATAACCGCAAGGTATTCTTTATCATCGTTGATTCGGTGAAGGATATGATACCGTTCACATATATTGAAGAGGTCAAAGATAACGAAGGGAATGTCATTGATACAAGAGTGAGAAAACGCTATATTTCTCAACTGGAAATTCTGAGTAAGTTTATATCGCTTTTTACAGACCCTGCGAATGCAGAGGTTATGAAGCGGGTAGATGCCATCCATTTTATCGTGACAAAAGCCGACATGCTTGGCAATATAGGAGAGCGCGGTGTGAAAGCGCGCGACCTGTTGCTGGAACGGTTTATCGCGCCTGTTGAAATGCTGAAGAACTACTGTCGTGTAACCAAGCGTGTGAACAAGGCAACCAATTACAGCCCTCGGGTATTTACTTTCTCTTTGGGCCGTTTCTTTGTGGGTGATGTGTTTGAGTTCGACCCAGCCGAGACGATCCAGATTGTCAGCACGATACGTGATATTACCGTCGGGAGTAGAGAAAAGTCATTCTGGGACAAGGTCAAAGAGGCTATAGGCTGATTGAGGTGTAGGAGTGATCATGTGGTATTTTAGCTTATTAGTATCAATTAGAAAAGATGAATGACCAGTTGAAAATAGCAATGCGCATAGCCGGCACCAAGCTGCGGCAGGGCGGTTTTGTGCCGTTGGCAACAGTGGGAGTGCTTCCTGCCGGAGAAGCAGACAATATGGACAGGGTGCCCCTTATCTCGGAGACTCCGTCGTATATTATCAAGCACACCGCCGACTATGTGCTGTATCTGTTGATGGACTTGCGCGTCAAGTCGGTTGATTCCAGCGCTTTTGGCGTACTGTCTATTGCCTTGTCGATTTCTAAAGGAGCGCAGTTGGCGAATGGGAAAAGTCCATATACGCTTTTGAAAGAGTTGTATGAGGCGTTTCTGCGCAAATATATGATGCCCTCGGCAGAGGGCTACTATGTTTTCTTGAACCGTGATGTGGATGGAGAAGAGTTCCGAGCCATCGTCAATCGTTATCCTTTAGAGGCACGCCGCTCGCCGTACGTAGAGATGACGGGTGGCGCGCAGGGGGTGTCTGGGATGCTCTGTGTGCCAGAAGACAAGATGGAGGAGTTCTTCCGCGATACGCATTATCCTGAGTTCGCCCGTTTCAAGGAGTTGGAGGTGGGATCAGCCTGCTCTACCACACCGGGATTGGAGAATATCCAGATTCCCCGCCCTGTGGTGTATAGAGTGATAGTGAATGGGAAAGAGAACGGAGTACGACTGACTCTGCCATCAGATACTTTCCGATCAAATTTCCGCAACACGCAATACTCTGAATTCACGAATGTGTCATTCTCACTGCAAGAATTGTTGTCCGCACCCAACCAGACGTTGGAATTCGGACAGTCGCGGGTAGTGTTGGATGCTGCCAATGCAGTAATCAGGTGTACAATTCATGAGGAAAAGTTTTCCTATCGATTCGTCTTCGACTGGCAGTGGAACGGATTGAACGAAGACGAGCAAGACGAGGTGAAGTCTTATTTCATAGATGGAAAGGTGAAACTCTTGGTGGGAGGTGTTGACTTGGGCAAATACATAGACACACCGGATTTGATACGCGATGGTGAATATGGTATGAATGTCAAGGCGGAGGTTAGCCCCCGGCAGACCGATAAATATAAATTCTCTGTTTCCAGTCACATTGACTATACACGCCGGCTGTACCCGATAACCATCAGCGTGCAGAAACGGCAGGCCAACCCACCGGTGACATTGACGTATGGTGAAGAGAGGCAGGGACAGACGGCTTCTCGTGGACAACAGAATGCAGCTGTTTCCCGGGGACGGACAAATTTGCCAGTTGCGACAAAGAACGAACAAAAAACCGAAGAAACGGATAAGAAGCCCAAGCCGAATAACAAATTGAAATATGCCGTGATTGCTATCGGCGTCGTTTGCATCGCTGCACTCGTCTTTTTAGGGATAAAACTGCTGAAATCGGAGTCAGATTCTCCAGTCGCAGTGAAGACGGATCCTCAGTCAGAGTTAATAACTCGGAATGATTCAATACAAAATAAACAAGATTCGATTCCCGAAGACACAACTCATCTTATTGCAAAACACGATACCCTACCTGCAGAAACAATAGAAGACCAATCAGTTGACGCGCAACTCGGAAAAGATAAGATGTTGAAAGAAGCAGTAAAAAAAGCAGAGGAAGATAAAAAACGTAAAGAAGAGGCAAAAAAGCAAGCGGAGAATGTGAAAAAACAGCAGGATGCAGTTGAAAAACAGGAAAAAGATAAAAGAATAGATGAGGCCAAAGACCAAATTCTGGCATTGGTCAAAGAGGGAAAAGATTGGAGTGATTGTAAAGGTAGTAAATACTGGAATGATTTGCCGAATGCTTATAAGAATGCAGTGGAAGCAGTTTTGTATCAAAAGATTAATCCGAAATGGGATCAGTATCCGACTCTTAAAAGTGCAATAGCAAAGAAAGTCAGGAACAAGAAATATAAAACTTGGGATGATGTATTGAATGCTCAAACCGAAGTAAATAATGTGATAAGCGAGTATACCCTAAATAAATGAACAATGAAAATACTTAAATTATCCATTCTGTTCCTGCTATTAGCAGGTGGAATTTTCTTGGCCTTAAATTGGGGCAAAGTGTTTGGCAGTTCAGATGCCGATGATTGGTTTGTTGATGAAAATATGATTGACATCCAAGAAAAATGTGATGAAATCAGAGCAGCATGGGCTGAGGCCCAAGGTTGGGATGAAACACTCTATCAGCAGCAGAGTGATGACATTAACCAGAGCAAGGAGATGAAACTGTTCTCTTTGGATGGCTATAACACCGTGAAAAATTGTCTCATAGAGAGTGCCACCAATAAAGTCTATGACAGTTTTATGGCCGCACTCCACGACAAGAATTTCAGTGATGCCAAGTTGCAGAATAGTTACAAGGGGGTCAAGACGCTGAAGGCAAAAGAGAGTCTAAGCAGCGAGTCGAGATTGAACAAGTTAGACCAGTTGTATGCCTTATACACCAATATTAAAAACTTTATCAATTCTCCGCATACCATCTCGCCTCACTTCGACAAGAATACAGCCAGTTGGAACTCGTTCGCAGCCGCTCAGAAACAAGTCTTAGATCAGGCCAGTGCATTACGTGGCAATCCCCTCTTCTCTGAGATGAGTAATGTGCCAGGCTTCTCTGCCGGTTTAGATGTGAAGACCCTGCAAGGCAAATTGAGCCAGCAGAAAAGGTCTTTTTATGAGACGCTCAGCAACCAAATCGTTGCTCACTTTAGTTCATTGGAGGCAACACAAGACCGTGTGAACCTTTTCGCGCAAATCTATAATAATTTCGGTTCTCAGGTCTATCCGGACAATTATGGTGTCAGCAATTTGGCTGCCTTTAAAGTGAGTTATAAGGTTGCAGAGGACAACGAAACCTATTAAATTTATTTGACCTATGAAACAATTAAGAATCTATCTGTTGGCGAGTGCCTTGCTGTCCCCTTTTGGCCTGGTTGCTCAGACAGACAATAATATCCCCTCTGTCAGTAGCGAGGCGCTCATCAATCTTCAGCAACAATCCACTTCTCAACAAAGTGTGGGCAGTGATGCCGATTCAGAAGAAGTGCTGAAGAAGAAAGCTGAAGAAGAAAAAGCGAAAAAGAAGGCTGAGAAAGAAGCCCAAAAAGCGGCTCAAAAAAAGCAGAAAGAAGAGGAAAAGGCACGTAAAGAAGCCGAAAAGGAGGCGCAGAAAGTGAAAAAAGAAGAGGAAAAGGCACGGAAAAAAGCAGAAAAGGAGGCTCAAAAAGCAGAAAAGGCACGGATAGGAGCAGAAAAGGCGCAGAAAGAAGCAGAAAAGGCGCAGAAAGAAGCTGAAAAAGCCCAAGAAGAGGCCGTGAAAGCTCAAAATAATGCGGATGAAAAGACCCAAGCTGGCGCAGCCCCTGCTGAATCTGTTGAGCCAGCTGGTGGTGTAGCGACTCCAAACCTTTCTAAAACGGCACAGACTAATACCCTAAAGGTAGTTGCCGTAGATGCGCAGCAAGGAAATCCAAAGAAGATGCAGAAACAGCATGATGAGAATGAGAATAAAATTAAAAAGCGTCTGGATGATATCGCCCAGCATCCTGATGCTCCTGTTTATCTGCTGATGATGGCTGAGCATATTGAAGAAAATTGGATAGCTAAACCCTTCTCTGGGTATTCCGCAGCAAAGTTGGAAATGGCAATCCTCGCATACGAAAGGGTGGCAGAACTATGTGACAGACAAAATGACCAGAAAAAACTGCTTGATGCTGCAAAACGCTTGAATGGGTTGTATGAAGATGCGCAACTGTATGAGGCGGCATACCTCGCCGTCAATAATGCTTACGATAAGAAGATGGTTGACCCCCTTGTTTCACGGATGAAAAAATTAAGAGACGGAACCAATCAAAATAAGTATCCCGATAAATCTCAAGATTTGAAAGCCTTGACTTATCAGCTGATTTTTTATGATGCCAAAGTTGACATTTTCAAAGATTTGATTGATAACTTTGATAATGAGCTTAAGGAAGCGCAGGATGTAAAGGGTAGTTTGAATCAACTGAAGAACGAGTACCAAGAAGACATAGAAGCTATCCGTGAGAACCTTTGGCTTAAAAATCAATTCGATGAGTATATAAAGGATCCTCTGCACAGTCCTGTTAGAGAAACGATAAAAAGCTTGGTAACTGAATGAAAAAGTATAAATATCTTATGAGAATAATAATAATAGTCCTTGGTCTTTGGGTGGCTCATAACCTAAAAGCACAGGTTGGTAATAATTGGGAGCAGGTTTTGAAGAACGATAAGGAGCAATTGGCTTTCTTGGATGAGCTATATCGCAACATTCAGGGCTTTGCACAGAAGCAAGTGGAGATACTGGCTAATGAGTCGATAGATGAATGGTTGGGTATGCCGTATTCAAGATTGTCTGAAGAGAAAATCGACCAACTGATTAGCAAATATAGTGTGGGCAAAGACAATAATCTGCGACAAAAGCGTGCTCAATTAGAAAAACTCAGGTCCGACCTCTTTGTTTATCAAGAAGCAGTGCAATCCGTGAATGAGGAATATAATGAAGAAAAAGTTAAAAGATTGGCGGCGCAAGTACGGCAGATACAAACTCGTACGGATGAACAAAAAGTAGAAGTTGATGTTTTACGCCAACAATTGGAAAACTATGGTACGGCATACCATCTTTTTTGTCAGTTAAAAAATAAGATTGAGGACGAAACTAAAGATGTAAAATTTGGAAAGAAAGAAATAGCTGAGACAATAATAAAAAGTATGGATAATAATAATCAAATGATTATCCAACAAATACCATGGTTGAAAGGCCAATATAGTCAACTGAAAAATATCAAGTGATGAAGGCAAAAGAGCATATCTCCGTGAGAATCTATACCGGACGGCAGGGAGAGCATTTTGCCGTTCCTGCAGCAGTGGCTGTGGGAAGCATGACCGAAGGATTTCAACCGTTCGCGCCCCAACTGGTTTGCGAAAGCGAGGTGTGGATATTACAGCACCGGCGGAATGACACTCTCTATGCTAAATTTTCTACAGATTACCTGGCTGCAGATGGAAAGAAAGCGCAAGTGCTTATCTGTCTTTTCTTGCCTGCGGGAAAGAAGCTTGCCGGGGGCAAAAGTCCGTTCGGTATGCTCAACGACCTGCAAGGGCAGCTGCTGATTTATGGCGTGAGAGACGGGAGACTGATAGAGGAGCGGATAAAGACACAGGCTTTTGAGGAACTTGTCGAACAGCAACGGCTTTCCCCGTTGGCTATGCCACTGCCCGTCATGAACGGAAAAGAGCCGGCGGCGTATCGAGCCAATAATGATGTGGCTATCGACAAATTGATGCGGAGAAGCCATTTCCCGGCTTTATCGATGGTGGCTTGGCTCGAAATCGGAAGGCATTGCACGGCTACCATCGACCTGACGCAAAGAGTAATCAATCCCCAACCACTTGACGACCCAAATGCCAATATGGGGCCGGTGATGGGTCCGGCGGCGCAGGCGTCTTATCTGGGCGGCGTGCCACTTGGCGATGATGAGCATGTCGTGGTGGTGGACAACAACAAGAAACCTAAATATCTGCTGTATGTCGGCATTGCCGTGGCATGCTTGCTTGCTTTGATGCTCATCGGAAGCCTTTCAGAAAAAGACGACGACGGCATAGACGGTTTGTCAGACAGTGAATGGGTTGATGATGGCTCGTTGTCAGAAGAAGCTTTACCTGCGGCGGAAGAAACTGAACAGCAAGAAGTCGGGACGGAAGATGAAGTGGTGGATCAAGCAGCAGAAGAAGCTGCAGAAGCAGCGGCCATGTTGCTGGAAGAAAGGGAACGGGCAGAGAAAAATAACGAAGAAGAGGCAAACTTGAAAAAGGAGCAGGAAGACCTCAGACAGTCAGCGGCCCCCATTGGTGCATTTGGAGTGGAAAGTGGCAATGAAGATGCCGAAGTGCTTCCGGTTAAGGGTGAGGTGAAAAAAGAAGAGCCTGCATCAAAACCCTAATGCAGGCCCAAAATAGAGGAGGTTTACAAAGATATAGAGAATAAGATCCTCGATTTTGTGGAGATTCAGTCTTCGTTCCCTGGCGGTCCTGCTGCCATGAACCAGTGGCTCGCTCAGAACATACGCTACCCAGAATCTGCTCGGAAAAACAACATTCAAGGTCGTGTCACTCTCCAGTCAACTACAGACTGTAGCGTATGATTGTCTGACATTAAAAACATCTGTTCTGTTTTATGGTCAGGACATTGATTTCCTTCAAGGATTTGTCAAAAGAATATATAACAAAAACGAATAGTACGGATGAATATAAAAGTGAAAGCTAAAGGCGTGGCATGCCTCGTAGGTGATGATTACGGTAAGGTATATGCCGCCTTGAAAAAGCAACTCGGCGACACAGAAGATTTCATCTTCACAGAGCGGACGCCTGGTCATGACTACTTGCAATGGGACTTGCCCGGTGAAGGTTGGAAACCATTAGCCGATGCTGACCCCGTAGCCAAACAGTTGGTGAGCAAGGAACTGATGACAAGGAAGAAAAGGGTGGCCGACAAATTCGGTAAGAACCAAATCATGGCGCAGCGCGTGCTCACCGTTCCTGACGACAATTATGTGTTCTTTCAATTCCGTGATAACGGAACCATTGACGTGAAGTTGACCGCATGGGGGTATCGGTATCCTGAACGTGTGGTAGGCGGCGGAACACAGGGGGATTTAGACATGAAGATGAAAGAACCTGTAAGCATCTGTGTAAAAGCGGCAGGGAAACCGCTGCCAAGGCAGACGGTCAAGCTGAATGGGCACACACGCAAGACAGACGGCAAGGGAATGCTGGATGTGGGCGATCTGCCTGTCGGGTATAAGTTTGAAGTGGAAATTGACGGTGAGCATCGGTTTATTACGGTCGAAAAGGGGAAGGGAGCTATCATACTTGATGTCACCAAGTATGCCGATGTAACCATACAAGTGAAACGTGATGGAGTGCCCGTGAGTGATGCTGAAGTAAAGATGAGTTACCTCGGGCAGCAATGGAGGGTCAATACCAATGCCGACGGCATCGCTGTAAAGAATGTACCGCTTGACCCGGAAAACCATCCTATGACCGTTGAGGTTGAAGGCGAAGTGAAGACGAAAAAAATAGCAGACGACGATAGGTTGTTCGTTTTTGACTTCGTCACACCGATTCCCGAGCCTGAACCCGAACCGGAGCCTGAACCCGAACCGGAGCCTGAACCCGAACCGGAGCCTGAACCCGAACCTCAACCCGAACCCGAGCCGGAACCCGAGCCCGAGCCCGAACCCGAACCGGAGCCTGAACCCGAACCGGAGCCCGAGCCTGAACCGGAACCCGAGCCTGAACCGGAACCCGAGCCTGAACCCGAGCCTGAACCTGAACCCGAGCCCGAGCCCGAACCAGAACCGGAGCCAGAACCAGAACCGGAGCCAGAACCAGAACCGGAGCCAGAACCTGAATCAGAACCTGAGCCCGAGCCCCAAAAGACTTCTTTCTGGGCGCTGATAGTAATGCTCTTAGCTCTTATCTTATTAGTGGTAACTACCTATTTCATTTGTCGCTCTATCCTTTTCGGATGAATTGTTTGATATGATTGCAGAAATATTTTTTGTGTTGATGTTCGTCATCAATGTGGTCGCATTTGTGCTTTATGCTTATGATAAGCACAAGGCCGTTTATGAGTTGTGGAGAACCCCGGAAGCGCTGCTTATTACTCTGGCGGCATGCGGGGGCGCTTATGGCGCCGGAATGGCAATGCTGCTCTTCCGGCATAAGACCAAGCATTTGTTGTTTACGATAACTGTGCCGATTTGTTTCATCATTTGGATGGCTATATGGATCTTCATGGTGTTAAGCCTATAATTTTCTGGAAATGAATGTAAAACTCCCTATTTCAAACGCCGTCCTTTTGTTGGACGGGAAACTGCCAGTGCAAAAGGTTTATCTTCAACTGAAGCCGTTGGCAGACAAAGCACAGTTGGTTTTGGCAGAGCCGCAGACAGGGGCTGGATACCATCAGTGGAAAATTCCAGGAAATGGATGGGTGCCGTTCACCAAGGTGGAGGAAGCGAAAAAAGCCGAATATGCTACTGTCTATAAACAGCGGCGTGAAACGTTATGGAATGCCATGCAAGGCTCTGCTATTAAAAAGACAATCACTACGGTGCCATCCGACGATTTCATCTTTTTCCGACATGTTGACGGCCAATTGCAGGTGGCTTTAGCTGCATGGGCATACAGGTATCCAGACCAATCCGTTGGAAGCGAGATGGAAGGGTGGGAGTATAAGGCCGATTTACAAAATGTGAATGTGGGATTTGAATGGGGTGGACAGTTGCTGCCAAAAATGAACTTCCGTCTTGCTAACTATCCAAGAACTACTGACAAAGATGGTTTTTTGAGGTTGGACAAACCTGTTCCTGTCGGGACTGTGATTCCTGTCAAAACAATAGATGGAAGGTCTTTCCAAGTCAACGTCGAAAAAGGGAAGGATGATTATATTTTCGACTTGACAAAACGTATGCGGGTGGAGGTTGTAACAACCTTAGACGGTGTGCCTGTTGCCGGGCGTCATTGTGTCATTCATTTCAACGGAAATGATTATCCTGTTGTTACCGATGAACAAGGGAGAACGGAATTGGAGGTGCCCTTGAAGCCCGATGAGGCTGGCGACGTGTCTGCGTTACAACCCGTTTGTCGTGTGACAAGTGAAGACAAGCAGGCAGAAAAAACACCCACGGGAGAAGGGTGCGTAGTGACATTTGAGTTGAATTGGGTGTCTCCGCCTCCTCCAGAAGAACCGAAGAAACCAGAAGAACCGAAGAAGCCAGAAGAACCGAAGAAGCCAGAAGAACCGAAGAAGCCAGAAGAACCGGAGAAGCCAGAAAAGCCGAAGAAGCCAGAAGAGCCGAAGGAACCTGAAGACGTGTTAGAGCCGCCTAAGATGGTGAAGATACGTTTGCTGGATTATGGTGGATGTCCACTGCCCGATTTACCCTTCGTCTTATTCACCAAGAAAAAGGGAGAGTTGCAACTGCGCACGGATGCTGACGGATGCTGTGAAGTGCAGCAGGATTGGCTGACAAACAATGAGAAGATGAAAGTGAAGTTTGAAATCACTCCTGAATATCGACAGACACATGACATTCATGATGGTAAAACCAAAAAGAAGTAGCATACTATGGCAGATAAACAACAAAAAAGTATTTTTTTCAGACGTAGGCAGAAGTACACAGATGGCCATGATGAGTACACCTTCCAAATGAAACGCCGCCGGCGGCCTTGGTGGCTCTTGTTGCTCCTGTTGCCATTGTTGTTGTTCATCCGATGTGAGAAAGACATTACAGTGGTTTGTCTTGACGCACAGACTAATGAGCCTGTAGTGGGAATAGACGTGACTCTTGATTACGATGCCTATTGGCTGGTCGATTCTACAGGCATCTTGCCTTCGGCACATATCCAAAAGACTCAAGTGACAGATGAAAAAGGTGAGACTGTGTTCCGAGACCTGCCATGTAGCGTTTTCAGTTATGTTTTCCATCCTACGTCAGAGGCTATCGTGTATGCGAAAAACGATTGCTTCGCAGGAAATGACACATGTTTGTTCCATTTCACTCGTACTGTTGAGTTGAAATTGAAACCGAGAATTGAAAATCTGCACGTTAAGTTGGTTGACCTCGAGACGGGCGACGCATTGCCAGATGGATGGGTAACCTATCAATATGGTGATGAAGGAAAAGTGAAGACAGACTCGGCCAAGACAGATGCGGCAGGCGTTGCCACGTTGCCTAATATGCGTTATTGCTCTATCGTGGAACTCTTGAAAGGCAGTTGCTATGGTTATGCTGATACGACCAAGGCGAAAGTGCCGGCACAAGACCTGCTCTTTGTCAATGATACGTCAACATTGCGCTTGCGTCCCAACAAGGAGAGGTTTACATTCTTTGTGAAAAACAAAGTCAGCAAACAACCTATTCCCGATGCACTGTGCACGGTGACACTCACCAGACCGGGTGCTTCGAAAGGCTTCACACGACAGGTGCGGACGAGCATAGATGGCAGGGGCATTGCGGTGTATGACAGCGCTTTCGTATTGGCTACCATTGCAATACGAGCCAGTAAGGTGAATTATCGCGACAGCGTGCTGACAGGTGGTCCTTGGAATGTGGAGCAGTTCATCAAGCAAGACTCGTTGACGAGGACTATCTGGTTGACTCCAGAACCATTCGCCGAAGAGTTCATTAACGTAGATAGCATCAACGGGAAACCAATACCTGGGGTGAAAAATGTCATAAAGATTACGAACCCTGACGGAACGAGCCAGCCCCCCCTGACGGAAATAAGTAATAGCAACGGTGTTTTCCCCGTGAGGGCTATCGAAGATGCGAAAGTGGAAATCATATCGACAGCTGACCCTGTGTATGAGCCGAAGAAAACGATTATTCCAATTTTTAAAAATGTGAAGGATAAGAAAATCAGGATGAAGCCCGTCATGGAGAATCTTCTGTTCCGAACCGTGAGAGAAGAAAAACCCAATGTGCTCTTGCCTGACTGTTCTCTAAAGGTTGTTGGTTCCATTAGTGGTATTTTATCACCGTCGAATAGTGGAAAAGGAGAATTCACCGTGACGATGAGAGTCAACGAGAAATTGTCCATTGTGGCTTCGAAAAAAGGTTATACGACCAATAGCACAAAAGTTCAAAACAATACACTCAATGAACTGAAAGTGAGCCAAGACCGTAGGGATATCCCGTTGAAGTTGGATTTGCAATGTAACGGTGGTAAGAACGTGCCGAAACAGTCGAATGAGATGCATCATAAACGTTCTTATGGCATGGGCAAAGAGGAAGGTGATTCTTATATCTCTGGTGACTTCTATGGCGTACCTGATTTCATAACTGTTTATGACGGCCCCGATACATCTTCACCAGTACTCATAGGGCCTAAAAAGGAGGTAACTGATAAGTTCAATATACCATTCCATTTCACAAAAGGCATTATTACTGTTGTGATAGAAACTTCGGGTGATGGTTCATCATGGGAGTATGAAGTGTCATGTCCTCCGGGTAGTTAACGCGTAGAAGCGCATCAAGAAGGTGCATACTGATCCGCAATGTCCTCAATAAACAATAACCTGTCGGTACACGAATAACTCTTTTGTTGCGTACGACAAAGGAAAGTATATTATTTTTGTCATCAATCATAACAATATGGCGGAATTAACTCTAAATTCGCAGGTCAGACTGAAAAACGGGAAGACTTGCCGAGTGAAAAAAGAATTAGGACGAGGTGGCGAGGGCATCGTCTATCTTGTTGACTATCAAGGAAAAGATTATGCCTTGAAATGGTATCTAAAAGAAAGACCGGATGTGTTTTATGATAACCTGCTCCATAATATCAATAAAGGGGCGCCGGCACCTAATTTTATTTGGCCGTTGGCTGTCACCGAACACCAAAAAGGATATTTCGGCTATCTCATGGAGTTAAGACCGTCAGGTTATTACGACATGAGCAGTTTCCTCTTGTTGCAGGCTCGGTTTAAAAGTGTGCAAGCGCAACTCAATGCGTGTCTGCAAATCTGTCAGGCATTCCAGAAACTGCATATCAACGGACTCAGTTATCAAGACATGAACGATGGCAACTTCTTCATCAATCCTGATACGGGCGACGTGCTGATATGCGACAATGATAATGTGGCTCCCGATGGCACCGTGACTGGAATATTAGGAAAAGTAGGGTATATGGCTCCCGAAATCGTAGAGGGAAAGAGTATGCCCAATAAATATACCGACTATTTCTCGTTGGCTGTATGCCTTTTCATTTTAATTTATATGAACAGACCTTTCGAGGGGCTTAGATATTTGTCGTGCCCTTGCGACAGCGATGCCAATGCCGCTAAAAAATTGTTCGGTTATGATGCCGTGTTTATCATGGATCCTGACAATCCTGTGAATAGACCGGTGAAAGGTGTGCATACCAATGTCATTAGAAGATGGGGCGTGTATCCCCAAATGCTGAGCTCTAACTTTTGTAAAACATTCTCGAAAGAGGCCTTGATGAATCCTTCTAAACGAGTCACCGACAAAGAGTGGCATTACATCCTGTTGCAGGTGAGGTCGATGTTCGTCAAGTGTCCATTCTGCAAAAGGGATAGATTTCTCCAAATAGCAGAAGACAGGACGTGTGTCTATTGTAAAAAAACAATCACAAGTGTGCAAACGCTTAAAGTGGGGCGATTCTTCGTGCCATTGACTGAAGGCCAGAAAGTATATGCTTGTATGACCAATAACAGCAGCAATGATGATGCCGTTGCAGGAGAAGTGGTTGATAAGAACGGGAACTTGGGTATTGTCAACCGTTCGGAACAGACATGGACGGGAATACGTCAGGATGGTCAGATGAAGGTGGCTGCCAACGGGCAAGGACTGCCAGCCATGAAAGGGCTGACAATCAAATTCGGACAAGGAGAAACAGGACAGATTTTTTAATCAATCAATTTTTTTAAATATAATACTATGGGAAAAGAAGATGTATTTGACCCCTTTGCTTTAGATGCCGTGCCACGGCGAGTGATGCCTTTGATTTTTGTCGTTGACACCTCTGGGAGTATGGAGGGTGCCAAAATTGCTTCACTCAACACTGCCGTGAGAGATGCACTGGTGGATGTGGGGGAGATTTCGAAGAATAATGGTGACGCACAAATCAAAGTGGGAGCCTTGGAGTTTTCCAGCGGTGTCAATTGGATGTACCCACAATTGATCAATGCGGAGGAATTCCAATGGCAAGACTTGAAGGAGGGTGGACTGACAAGTTTGGGAGCAGCTTATGATGAACTCAATAAAAAATTGTCTCGTTCGCATGGATTCATGGCTGAGCCGTCAGGCTCACGCGCGCCTGCCATCATCCTCCTCTCCGACGGTGTGCCTACTGATGACTATAAGCATTCGTTGGAAAAACTGAAAGGTAATCCATGGTACAAAGTGGGTGTGAAAGTGGCGATTGCCATTGGCGATGATACCGACACCGACATTCTGGCCGAGTTCACTGGCGAGAAAGAGGCCGTGATTACTGTCCACAACGTGGATCAGTTGAAGAAAATCATACGCACGGTCAGCGTTACGGCTTCACGTGTTGCCTCTCAATCCGCATCTGTTGATACGAAGGAGAAGGAAGACGGGACCCAATCGGCCAATGACCCGAATGCACAAATGAAGGATGCGCTGGCGGGTATCAAAGACAATGACCCGACTTTGGGCGGTGTGGATATCGGAGACACGAAAACGAATTTCGGCACCGACGATTGGGGCGGATGGTGATGGTATGAAAAGCAAATAAGATGGAAAATTGGAATCTGTTCCACCTCAGTGTGCTTGGTGCGGGTCATGTGAAGACGGGTAAGCCATGTCAGGATTATTCGCTGACTTGGCAGTCGGACGATGGGCTGAAGCATGTGTTAATCGTTTGTGATGGACATGGGGGAAGTACTTATGTGAGAAGCGATGTCGGTTCGAAAATAGCCGCCGAAGTGGCATTGGATGAAATACGCCGCTTCATCTCCGAACAATCCCCAGAACTGTTGATGAACAAGAAAATAGCAGTAACGGCCCGCGATGCTAACCCTGCGACAAGGTGGAACACCATCCCCCAAAAGCCATTGCCTCAGATGACGGAAACGGAAATGATGAATTGGAAGCAAAAATGGTGCTTCGTTCAGCAAGTGGCAGGTTTCGAAGAACAAGACAAAGCCATCATGGGGATGTTGGAAAAAATATACCAACGGTGGGAAGAAAATATTGTCAATCATGCACAAATCATTCCATTGACGAAGGACGAACGTCTGGCGTTAGGTGAAAAGCGGATAGAAAAAGCGTATGGATCCACCTTGATGGCCTATGCCAAAACCCCTGACTATTGGCTGGCTTTCCAAATAGGAGACGGACGGTTGCTGATGTGCGACCAACAACTCAACTGGAGGCAACCCGTGCCTTGGGATTGTAATTGTTTTCAGAATTTTACGACATCGCTCTGCAACCGGCAACCCGTTTCTTCTTTCAGGTATGCTGTAGATGGCACGGGCGCGTTTCCCGCCGCGGTTATCTGCTGCACCGACGGACTGGAAGATTCTTATGGCGACTATGAGGTGGCACCAGAACGTCTGCATAATTTCCTCTCAGGACTGTTGCAGCAAATGGCTAAACACGGGATGGATACGACATTCGTGAACCTAAAAGAATTCTTGCCTAAATTGAGTGCCATAGGCAGTAAGGACGATATTTCCATTGCCGGAGCTGTCAATCTTCAGGCTATCGCAACAGGCTCCGAACAGTTCTCGTTGCGGATGAGGAGGGATGAACTCAACCGTCAGCATAACGAAAGGGCAAAGAGAATAGGGCAGGCGGATACTGAATTAAGGCTGTTGGAAACTGACTGCGCAAAACTGCAAAAAGAAATTGAAGAGAAAAGGGCTCAGCATTTTTTGCTGAAAGACAAGGTTTCTCTTTTGTTGGACCAACTATATGATTTGCTCTTCCAAGAATCCGTATGCGAAGTAGATGCTGCAGAACTGACGAAAAAACTGGAAGATGTACTCTGTAAGAAAAATGAGATGTGCAGTGAACTGCAGAGACTCAAAGATGAAAATGAAAAGATGGACAGGGAGGCTGTGGTCGAGAAATCGGAATTGAAAAAACAACATGATGAACTCCAAAAGGAGGTGGATGTACCAGTAGAGGTTGATTTGAAACCCGAGGATAGCTCATCTAATCAACACGATTGAATATGGCGCAATACCGTTCTTTACATCTGGCGATGAAAGCCTTGGCTGAGATGATGGGGGAAGATGTCTTGGCACAGCGTACCCTTGAAGGGATGCTCGCTGATTTACTGGGCGAGAACTTCTCTTTGCAATATATCATCAGGCGGGCGATGCAGACTCATTTGGGGGAACGGATTGTTGAGACGGTCAACACAAACGGCATAGAAAGACTGGATTTCGTGAAACAAACGTTTCAAGAGGAGAATTTCTTGAGACCTGAGGTTTCGGATTATATCGTGGATTGTTTTGCATACGCCATGGGTGCCCTCGACAACGTAGAGGATTTCGACTTGGCTGTCTCTGATAACGAAAGAGATGGAGAACCGTCGTTCGTGGAGTGCGATGACGGTGAATTCTGCGGGTTTACCAATCAAGAGGAAGAACGCTGCGGATTCGGGATACTCCGACAAGAGGATGGCGCCTACTACGCAGGGGAGTGGAGGTTGAATATGCGCATGGGATTGGGTCTGGGCTTTAGTGGTTCTCGTGAGAAATACGCAGGCCAATGGCGGGTGAACAAACAGAATGGCGTGGGAATGAAACTCTTCCAGAACGGGAATGTCTATTCCGGACAGTGGAGAAATGGACGAATGGATGGCGTGGGCACCATCTATTTCCCGAATGGGGAATGTGTCTGTGCTGTCTTCAGCCATGGAGAGTTGGTGGAAACCACGGGCTCGTGGATGATGAAAGACGGGAGCGTGGTTTTTGGCACAATGACTAAGTACGGCCCGACTGGGGCGTGCTTGCACGTTTTCCCAGATGGCTCGCAAAAGAATGAGACTTGGCAAAAAGGAAACTATATCAGGTAAAATTAAAAAAGAAAAAAATGGCATTGAATGATTTATTCTCTCGGAGTAAGAAATACCCCGAAGAAAACGATGAACAATATTGGAATGAACAGGAAAAAGCTGATGAATTTCAACAGACATTGTCAGAGGAAACCACTGAGGTAAATACAAAGGAACCTGAGAAGACGGGCAGTGAAGATAAAAACGATACGGTTGTTGGAGATCAACTGAAAATGCTGGGGGATGGTTTGAAAAAAATCATTGATTCGCTACAATTCGTGGCGGAGAGCCAGAAAGAAATGAGCGGCATGGTCGAAGATGTCATCACCTCTCAGGAGATGACCATACGGAAACAACATGAAAGCATCTCACGATTTCAAAACGATCTGCTCCTGAAATCACAGAAAGACTTGATTATGGAGATGATCGGTATTGCTGACCAAATACAATATACATTAGAAGACCAAAAAACAGAGCAAAACTACGAAAAACTTGTTGAAGATGTGAAAAACCTGGGCGAGTGGGTCGAGGCAAGCCTCAATACTGTGGCGGTCAGGAAATTCGTCGAAACTGAAAAGGGGAAAAAGGAAATAGACAGAAAACGGCAAGAGGTGACCGGGGTGGTGGCAACCTCGAAAGAGGAGGAAGATGGAATGTTAAGGCATCAAGTGCCTGGGTATATTTGGGCGATGCCATGGTTGATTGTCAACACCGAGGTGCAGTTGCAAAACCTTATGGAGGAAAACAGAAAGGCTAAAATGTTTGAGTTCGTCTTGAGGCCGGAACAAATGGTGAGATTGAAATTCGAGAAAAAGGTGTCGAATGATTCTGATGAACCACCAACCGAGGACTCCGCCATGGACAGTAAGGAGGGTGACACGGTTTTTACTAATGATCTGACAGAAGACTAAACATGAGAAAAGAGATATACGGGATAGACTTAGGGACGACCAATTCTTGTATTGCCGAAATCAGTAGTTTGGACAAACTGCCTATCGTGGTCAAAAACCAAGAGGATTTGCAGACGACACCGTCGGTTGTCTTTTATGATGATTATGGAACTCCCATCGTCGGAGGGGAGGCCAGGAGGTGTATGGCTCAGAATCCAACTCGTGCAGTGGAGGCCATCAAAAGAGAAATGGGGAATACCATATACCAAAGGAAAATCGGATCTGAAAAAATCACACCGGTTAAAATCTCTGCGATGATTCTAAAAAAAATCGTCGATGACGCGAACATGAACCGGACGTTTCAAGGACTGCCCGAAATCAAGGATGTGGTGATTACTGTGCCTGCTTATTTCGGCAATTCTGCAAGGGAACTGACCAAGCAAGCTGGAGAGATTGCCGGGCTCAACGTATTGGCTTTGCTGAATGAACCAACGGCAGCTGCACTTAGTTATGGATTGATAGACAAGAGCTTAGAGGGGAAAACGTTTATGGTATATGACTTAGGAGGAGGTACTTTCGATGTCAGTATCATGCGATTAAAGAACGGACAGTTCGAGACGCTCTCGACCGATGGAGACTTGCATTTAGGAGGTAAAGATTGGGATGAAAGACTGGCCGATTATGTGTTGGAAAAATGTGGAATCAAAACTGACTATCAGAGCATCAAGGGGCTGGGAGAAGGAGGCGCGTTAATCATGGCTGTAGAAGCCTGTAAGAAAAAGCTGACGTTGAATGATGAGGCTCCAGTCAAATTCCGGTACAAAGGTAGAATGTATATCAATAAGATTCGAAGAGCGGAATTTGAAGAATTAACTGCCGATTTGTTACAGAAAACCATTGACGTGATGTATCATGCCATGGAGCTATCGTCCGATAAAAAGGCTGTCATCAAAGAGATTATTCTCGTGGGAGGTTCTTCTTATATGCCGATGGTAAAAAAGCGTTTGGGAAAAGAGTTCCCCCATATCTTTCTGAGATTGGACAGGATGGAACCTGATTTGGCTGTCGCTAAAGGAGCTGCCATCCATGCGTATAATCTGGCTAATGTGGCGCAACCGGCAAAAGTAACAATTGTGAAAGATCTGGGAAGTAGGTCTTACGGAATAGAGGTATATGATCCTGTATCTAAAGAAGATAGAATTTCAAACCTTATTCGAAGGTCTGACCCTATGATTTTCAGTGGTGTTTCATTTTTTAAGACGTATGAGAATGGGGCAACCTCTGTATGGATTTGTATCTGTGAGAGCATCAGCAATGATAGGGACATACCATTAGAACAAGGGACGAGAATTTTTGATAAATCTATCAGTTGGGGGTACCCCGTTCCGAAGAATACGAAAATCATTGCCGAGGTAAAAAGGGGAGCAGACGGAATAGTGCATATCGTGGTGACATGCCAGAACAAGAGTGTTTCGTTTGACATCGAACCAGAACAGATGCTTTCCAAACACCATTTTGACAAGATGAAAAAGGAAATGTCGAATATGCAGTTCTAAAGCGATTGTGGCGTATATGGAAGAGATGAAATGTATCAACTGTGGAACGGACCGTTACGGAACGTATTACAGAGACTGGAAAAACAACTATTTGTGCAGTTCATGTATAAAGAATGTGCAGCATTGTGTGAGTTGCGGACAGTTTTGCGATACAAAAGCCATCAATATTGGGATGGGAAGTTTTTTGTGTCGGTATTGCCAGGAGCATTTCATGATGAAAAAAGACTGTGCGTACGTCGTGAATTTTGTAAAAAATGTATTTCGTAAGCAAGGATTGGGAGAAATCACATCTTGGCGGCTGAAGGTGATGGACGCTGAAACAATCATAGCTGAGTCGGGGGGTAAAAACGTTCTCGGGCTTGCTTCAAGCGAGCATATCATTTATATGTTCCGGCATCTTTCCAAAGTGGCATTTGCTGAAGTGTTGGCCCATGAGATGCTGCATATCTGGCAATTCGACAGGAAAATCAGATATGAACCGTTTTATTCTGAAGGTTTTTGCAATTTAGGGAGTTATGTCGTGTTGAAAGCCATAGGTAACGCTGAGGCTATGGCTAAAATAGATACATTGGATAGTGACACTGACCCGATTTATGGCGATGGCTATCGGTTCATGAAGAATACATATTCAAACGGTGGTTGGAGCAGTGCTATCAAAACACTGATTGAGTCGGCTGGTTATAATTGGGAATAAGATATGCCTATACCAACAAAACCTCTTCCGCCTTAATGTATCACATATAAAGATGACAGTTCCAATATACAAATTATTATCACTTAATAGTTGTGCCCGACACGGATTAGGGTAGAAAAAGATGAAAACTTTAATATATTATTTATGTTTGTGCCTTGGAATTATTCTGATGTGCAATTGTGGGCATAAACCAAGTGAACAAGAAATCACGGAGATGGAACGTAAAGCCGAATCTGGTGATATCACTGCTGTTCATAAATTGATAGAATACTGGGGGCGTCAACCTATTTCAGTATCACTAGTAGAACTAAAAGAGTTACGGCAGAAAGCAAAACAAGGAGACAAGAATGCTCTTGAGATAGTTAATCATTTTGATAAATGTATTCACGAAATTGATAAATGGATATATTTGGGAGCAGAAAAAGGATGCCCAGATTGTGCATATAAAGCTGCTATTAATTGTTGGACGGCATTCCAAGACAGTATAAATATTAAAGAGAATAAAAAGAAATATAGAAAGTACATGGAGATTGTCGTTTCATCAGGGTATAAGGAAGATGAAGAGTTGGTTGGGTTGTCACCTTGGGACGAAGAATATAAATCGAAATATATGTCGCAAAGTGAAGATTGGTGGAATTCTGACTCAATATATACAAAAGAAGATTTTTTACAGCGTAATAACTAACAAATGGACTAAGCTAACAATTGTATAGCCTTTTTTATCCCTGATAGTGTGCTGGAAATTGAGAGTAATGCTTTTTCTTCAGAATGGTATCTAAAGTTTGAAATGATGGGCTGTCTGGAAGTTCCTTCTAGCGTTAAAAAACTTGGTTTAAGTGCATTTGAAGGAATAAAAAAGGTTCGCTATGCAGGTGAAGCCAAGGAAGGAGGCAATCGGATGTGGGGTGCCGAAATCTTGGAGGACGGAAAGCCTACTTATGAGGGGACTATACCATGGGGAAGACCCGACATTAGTGATGGATATTCTGCTTATTATCGTGGACAAATTAAAAAATGGTGTTCCACATGGATATGGCGGAGTGTATGAAATAGATAAGAGTGGGTGGCATAATGATAGGCTGTTGTATAGTGGAAAATGGGAGAACGGAGTATTCTTAGATAGAAAAAGCTCTATTGATGAGCTGACTGAGGAGGAATGACGACATATTAATTAGAAGATTCAACACAATGGAACAATTCAATGCAAAACAAGTGAAAGACCAGGTCGTGGAGTGGATTCGCGACTGGTTTGAAGAGAATGGTCAAGACTGTAATGCCGTGTTGGGCGTTTCAGGTGGTAAGGACAGCAGTATCGTGGCCGCACTATGTGTAGAGGCTTTGGGTAAAGACCGGGTCATCGGCGTGACGATGCCCAACGGCGTGCAGAAGGACATCTCCGACAGCATGCGACTCATCAATCACCTCGGCATCCGCTACTGCAACGTGAACATCGGTGACACTTGCAACACGCTGATGGCAACGGTGAAAGAGCAACTGGGGACTCTGGGCAAGGAGGTGAGCGAGCAAACCACCATCAACCTGCCGCCTCGTGTACGAATGACGACGCTCTATGCCATTTCGCAGTCGATGAACGGCCGCGTGGCCAATACCTGCAACCTCTCAGAGGACTGGGTTGGCTACAGCACTCGTTATGGTGATGCTGCTGGGGATTTCTCGCCCCTTGGCGGACTGACTGTTGGAGAGGTCATTGCCATTGGCAAAGAACTGGATTTGCCCATTGACTTGGTGGAGAAGACACCTGCCGATGGCCTCTGTGGCAAGAGCGACGAAGACAACCTTGGCTTCACCTATGCCGCCCTCGACCATTACATCCGTACAGGCGAATGCCCCGACCCGTGCGTGAAGGCCATCGTCGACGACAAGCATGCGAAGAATCTCTTTAAACTGAAGCCGATTCCGCATTTTGAGTATATAACGAACAAATAAACAATTCAATAGTTAACTATTAGAAGTTGAGCCCGACACGGATTAAGGGCGTTTAATTATGGCACTAGATTTTTTGAAAAATCTGTTTCTTTCGGAAAAGAAAAAAGCGATAATCACACACATCATGTCGCTCATGGCAGTAATATCAGCAGACGGAAAGGTCGCTGACGAAGAAGCAGGGTTGTTGAGAGCGATTGCAGCAAGAGAAGGCCTTACGGATGAAGAGTTTTCAGACATCCTCAATGGAAAAAGAATGGGTGTCAAACCTACCGTTCCGAAAGATGAAGAGAAAAGAATACAATATCTGAAAGATGCGACAGCAATGATGATGATAGATGGAAATCTCAACCCTGAAGAATTGAAATTATGTATTGGGGTTGGCAAAAGACTTGGGCTTCCTGCGGAAAAAGTTTCGGAAATCATAACTGGTATCGTTGCAAAATTTGGCGTTAATGAACCGAAACAGGATTTGCCCAACGAACAACAAAAGGATAAGTCGTCAGCAGATAATGGAAGATTCTATTTCTATAATAACCGTTGTTCCTTCAGACTCACTGAAAAAGCCGACTGGAGTACGATTAAGGATGACGGATTAACAGCAGGACTGCGAACACAGACATTAGGAATGGTCTCTATAAAGATCCTTACCAAAGAACCAAATCATATATATATGTCTCACGATCCAGTTTATACAACCATGGGATTTCCTGTTTGGGCAACACGTCATAAGATGATAAAAATGGATTTTTACATTATTAAATGTGCCGATTTTTATGTTGAGGTCACCTGTGACATGGAAAAAGATCTTAAGGAATTTATTAACTCTTTCAAATATGAGAAATAAGTTTGCATTATAAACACATTATTTGAATCATGGGAAGCTTCTTTAAAAGACTATTCGGCAAATCCGAACCAAAAGAGAATAATGAGGCCAACAAGGCCTCAGAGAACGAACCCCACAAGCGTCCACGTCCGAAATTCACTAAAGAGGAGACATTTGCTTTGGGCAGTGCAGCACTTTCGTATATTATAGTGAACGGAAAACCTGATACAAAGGCCGAAGCTGCCCTGATATCCGAACTTGAAGGATTTACTGTCGCAGATGTTAGGCAATTATATCAGAACCTTCAAAAAGATCAATTGCGCTTAGCCTTAGAACTAAAAAGAAGCCTTGCTTTTGACCCGTTTAAAAAACTCTATGTGGCGGGCTTTATCGCAAAAATAATCCGTGCTAGAAATGATGGAGGCGGCAGTCGTGATCTGGTTGAGGCTTGGAAAAAGATGGTGGCTAATATTATCGGACTGGGTAGGATTGATAAGATTGACACAGCCATAGACGAATACAATAAGTTTGAACACGGGAAATTAAATCCCAATGATGCATTTGCCATATTCACATGGTTGAGCCAGGTTCAATATGCCGAACATAGTGAACATACGGAAAGAGCTTCAAAAGATGAAATAGAATCGTATAATAACAAAACGGAGTTTAATGTAAATGGCGATGTGTCTTTCACAATGATTCGTGTTAATGGGGGAACCTTCACTATGGGAGGGTTTGTTGATGACGAAGACGCTTATCCCCACGAGAGACCACGACACGATGTGAGTGTTTCCACTTTCTTGATAGGTGAAACCCAAGTGACACAGGAGCTTTGGGAAGCTGTGATGGGAAATAACCCTAGCAACTTTAAAGGTAAACACAAGCCTGTCGAGATGGTTAGTTGGTACGATTGCCAGTCTTTTTTAAAAAAATTGAATGAAAAGACAGGAATGAATTTCAGGTTACCGACCGAAGCCGAGTGGGAATATGCTGCAAGAGGCGGACGATTGAGTAAGAACTATACTTTTAGCGGAAGCAATAACAGAAATGAGGTGGCTTGGTGTATTGGGCGTGGAGGTACTCAAGATGTTAAAACAAAACAACCGAATGAATTGGGTATTTTCGACATGAGCGGCAATGTGCTGGAATGGGTGAACGATTGGTTCGGTGAGTATCCGAGCGACAAGCAGACAGAACCATCAGGACCTTCCTCTGGTCAATACAAAGTGTTGCGTGGGGGAAGTTGGTACAATCCTGGTTCGTTTTGCCGCGTATCGTTCAGGAACTATATGGAACCTGACAGTAAAAAATTTATGTATGGATTCAGACTTGCATTATAAAAAGAATTATTTAAAAGTCGTACCTGACATGAATTAAATGATATTAATTATGGATCAATTCAATGCAAAACAAGTGAAAGACCAGGTTGTCCAGTGGATTATGGACTGGTTTGAAGAGAACGGAAAAGGTTGCAACGCCGTGTTGGGCGTTTCTGGTGGCAAGGACAGTAGCATCGTGGCTGCGCTGTGTGTGGAGGCTTTGGGTAAAGACCGGGTCATCGGCGTGACGATGCCAAACGGGGTACAGAAGGACATCTCCGACAGCATGCGCCTCATCAACCACCTCGGCATCCGCTACTGCAACGTGAACATCGGTGACACGTGCAACACGCTGATGGCTGCAGTGAAGGAGCAGTTGGGCACACTGGGCAAAGATGTGAGCGAGCAGACCACCATCAACCTGCCGCCGCGTGTCCGCATGACCACGCTCTATGCCGTCTCGCAGTCGATGAACGGGCGTGTGGCCAACACGTGCAACCTGTCGGAGGATTGGGTGGGCTACAGCACACGTTATGGCGATGCTGCCGGCGACTTCGCACCTCTTGGCGGTCTCACTGTGGGTGAAGTGGTGGCCATCGGGCTTGAGCTTGGCCTACCACGAGATTTAGTTGTTAAGACTCCCGCCGACGGTCTCTGCGGCAAGAGCGATGAAGATAACCTCGGCTTTACCTACGCCGCCCTTGACCACTACATCCGCACTGGCGAGTGTCCCGACCCTAAGGTGAAAGCCGTCATCGACGACAAGCATGCGAAGAACCTCTTCAAGTTGAAGCCAATACCGTATTTTGAGTTGAAAGCGAACAATTAAATAGTCAGCATGGTGTTCGTGTGCCCTTGTGACCACGCGAACACTTCTTTAGTTAATATGCCGCACATCATCACATATTCAGAAGAGATAGAGGAGCATGGATACTGCCAGCAACGGCCTGAGTTGAGGACAGGAGACAAATACCTGCACGAAGTGGAAGGAAAGAAACGATTGCGTATCGTGCTTTCAGTCCACTTAGACAAGTATGTCTGGGAGAATGTCGCACAATGGTCGATAACGATTATGGAGTTCTTCGAGGAGGAGTATATAATAAAAGAACTCCCAATCAATCTGGGAACCCCCAATTATGCAGAGGTTCCAATCTTCATAGCCAATTATTTGACAGGGGTGCTCACATGCGACAAGGATAAGGTACGAGGCAGTTTGTTTATCCCGGATAACTTTGGAATATGGGCGATACGGGGTGTCGCTCCATTCGGATTTTATGACTGCCAGTATCTGGACGTGGTAAAATTCGATGCGAAAATATTAATCGCTTATGAATATGCTTTCGCCAGAAGTGGCGTAAAAGAAATCATTTTCTTTGAGGAATTGCAGCAGATTCCGATGATGCTCCATCTAACCGCTTTTGATGCTTGTGAAAGGTTTCCGAAGTTTGACCGGATATTTGACAGGCCATTCTCAGGAAAATACCTGATGAGAGGAGGCCAAATCTTCAAGAAGTGGGAAGATGATCTTCGAAAGGATCATTTCTTGTGATAATGAATGAAGCCTACGAGTGGACGACCATTGGCGGCGAGCGCGTACACTGTGTACGAAGTGTGGACTCTGGGATCCAGACGCTCAGTCGATAGAAGAGAAATGGGCTGATGCCTGGAGTTAGTTTTTTAATTTAGAAGTTGTGCCCGACACGAATTAAGGGTGTTGTCATCATGAAAACAGACAAAATTCCTTTTAGTCTTTCAGTTGACGAATTGTATGAGATTCTCAACAAGAAATATGGTGATGTAAAAAAGAAAGGCGATAACATTTTAATGCTGAAATACTCTAACACAAAAATCACCATCAATAAATGGACGGATGGATATGTCGTTAAGGCAGGGTTGCCCATCTGGTTAATTATTGTGATAGGAGTAGTTTGCGGTGCCACGGTCGTTGCTACACATGGCTTAGGACTTGCTCCTCAGTTTTTGCTTACAATGTTTGCAGTCGCAATCGTAATTTTTCTTGCGGACTATTTTTACAATGCGAATAAGGAAAACTTGTTACATGAGTTTTGCGACAGTCTAAACATAGATGCGGTCAACGAGAAGAGTGAAGACAATTTGCAAGACCACGTGCCTGATTTCGCAGAAGAAGCGGCCAAACCCATCACGAATCAGCGTGTAGGTTTGACCGGGTTGCTGCCATCATTTTCTGATATGAATAAGGATGCCACAGCTGAAGAAATCGTGCGGGTGGCGGCATTGACCAATACGATACTTAACCTGACATTCAAGAATCCTTTCCCCATCGACCAAGACCCTGTCTTCGGTGTCGTTCTGAAAGCTAACAACGAATGGGCTAAGGAGCAACTGACAACTGGCAAGTACAAAATAGAGCCTCATGAAGATTTGAAGGAGACTTTTGAGGAAAAATATTCCGCGACAATAGCAAAGCAGATGATGGAAATCGATTACTGGAACCAGCGCATGATAGAACATGCCGTAATAACAAAAACTTTGGGTCCTAAACCTGCATACCAGTGTCTGCAAGCTGCATTGAACCTGTCTTCATTTGCAGGTGATGCCAGCGCCGTTCTCATTGTCAATTTTGCTCAATTGCTTCTGAAATGCTCCATGCTGAAATTGCAAAACCCCGTAGCCATAGGTGATATCAAACAGGTGTTAAAGCAGGCTTCCTCTTTCCTTCATTTCGATGAGGGCGTGGAGTATTCCCAACAATGAAGATGGCGTGACTCTTCCAAAATGCTTTCCTAAACAAGTTTTCTCTAATCCATTATCCATAATGACTAAGAACGTTTTTTATTTTTTTGCCGTTTTGGCAAGCATAGTTTGTTGCGTGGCTTGTAATTCTTCGAAGAAAATACGAGATACCATCAATTCCTTAAACGAACGATGTCCAATAGACTACAAGGGCTTTGGTGAAATCACACATGTTGAATGTGACATGGAGGGGAAGACTGTCAAATTGGATTTCAAATTGAACAACGAATATATGAGTGTCGAAAGGCTTGAAGAACTCAAAGAGAATGCCGTAGTGATAGCCGGAGTGGATGTTGTCAATCAGTCGCAAGACAATATTAAATGGGGAGAAGAGGGGTATAGCGTGGATTTGTCAATCTATAATGGTGCAGAAGACATGGGTTCGTCAAAGAGATGGAGTCATACGTATGACTCCGATTTCTTGAATTCAATAACAGAGGATTTTGATTATCAGATGGGCTTCCGGGGATATACGATGGCGCAAATGATTGCTTTTGATTACGCCAACAACGTGTTGTCTAAGGAACTTCCTTTAGAGACACGGGGGCCATGGAGGGTAGAACGGATCAGCACTGAGTATGACTATATAGACATATACTATAGATGTACTGAAGAAGGAGCAAGCATTAATATATTCATGGTAGAAGGAGAGGATGACCAGAAACTGTTGGGAGGTGGGGAGAACCAAGAACTCACACGGATGGAGATGCAACGTGCGTTCCGCAATGGAAAGACGGTCTTTGTGGGAGGTGAGCCCTTGTTTGGCCTTGACTTCCTTTACCATTGTGATATTCCAGCCAGATATCATTTTGAACCTTTTTGTACCATCACATTCAGAGACAAATTACAATAAGCTAACAGCATTTCAAACGAGTGAAATAGACATTAACTAACCTATTTTTTTTCATTATGTCAATATTATTGAGTTCACACGGCGTGATGCACTTGATTGCGGTTGGTGCTATTTTGGGCGTGTATTTGCTCTATTTGCTGATTCGTGCCATCGTCAATTACTACCAGAGCAGGAAAGAAGAACGCAACAGGCAAATGCGGCAGTACATGGCAAATAAAGATTCTGAGCCAATAACGGTGACGGCTACCTCGCAGCAGTTCTCTTATTCCTCGCAGCCGTCTAATTATGTTCCTCCGCAGCTGAGGCATCTATTTCCCTACGGTGTACCTTCGTTTTACCGGCCCAAGGCAAAAGATGTGCCTGCAGGTCTTTGGGTCGTGATTGTTTGTGCTTTTCTGGGAGCGTTGTTGAGCATCTTCATAGCGGTAGGTATTGTCATAGAGGATTCCAGAGCCCCTGCCGTCTTTGGTGCAATGCTGTTGGTGGGTCTCGGCATCCTCATTGGTGTCTCAGGCGTAGGGATGCGAAGGCTGAAAAGAAGTGCAGGAAAATTGGCACAAGGATTGCTCGTTTTGTTGCTCGTAGCCGGTGTCATCACCATGATGGTTTTGCTTATTAATGAAGGTCCTCAGGGTTTCTATATGCTCATACCTATTGCCATTGTGGGACTGTTGCTTTGGTTACTGACGGCAAATATGAAATACCTTTACTGATTGAACCGCTTTCCGTTCTTTCGCTTGAACTGTGTATAATGCCGACGCACAATGGGGCGCGTCGGCATTTTTTTTGCGATTCATGATTATTTTTTGCGTTATATCCATCTTTTTCTTTACCTTTGCACTTGTCAATGTCAGTTTAATTATTCCAATAATATTTACAGAAGATGAAAAAGCTAATTATCACATTGATTTGGGTGGCGATATTGGCTGGTATGGTCATCACCAACCCAAAGAAGGCAGCGCACAACGAGGCGATTGCCGTAGAGTATAAAGAGGCTTTGCAGAAAAAGGTGGGTGTGTTCTCTCTGCTGGCGGGTCAGAAAACACTGGAAAAGGTGGTCGATAGTGCCGTTGAGGTGTCTGACTATGTGCTTCTCAGCGTGGGTAAATACTCCTCTCGCGACGATGTGAGCAGCGTCGTGTCTGTCGGTGTTTTCAATCATGTGTTCGTGTTCACCAAAGACGATATCTTAGATGAACTGGGCCGTGCTCTCGGATTTTAATTGATGGCGTGTATGGAAAACACCTGAAAAAGCATTCAGTTAAAAGGAATATGAAAAATCACGTAATACGACTATCTGCGTGATGTTGAAAAAGAAAAAATTACCTTGGGACATTGTCTAAACTTTTAATAATTCAAAATGTCTATAACCGTTGCGCACGACACGAAACAGTGTACTATATCATGGCAAAAGCATCATTTAAGAAAGTGAGAAGCATTTCTCTCGCCGCACTGCTGCTGGCAATCCTCGGCATCTCGTGCGGCAATGCGCAGGAGACAAAAGAAGTGGCCAAGTCCGATAACACCCAAACGGAACAGGCGAAACCCATTTCCGAGGAAGATATGGTCCAGGCGGCTTTAGAGCACCTGCTCCACGACGTGGCGCAGCAAAAAATGGAGCAGTTCCACTGGTTCTCGAAGGATGACATTCTGAAAGTGAGCGGAGGAAAAGTAGAGAAATATGAGCGGGGCGATATCCGTGATGCGATTGTGAATCACCCCGAGGAATGGAAGAAAGAGATTAACCGCATACTGGCTAAGGTAAAAGGAGAAGGCGAAGAAAGGGACTTTGACTTCAATAACTATACGTTTGAGTCGTTGAAGACAGAGTCGAAAATAGACGAGATGACGAAAGGAAAAGTATACCGTGGCAGGGCTATACTGAAATGTGGCGACAAACACTTTGACTTGGTCTTTAAGAATTTAGTCTTCCTCGACGAAGATGCAAAATATGTCGATGGTCTCGGCATTGGACTCCCCGGGGAGTATGATTAACCTTACGAAACTTTTTTCTCATATTCCTGCAACAGCCATTCGTTTTGTTCGGGTATGGTCATGTTGCTGTTGTCCAAGATGATGGCATCGTCGGCGGGGCGGAGCGGGGCCACTTCGCGGTGTGAGTCGATATAGTCGCGCTCCTGTACATTCTTTAGTATCTCGTCGTAGTCGGCTTGTTCGCCCTTGCCCAGCAATTCCTTATAACGTCGCTCAGCACGCACCTCAGCCGTTGCCGTCACAAACACTTTCAGTTCGGCGTCGGGAAAGACCACCGTGCCAATGTCGCGACCGTCCATCACCACACCTTTGTCTTTGCCCATCTGCTGCTGTTGGGCCACCAATGCCTCGCGTACGAACGGGATGGCGGCGATGATGCTCACGCGTGATGACACCTCCATGCCGCGGATCTCGCCCTCCACACACTCGCCGTTGAGGTAAGTGTCAGGGCGGTTGGTCTCCGCATTGAGGGTGAACGAGATGCGGATATCGTCCATTTGTTGTTGCAGTTCTTCCGTATCTACTTCGCCCGCCTCGTTGAACAGGCCGTGGCGCATGGCATAAAGAGTTACGGCACGGTACATAGCGCCCGTGTCAACGTAGATGTATCCGATGCGGCGTGCCAAGTCTTTGGCCATGGTGCTCTTGCCGCAAGAAGAGTGCCCGTCAATGGCGATGGTTATTTTTTTCATATCTAATTATTTTGTCTCTCGTGTACCCCTTCCCAGGAGGGGAACTCGCAATCAGGCGGATTGTTATTTCATTATTTAAAATCTCTTACATCATATCTCTTACCTCCTACCTCTTACCTCTTACCCCTTATAGCGTGTAGGCTGCGTTGATGACGATTGATGACGATGACACGTGGAATTTGCCGTAAGCTACATTCAGCTTAAAGCGATCCAATTGTATGCCGCCGCCGAATGACAGACCGGCACCGTGTGCACTCTCGCTGTCACCGCTCTGAATCTTCATCTCGTCAGCCCGGCGGAAATTGTACCCGGCACCAATCCAAATAGCGTCAGAGAGCATCACATCGATACCTGCCGACACGTGGTTGATGAAACGGTAATCCCAATGCGTCAGGTCGGTCAATGTGGCTGACAGACGGAACGGTGCCCCTTGCAGCCGTTTGCTGACACCCAGACGTAAATCGAATGGCATCCGCTCAAAATCGTCATCGTAAGCTTTCAATTGTCCGCCAAGGTTCTTGGCCACGGCAGAAACCGACCACTCGCGTTCCGGGTCGTAGTAGTTGAGTCCCAAATCTACCCCCATGGCAATGGAGTTATACTTGCCGATATACGAGGTGATGAATTTCACGGTGATGCCGCCAGCAAGGCGTTGGGCCAGGTCGTAACCTAAGTAGCCGCACACTGCGATGTCTTTGGCAGAGAACTCGCCCGTTTGTACATTGTCGGCCGTCGTCTCTTTCATCTTTCCGTAGTCGATGAACTGACCGCTCACCGCCACAGTGGCTTTTTCCTTCACCGTCCAGTTGTACGAGGCACTTGCCGTGTTGGCGCCGTCCATGTAGTTCATGTAGTTGAGTGAGATAGTGCGACTGCTCACCGACTGCAACAGAGCCGGGTTGGAGAACATCAGCGAGGGGTCGTCCTCGATGATGGTGATGTTCTCGCCCCCCAATGCCGCGGCATGGGCACTCACGGGCAGTCGGAGGAAATTATATGCGGTGCGGCTCTCCTGTGCTGAGATGGCAACAGGACAGACCAACATGAGCAACGCAAAAATGACTTTTTTCATCCCATTCACGTAATTTCTCTGCAAAGATACAGCATTTTCTGAAATAATATGTTACTTTTGCAGTAACTAAGTAGATAAACGCAAAAAAACGCGGTTTATTGTGGAGCAGAAAAAGACCTTGGCGGCGAATATAGACGACAGGAGGGGCACGTCGTTCCTCTTAGGATTGGTTGTTGCACTTGCGCTGCTGTTGACGGCCTTGGAGTGGACCTCGCATACGGCTGAACCGGAAGAAACGTCAGACTTGATGGGCGAGATGCCGCAAGACCTCGAAGCGATACCCGCTTTGGACCAGCGCGACCTCATCGCTCTGACGAATCCACAGCCTGCGACGACCGTTATCAGCGAGCGGGTGGTGGTGACCGATGACACCGCCGAAGAGATACCCGATGCCGCCGATGCCACTCACGATGAATGGGTGCCCTTGGTGTTCGACCCCGAGGATTTCACCGAAGAGCCCGTCAACAATGAGGCCCTTTCACCCTTAGCGTTGGGTCAGACACCCGAACCCGTGCTGCGTGTGGTGGAGCAATACCCAGAGTTCCCCGGCGGTATGATGGAGTTGGTGAAGTGGCTCACCAAAAATCTGCAATATCCGGCCTATGCCCGTCAGCAGAAGATACAGGGCGAGGTGGTCACCTCGTTCATCATCAACAAAGACGGCACCGTGGCCGACATCAAGATATTGAAGTCGGTAGAGGCGTCGCTCGACCGTGAGGCATTGCGTGTGCTCCGGATGATGCCGGCATGGAAACCCGGCCAGGACCATGGGCAGCCTTGTCGCACCCTCGTCCGCCTGCCGATAGTGTTCAAGATATAGGGGCAAGTCAATCTCCCAAACGATCAAAATATGTATTCATCCAATCAAATATTAGAACAGGTCAACCACTATATTGACCATCTGGCTTACGACCGACGGCCCGAAAGCCTTTACGAACCCATACGGTATGTGCTCTCGCTCGGGGGCAAACGCATACGGCCTGTGCTCATGTTGCTCGCATACAATTTGTACAAAGACGACCCTTTGTCCATCTTGTCGTCTGCTTGCGCACTTGAGACCTACCACAACTACACCTTGTTGCACGACGACCTGATGGATAATGCCGACCTGCGACGCGGCCACCAGACCGTTCATAAGCGTTGGGATGCCAACACGGCCATCCTCTCCGGCGACTCGATGCTCGTGCTGGCTTATGAGCGCATGGCGCAGTGCGACCCCGCCAAGTTGAAACCCGTGCTCGACCTCTTCACTGAGACAGCCTTGGAAATTGGTGAGGGACAGCAATACGACATGGACTTTGAGCAACGTCAGGATGTCACCGAGGAGGAGTATATTGAGATGATACGTCTGAAGACCAGCGTGTTGTTGGCATGCGCCATGAAGATTGGTGCCATCCTGGCCGATGCGCCCGAAGCAGACGCGCAGCGCCTTTACGACTACGGCGAGAAGTTCGGTCTGGCGTTTCAACTGCAAGACGACTACCTGGATGTTTATGGCGATACGAAGGTCTTCGGCAAGGCCATCGGCGGCGACATCCTCTGCAACAAGAAGACCTATATGTTGATCAATGCTTTCAATTTGGCCACACCGGCCCAGCGCGAGCAACTGATGCATTGGGTGAGCCGACGCGACTACGACCCTCAGGAGAAGATAGCCGCCGTTACAGCCCTTTACAATGAGATAGGCATCGACCGTCTGGCCAAAGAGAAGATTCGTTATTACTTTGAAGAGAGCAAGAAAGTGCTCACATCGGTCAATGTGCCAGAGGCGCGTAAGGCGCAGCTGATTGCCTATACCGATGAAATGATGCAGAGGGAGTATTGAATGACAGACACCCATACACACTTAGACGGCAACGAGTTTGACGCCGACCGCGACGAGGTGGTAGCACGTGCCCGTGAGGCGGGCATCAGCCGTGTGTTCATCCCGGCCATCGACCTGCCGTCGGTGGAGACGGTACTCAACGTATGCCACCGTTATCCCGGCTATGCCTATCCTATGCTCGGACTCCATCCTGAGGAGGTGCGTGCCGACTGGCGCGAGGCGTTGCAAGCCATCCGTCAGCGACTCGTTGAACCTGAGGTGTTGCGCGAGACCATCGCCGTGGGCGAGGTGGGCATCGACTACTATTGGAGCCGTGAGTTTGAGAAAGAACAGTTGGAGGCTTTCGAACAACAGGTGCAGTGGGCGGTGGAGTTTCAGTTGCCCTTGATGATTCACTGTCGCAAGGGACAGCAGGAGTTGGTGCGCATCCTGCGCCGTTACGAGCGCGACCTGCCCGGCGGTGTGTTTCACTGTTTCACAGGCAATGAGCATGAGGCGGCAGAACTGCTCTCTTTTGACCGTTTCGTGTTGGGCATCGGCGGCGTGCTCACGTTCAAGAAAAGCCATCTGCCCGAGGTTTTGCCGGCTGTGGTACCCCTCTCTCGCGTAGTCTTGGAGACCGATGCTCCCTATATGGCACCCGTGCCCATGCGAGGAAAGCGGAACGAGAGCGCTTTCGTGCGCTTCGTGTTGCAACGCATGGCGCAGTGCTACGGTGTGAGTGAAGAAGAGGTGGCACGGCAGACCGATGAGAATGTGTCGCGTGTCTTCCCGAAAGTGGCGATATGACTCGTTGGTTGCTGATGGCATGGCTGCTCCTCGGCGATAGTCTGACGGCATCGGCTCAGGAGACGGACACGTTGCGCCATTGGGGCGGAGCGTTCATCGCCAATCCAAGTACGGTCATCGTCATGGACAGCTATCAGCGTAAGTACCAGCAAGGCAAACGCAACCTCTCGTGGGGAATAGAGGCGCTCTACAGCAGTGTGCCGGCCGACAGCGATGCTTATGCCGCTGATTATGGTTACCCGACCATCGGCGTGGGGTTGAAATACAGTCTCAACCATGGGGTCACGATGCACCGCTCGCCCGACCCTGCATGGGGGCAGGCCGAAGAGGTGGACTACCGTTCCCGCATGGGCAATTCGTTGTCGCTCTATGGCTCTTTTGCCCGTCCGCTCTACCGGAATCGAAAATGGGAGGTGGATTATGCTTTCCTGTTTGGGGTAGGGTATTGCGTCCATGACTACGACCCTGCAGACAATGTGGATAATGAACTGATAGGTTCGCATTGGCTCGTCTTCTTCGGGGCGGGACTGCATGCCAGCTATCGCGTGGCACCCGCATGGGGCGTGAAGGCCGGGCTGGAATACTGGCACTTGAGCAACGGGGCTCTCTACCGGCCCAATAAAGGAGCCAATTTCTTCGGACCGTCGCTCGCACTCGTTTACCGGCCCTATTACGATGCGGTCAGCAGCAGCGAAGCGAAGGCGGTGGCTCAGGCGGTTCGCAGGCCCTTCCAACGCTATTGGATAGCCCGGGTCACAGCGGGCGTTGGGGCGAAGACGCTTAATGAGGATTGGCAACTGACGCAGTTTCAGACGCCTCCCGGCGACCCCGACTACCGTACCGGCCATTTCCGGATCTACGCCTCTTACTCGCTACAGACCGATGTGCTCTATCGCTATGCCCGCCGTTGGGCCAGCGGCATCGGAGTCGATCTGTTTTATGGCACATACAGTGATCATGTGGCAGAGCTCGATACGAAATTCGGCGGCGACGGTCATACCAGTCCGTGGTCGGTGGGTCTCGCGGCCAAGCATGAGGTCTATTACCATCGGTTGCGGTTAGCCATGTCAATCGGATTCTATCTCTACCGTAAAATGGGTGTCAATGCCAAGGAGGTGGAGCAACCCTACTACGAGCGTATCGGCATCCATTACGATATACCCCGCACCCCCTTGTCTGTGGGAGTCAACGTGAAGGCTCACCGCACCAAGGCCGACCTCACCGAAGTGGTGCTCAGTTATAACTTTAGAAAATTAGAAAATTAAAAAATTAAAAAATTAAAATGGGAGTTTGGGAGTTTGGGAGTTTGGGAGTTTAGACAATAGTCTATTTAACTCTTTTCGTTGGGACATTTAAGGACCCTCAACCCTCAACCATTTAGAACCCTAATCCCTTCAACCATTTAGAACCCTAATCCCTTCAACCTTTTAGAACACTAAACCTTCAACCCTCAACCCTAAACATATTGAGCCATGGGACTTTTTGATTTCATTAAAGGAGCAACGACTCCTCAAAACACCACCAAAACGATAGTGTTACCTTTCGTGCCTAAAAATGTGAATGAACTGATGGCGATGCCCGGAGCCAACCTGCAAGACGAGTTTGCTGTGGCGGCGCTTGCTGTGGCTGTGCTCTGCAACTGGGAGCGTGACACGCAAGCCACCATCGAGATGCTCAACTATCTGCGCGGGCCTCGCCCGTTGTCAGTGATGGACCAGCAGTTCCTGCGCGATCGTCTGGCTGGCAAGCAGTATAAAACATTCTCCTTCTTCCGTGGCGCTACGGTACAAAACAACTACACGCCATCGATGCCTCTCACCATCGACGTAAGTACCAATCCATACACCTATCAGACGGAGAATATGGCCACGTTGCACCTCAAATCAGCCGGTGCCGACAGCCTGCGGCAGATTTCTCTGCGCAAGAAGCCCAGCACCGGACAATGGTTTGTTTGGGAGATTTTCCTCCTCTCCGACATCCGCACTCCCGCCGCCCAAGACCCTTGGGCGTGAGGGTGGAAATCATCCCCTCAGGGCGAGGTTGTAGTTGTAATAACTGCTGTCGCCCGTGATTTCTTTGATGACGTTGATGAAAGAGGGGAAACGGACATCCTCGCCCTCGGTGATGCCTTTCGTCTCGAGAATCATCATGCCGGGGTGGGGCGAGATAAAGGTGTCGAGTTCAAAGAACTGTCCCTTCCAAATGAAACTCTTCCGTATTTTGTGGATAGTCAGCCGGTAAGGGTCAGCTTGTTGCAACAGCGACTGGTAGAGGTTGTTGCTCACTTGGCGCTCCGTTTCCAACTGCTCTTTGTCGGAGATGCGTTTCTTCGTGGTGTGCACATTGACGAACTTCCCGTTCCACCCGTGACGGCGCAAGCGCACCTCGCAACCGGGTTCGGCCACCAGATAAGTCTGGGTGATGTCGCTCTCGATGGCGTAGGGAACCTCGTCGGTCAGTTCCACCAAGTATTTGCGCTCCTCCTCAATGGGTTGCGGCAGTCCTAACACATTCGATATCTCTTTCAGCACACGGTTGATTTTCGCGTCGAAATCTTCGTGGTTGTTGATGACGCGCAGATGCGAATGTCCCGTCCACGCTTCAATCACTTTTTTGTCGAGCATACGGGCAATCTGCAATCCCTCCTCGTCGGCCTTCTCATTGCGGCTGGCGTTGTTGCTGGTGGTGTAGAACTGCTCTGCGCCGTCGGCAGCACTCACCAGGTGCAGCACGGCATCGTAGCGGGTGTCGCGCAGTTCGGCGGTCGAGGTGCCCACAGCAGCCGTAATCTGTTCCCACATCTCGGGTTTCATATAGGCCGAGATATCCATCGCGCCACGGTCGCAGACAATGACGCAGGGTTCTTCGCAGGTCTCAGCCATCCGCATGAACTTGTCTTCCAACGCCAGTTGCACCTCCAATGTGGCTTTCTCGCCTTCGTAGAAGAAATCCTTGTTTTTCGTCAGGTAGTCCATGCCCGACTGCGTGAACATCGTGGGTACTTCCGGGATGGTAAACACCTTGTATCCCAGGCTCGAGAAATGTTCTATCACTCTCACTAAAGCGGTTGTCTTGCCCGCGCAGGGTCCTCCTGTGAGGACGATTTTTTTGATATCTTTCATTGGATAGGATTGTAGTAGTCGATATGACAGTGCAAAAGTACGAAAAGAAATCTGAAAAAATGAAAGATGCAATCAGAATGTTTTGCTTTTTTTCATTACTTTTGCACCAAAAATTGGACAATGACTCGATTATTATTAGTTCGACACGGTCAGACCGTCGGCAATGTGAACCAGATATTACAAGGGCAAGACCCCGGAGAGCTGACCGACGAGGGGCGCAGACAGGCCGCTGAAGTACGCGACAAGCTCCTTGCTGAACCCATCGACGCTTTCTATGCCAGCGACCTCACTCGGGCCGTGGAGACGTGCGCCATCATCGCCGCGCCCCATGGTAAGGAAGTGCACACCACACCGCTGCTGCGCGAGCGCGACTGGGGTGACTTCACCGGCATGTTCATCCCTGACCTGAAAGACAAGGTGTGGCCCGACAATGTGGAAACCATCGGTCAGATGAAAGACCGCGCACAGCGGTTCATGGACTTGCTTCGCCAGAATCATCCCGGGCAGATTGTCGTGGCTGTGGGGCATGGCATCATCAACAAGGCCATCCAATCGGTCTATTACGACCGCCCGATGCACGAGGTGGAGAAAATGACCAATGCTGAGGTGAGGGAGATTGTTTTATAGTAGTGTTAAGCCATGAATGGACCATCAATGTGATTGATGAAAAACAATTCGGGGATGCCGACTGGCGGCACCCCCGAATCTCGTAGATATGGATGATTCAAATTTATTAATAACTATCCTGAACAACTTTTACCTTCATCCACTTTTACCTTTTTGTTCTTAAATCCAATTGCCTGTTTGTTACCCTAAAAACATCTTTGCACATATATAGAGTTAATTAACGGTGTCCTCCATGTCCGCCACCTGAGCGTGAGCCGCCTCCGAAGCTTCCACCACGGCTACCGCCGCCAAAGCCACCAGAGTGTGAGCCTCCGCCACGGCTACCGCCGCCGAACGAACCGCCAGAGTGTGAGCCTCCGCCACGGCTACCGCCGCCGAACGAACCGCTGCTACGTGAGGGTGAGCTCATGCTGCGTGAGGGTGAGGAACCCATGCTGCGCGAGGGAGCAGTTCTCATTTCGCGTGAAGGAGCAGTTCTCATTTCGCGCGAGGGAGCAGTTCTCATTTCGCGCGAGGGCGAAGTAGAGCGGTTGCTTGGTGTGAATGTGCGTGAGGGACGGTCGCCTGATACATGACCACCATTGCTGCGGCTGCCTCCGTTGAAACCACCGTTGCTGTGGTTGCCGTTGCTGCGGTTCGGAGCTGTGGCGCGTGTCGAGCTCTCGCGGTTGCCTCCGTGGCCGAACGAACCGTTGTTGCGGCGGTTATCCTGGCGGTTGCCCATGCCTCCACGGTTGTCTTGGCGGTCGCGGTTGCCCATGCCTCCGCGGTTGGCCGAGCGGTTGGGATTGTGGTCGAAACCGTTGCGGTAGTCACCGCGCTCATATCCGTTGCGCATGCCCTGATGGTGGTCGCGTCCTCTGTTCTCGCGCGGACCGAAGTGACGGCCGTGATACCAGCTGCGTCCTCCGTTGTGGTGCCAGCTATGGCCTCCGCGATAGACGGTGTAGAAGTGCGGACGTCCGAAGTAGAAGTAGTCACGATACGGATAGCGTGCGTAGATGCCGAAGTGCCAGTAGCCAGCGTCCCAATAGATGGGGCGGTAGAAATAGGTGGCTGCACAGAAAGCGCGATACTGCCAATCGAGCAGGATATAGCTCATATCCATGTTGCGGTAGTTCCAATAGGCTCCGTAGAGGTCGGCCTGGGTGTTGACGCTCAACAAATAGTCGAGGTTGATTTCATACGCGGCCTCATACTGATCTTCGGTCAGATTCAGCTCATAAGCCATTTTGTCGGTCAGGAACAGAGCCTGCTGACGGGCCTGCTCATAGCCCATTGCGTTTGCTGATACTGTTACTGCGAACAGTGCGGTCAGTGCTACTAATAACTTCTTCATAGTCGTATGTTTTTTATTGTTGTTATTCTTAGTTATGTTTTCACGATGCAAAAACAGTGCAAACCGAATGCAGAAAACTAGTTTTTTGCTGAGGTGCAGCCTGTTTTCGCCTTTTCACAGTGCAAAGAAACAAAGAAAAAACAGCATGCCAAAAGGATTTTCCCTAAAGTGGCGGGGAAAATCCCTATAGGTTGAACATGTCAAGACAGAAGCAGGAATTACATGGTGATTTCAAGCGCTTTTTAATAATATTTCCGATAAATCCTCGTTATATATTTAAATATTGGTATCACCATGAAGAAATTTTTCCTCCTCATATCCTCGCTCATCCTCTCTTTACATAGTTATGCGCAGACGAATAGTGCAGATGAGAACATCAAACCCGACCCCTTGCGCGGACTCGAATACAAAGTAGAGGCACAAGGCTCGTTCTCGGGCGAGAAGACCCCGCTTTGGCTCATTGCCAACAAATACGGGTTGTCGTCGCTCGAGGGCAGCAATGGCTATCTGCGTGCCGCCGTGCAGCGACCATTGGCTGCTGATGCGGAACGGAAGTGGGGTGTCGGTTACGGCGTGGATGTGGCTGTGCCCTTCAACTATACCTCGAAGTTCGTCGTGCAACAGGCCTTCGTCGAGGGGCGTTGGTTGCACGGCACCCTGACCGTGGGTAGTAAAGAATATCCCATGGAGTTGAAGAACAACAACCTTAGCAGCGGCTCGCAGACGCTCGGCATCAATGCGCGCCCCGTGCCTCAGGTGCGGCTCGCACTGCCCGACTACTGGACGCTGCCATTCGCCAACGGGTGGCTGCAACTCAAGGGACATATCGCCTACGGGTGGTTCACCGACGGTAAATGGCAAGAGGATTTCGCTGGAGCCCATGGCAAACACGCTGAGAGCGTGAAATACCACAGCAAGGCCGGCTATTTGCGCATCGGTAATGCGGAGCGCTTTTTCCCCTTCTCCGTAGAACTGGGGTTGGAGACGGCCTCACTTTTCGGTGGAAAAGCCTTCTTGCCGCAACCCGACGGCACCATGCAGACGCTGGAGGGCGAGTCAGGGTTGAAAGGGATGTGGCATGCCTTTAAGGGCGGAGGCGAGGATGCCGGCGAGACTGTCTATACCAATTACTCCGGTGACATGCTCGGATCGTGGGTGCTGCGCATGAATTGGGACAAGGATACGTGGCGCTTCAGCGTCTATGCCGACAAATTCTTCGAAGACCACTCGTCGATGTTGCAAGTGGATCTCGACGGTTATCAGGAGGGAGAAAACTGGCAGGCGCCATCATCGAAGAAACATCTCTTCCTCTACGACTTCAAAGACTGGATGCTTGGGGCTGAACTACACTTCAAATACGACCGGCCGGTCAATACGATACTTTTCGAGTATCTCTACACGAAATATCAGAGCGGTCCCATCTATCACGACCACACCATGAACATCGCCGACCACATCGGAGGGCAAGATAATTTCTACAACCACTATATGTATTCCGGATGGCAGCACTGGGGACAGGTGATGGGCAATCCTCTTTATCTCTCGCCCATCTACAATGACGACGGTGCGCTTGAGGTGCGCAACAACCGCTTCCTGGCCTTCCACCTCGGTGTTGACGGACGGCCCTTCGAGGGTTTCAAATACCGAGTGCTCGCTACCTATCAAGAGGGATGGGGCACCTACACCGACCCTTATATCCACAAGCACCATGGCGTGAGCTTCCTCACGGAGGCTGCATACGATTTCGACGAGCGTACACCGCTGCTCGACGGCTGGAGCGCACGTTTGGGCTTTGCGATGGACTTCGGCGGCATACGCGGCAATCACCATGGCGTGCAACTCACCGTGGGCAAAACGGGATTGTTTCGAAAGAACAAATAACCAAGAGAATCGGTTCAATTCGTTTTAATTCGTAGTTTCTTACATGATGATGAAAAGGAAAATAGCATATATGACGGTGTGTGCCGTTGCAATGGCATTGTTGATGGCGGCGTGCGACATTGAGACGTCGGGCAATGGCGACCTCGACGGTTATTGGAGCCTGAGGCAGATAGACACGCTCAGCACCGCCTCAGCCACAGATGTAAGTGAGCGGCGCATCTTCTGGTCGGTGCAGCACAACCTGTTGCAGACCGACGACCGCACAGGGGCGCATTTGTCATATCTGTTCCGTTTCCAGCACTCCGGCAATACGCTCGTCCTCTCCTCGCCCTATGTTTATGGGCGTGAAAATGGAGATGACCCCATTGACGATGTGGAGGTGCTCCGCCCCTACGGCATCAACGCCATACCCGAAACGTTCACCGTGGAAAAGCTCAATGGCAGCAGCATGGTGCTCCACTCTGAGTTGTTGCGATTGCATTTCAAGAGATATTAAAGATTCAAGTTTCTGAAGTTAAGGAAGTTAAGAAGTTACCGGCCTTTCGGCCTGTGTAGTTAAGCCAATAGTTCGACTCACCAACAAGATTTCTGATGATATCACCATGCTCAAAAAAGAAAAGGATAATAGTACACGAAATACAATTGGAGTGGTAACGGCTTAACTACTTAACTACAATAACTTCTTTAACTACAGAATAAAGAAGGAATGTGCTCAACGCCCTGTAGCCCGCCAACAGAGGTAAGACAATGCAAGGGTAACAACCGTTGCTGCGGCAAAAAGCCACCATGCACTTACTCCCTGCCCTTCCTGCAACAACGCCTGTATCACGGGAAAATGAATGAGATACATGCCATACGTGATGTCGGGCACGCGGTGCAGCACTCGCAGCGGACGCAGCCATAAACCGCAGGTGAACAGCACCACGGCGTATGTCACGGGTGTGAGGTGTTCTATCGGTGCGAAGTCGGTATATATGGAGATACATGCTATGGCTGCCGCAGCCAGCAACCACCATCCTATTTGTTTGCGAAAGCGCTCAAAGAACATCAGCGCTGCCATGCCCGCGATGAAGTAGGGCAGATAGCCGGGGGTCTGATGCCGAAGCAGGTTGAAGATGCCGCGGCCTGTGGCAGCGTACAGATGGTCGCACAACTCCAGATAGGCTACAGACAAAAAGAAAAGAACGGTCAAGACCGTCAACCTTCCCCACCTGCGCATCAGCCACACGATGACGGGCAGTAGGGCGTAGAACAGCACCAAGACTTTCATGAACCACAGTGACCCGTTGACTGCTGGCATGTAGTTGCCCGTGAATACTCCCGGGAGCGTCGGCTCGGCGAAATTCAGGAAGAGCGCGTTGAACAAGAGATACCGCCAGGTTTGAGCATGTGTGAAATAGTCTCCCACAGGTAATGTGCTGAATAGAAAGCCAAGAAAAGTGCAGGAGGCTACCACAATGATGTAGAGCGGATAGGTGCGGTGGAACCGGCGGCGGGCATATCGTCGCACGTCATCTGTGCGGAGGTAGCTATACAAAATGAAAAAACCGCTGATGACGAAAAAAGACTTGACCACCATGTCGCCATCCACAGGCCATACCAAAGGGATGTTTGCCAATACGCAGAAATGGGTGGCGATGAGCGACAGTGCCAGAACGTAACGAACCGCGGTTATGCCGTTGGGCGAGGACAAAACTCTTTGAGTTTCATCGCTTATGAGGTGCGAATTGCGGCGGTGTGTCATTCGTTGGCATCTTCTTTGGCCGAGGCGATAAAACTGCTCACCATATGGTGGAAAAGCACATAGATGACGATGTCGATGAGAATAATCCATGTGAGAATGAGTCCGACAATCTGATAGAGAAACAGATTGATGACCGCATAAGCGACAGCAAACAGCAGGATGGTGATCAATGCTTGATGCTGCGTCATGCCGGCCAGCATCAGCCGGTGGTGGATATGGTTCTTGTCGGCAGAGAAAAGAGGCTTCCGGTGATGCAGACGCACGAAGACCACCCGCACCACGTCGAACATCGGAATGATGAGCAGCGTGAGCGACAGCATCAGACTGTCGGTGCGGAAAGGCATCACCATGGGATTGTCCATGGCAAACTTCACAAACAGAAATCCGAGAATGAAACCCAGCGTGAGCGATCCTGAGTCGCCCATAAACAGTTTGGTGTTCCTCTCCGCCTTTCCCCAGATGTTGAAATAGAGGAAGGCCACAATCACTCCCATCAGTCCGGCGATGAGGATGCTGTATATCCACAGACCCTCGGTGAAGAAGCAATAGAGGAATCCGCCCAGGGCCAGGAGCGACAGACCGCCCGCCAGACCGTCGATGCCGTCGATCAGGTTGATGGCGTTGTCGATGAATACGATGATAAACACCGTGAGCGGTGCCCCCACCCAATAGGGTATCTCGTGGATGCCCAGAAAACCATAGAAATTGTTGATATACAGATTGCTCAGCGGCAGGAAGCTCGCCGCTATCACCTGCACGATAAATTTCGTGGTGGCTTTCAGACCGAAGATGTCGTCGATGATGCCCGTCACATAGATGAGCATCAAGCTGATGAAGAACATCACCGACCAGAGGCTGATATCCAGTTTGTCGAGTCCCGCCTGATAGTCGAGTATGAAGATGGACCCCACAAAGGCAAGCAGCATACTCGGAATGAAGCAGATGCCCCCGAGTCGCGGGATGGCATTGGCATGCACCTTCCGCTCGTTCGGGATGTCGTAAAGCCGTTTGCGCTTGCAGAAGTCCAAAATCACCGGGATGGAGATAAATCCGCACAGCGCACTCAGTACGAAAGCTGAAATGATATAAAGTATGTATTGTATCATGTTTTAGCTGTCTGCTATCACGATAATAACTTAACTCCAGTGTGTTTTATTGTGCTATCCCTCTTCTTTTTGACGATATGGCCATCTTACAAAAGACGCTACAGAAAAAAAAGCATGTTTTTTTTGTGGAGTGACATAATCTTCGTATTTTTGCAATCGTATAAAGTGGAATGACTCTTGGCCATGGGAAGTGAAGTGAGACAGAAGGAAGGCGTATCAAGAAGCAAGATGTTATATAAGAACATCTTGTTTTCTGGTATTCTGAAAGCCATCGGACTATGCACGTCCTTTCTCGTCGTTCCCGTTACCCTCTATTATCTCGACAATGAGCCTTATGGCTTGTGGATGACCATCTCGTCGATGGCCTTTTGGATTTTCACGTTTGACATCGGTCTGGGCAACGGTATGCGCAACTATCTCACGTCGGCCATTTCCAATCATGACGAAGAGCTGGCGCAGACGCATATCAGTTCCACTTTTGCCATGCTTACCTTGTTGGCCATCGTGATGGCGCTGATAGCCGTGCCTTTGGTTCTCACCCTCGATTTCAGCAGCCTGCTCAATGCCCATAGCATGGAGAACTCTTCGCTGCAGCTCATCATACTGGTGGCTCTGGTTTTGACGCTGCTCAATTTCGTGGTGAAAAACATTGGATTCATCTTCGTGGCGATGCAGAAATATGCGGTCAATGATTTGCTCACCGTGGGGGGGAATGTGGCGGCCCTCATCGTCATCTTTATCCTGACCAAGTGTACCGAGGGAAACCTGCTCTATGTAGTAGCCGTGTTCATGGCTATGCCCGTGTTGGTTTTCGTCCTTGGCGGCATACCTTTGTTCGCTAAACACCCTCAACTGCGCCCGCGCGTGAAGAGCATCGACATGAAATACTGCAAAACCATTGCAGGCAAGGGGTTGGGCTTTTTTTTCATACAGGCTACCAGTTGCCTGGTCATCTTCGGAGGTTCCAACGTGTTGATTTCTCATTTCCTGGGTCCTGAATCGGTGACAACATACAACATCGCCTACAAGTATTTTTATTTGCTGATGATAGGTTATACGGTAGTGATAGCTCCGATGTGGAACGCATATACCGACGCCCAGGTCAAAGGCGACTGGACGTGGATTAGGCAGACGTTTAAGAAAGCACTGCTGATGTGGGGGGCTACAGTGGTGGCAGGTGTGGTCATGCTGGTGTTCTGCGATGTGTTTTATCATTTATGGGTTGGCGACGCTGTTTCCGTTCCCTTTACCGTCTCGGTGTCGGTGATGTGCTTTATCGCCGCCTTCAACCTGAATAATTGTGTCACCTATCTGCTTAACGGGCTCAACACCATCCGGGTGCAGATTTACACATCGGTCATCGCCACCGCGGCTTATCTCGGGGTGCTGGCTCTGTTCGGACATTCATGGGGCATAGAGGGTATCGTCAACTGTATGACAGCCTGCTATGTGGTCATGAGCCTCATCCACCTCTATCAATGCCATCTTCTTATCAATCAAAAAGCAAGCGGAATATGGAGCAAATAAGCGATAAGATAAGTGTCATAACAGTGGTCTATAATGACGTGGAGCATATCCGTGAAACGTTAGACAGTTGCCTCTCGCAGACCTGGGAGGACATTGAGTATATCGTCATTGACGGAGGCAGCACCGACGGCACTGCCGACATCATCCGTGAATATGCCGGACGGCTGTCGTATTGGTGCTCTGAGCCCGACGGCGGCATTTACGATGCCATGAACAAAGGGATTAAGGCTTCCACGGGTGAGTGGATCAACTTTCTCAACAGTGGCGACTGTTATGTCACTGCCGATGCGCTGAAAGAGATGATGACTTTTGCCAGAGACCATGAAGCCGATGTGCTGTTCGGCAACAGTATAGAACTACACGACGCCTTCCAGAAGCGGGTCATAGCGCCGGAAGACACCCGGCTGCTTGAATACGGGCCTACTTTCAGACACGGCTCAGCCATCATACGCGCCGCCGTTCACAAACAGCACCTGTTCGACCTTTCGTTGTCTAAAAGTCTGGGTTATGCCCTCGACTGGGAAATGCTTTATCGGCTGTTTAAGGAAGGGTATCATTTCGTCAGAGTGGACGTGATGGTTCAGGCTTATCGCAAAGAGGGTGTCTCAAACCACCCGTATAAGAATTTATGGTATAACTATAAAATCACGTCGCAGGGGCGTTTTAACCTGAAGAAATACTTTCTCTTTCTCAAACACTGCATGAGCGAGCTGTTGCGAGGCTCATGCCTATTCAAATGGGCGCGTGCTTTCGTCCTTGAATTCATGGTGAACGATGTGCTGCACTACATCCCTTTCTGGACGGTCAGGAAGTTTTACTTGAGGTGTGTAGGCACTAAAATCGGTAAAGGCTCGTTTATCATGAAATCTAATTATGTGATGGATGCCAATCATTTGGTGCTGGGAAAGAACAGCCATGTGAACCGTGACTGTATTCTTGACGCGCGGGGAGGCATCACCATAGGCGACAATGTGTCGGTGTCTCACCGTGTCAACATCATGACCGGCGGCCACGACATCTATTCTCCATCGTTTATCGGACTCTTCCAACCCGTGGTGATAGAAGATTATGTATGGCTCGGGGTGGGATGCACGATATTGCAGGGTGTGAGAGTCGGGCGCGGGGCGGTCGTCTCTGCCGGTGCGGTGGTCACGAAAGATGTCGAACCATTTACCGTCGTCGGTGGCGTTCCTGCAAAGGTTATCGGAGAGCGCCGTGTGCAGGTTGACTATCAATGCCGTGGATGGCAGCCATTTACATAATGTAGAATCTGTCAGATAAAACGTAGCCGGTATGATAGCTCTGCTTCTCCTCGTATTCCTCATGGTCTGCCTCTTCGTGTTCATCGAAGAGTATTTAGGCAGCAGTAGATGGATTTATTTTTCCTCTGTGGCTGTGATGCTTATACTCATAGCCGCTTTCCGTGTCATTGGCAATGACGATGACTCGGAGAGTTATGTGGAAATGTTTGAGGGATATGAAAACGAGATTATCAGCACCCTGACAGAACCTTCATTTACATGGATTTCGTCGGCCATTCACGCTATCGGAGGCGACATACGGCTGCTGTTCCTGGTCTATGCCGTCATCGCCATCCCCTTGAAATTCATCGCCATCCGCCAACTGTCAGACTATCTGTTTATACCTGTCATGGTGTTTATCAGCCACTTTTTCATCTTGCACGACATGATAGAGATCAGGGCGTCGGCCGCAGTGGCGTTTTTCATGCTGTCTATCAAACCGCTATGCGAGGGGCGTAAGGGGAAAGCGGCTCTCTTGATTCTGTGCGCCATCTTCTTCCATTATTCCGCTCTGGTGCTGTTGGTGATGCTGCTGTTCAGCAACAAACCGCTGTCACGCACGTGGAAATGGTGCCTGTCGCTCATAGTTCCTTTCGGATATGTCATCTATTTCTTGAACATTGACGTATTGACCACGATACCTCTCCCCATCATCGGACAGAAACTGGAAGTTTACAAAGAAATGAAGGAGCTGGGTGGATTTGAAGAGATATTCGTCTTCAAGAACCCCACACTGCTCATTAAGATGCTTTGTTTCTATCTGTTGATATGGTATGATGAGGTGGTTAATGAGCACATACCCTATATGCCTCTGCTGACCAAACTGATGGGTATGTCGCTGGCGTGCTTCTTCCTGTTCTCTTCACTTCCCGTGTTGTCGGGCAGGCTTTATGAGTTGTTCGGCGCCATCGACATCATCACCATCGCCTCGCTGGTGTACCTCTTCAAGCCTGCCTATGCCGCCAAAATCATTGTGATGACTTTTTGCGTGATTATGATTTTCATGGATATTTTTGTTTACGAATTGATACGATAGATATGAAAAAGACCCTCATCTGTGCCATCTTGATGGCTTTCTGCGCTGTCAGCGCAGATGCTGAAATCCCCATTATCGCATACGGGGGTGTATTGCCAAAAGAATCGACCGTGGAACGCTTCCAGGAGTTTAGAAATGCCGGTTTTGATGTCAGTATCAGCAATTTTGCCGATTTGCCCACCTCTGCTTTTATCCGGGCTCTGGACAATGCCCAAAAATGTAATGTAAGACTCTTTGCCCTGAGTTCGGAACTATGGGAATACCCTGAAGCCACCATCATAGCCATCAAGAACCATCCGGCACTGTATGGCTATTACATCTACGATGAGCCCTTTTCCAACCAGATGACAGACATGAAGAAGCGCTATGACCGGTTCAGACGCGCCGACAGCTCGAAACCCTTCTACATGAACCTCATCCCCTATTATGACGATGGGCTGCTGCGAAGAATGCGCATAGCCAACTATCGCGACTACGTAAGAAGTGCCTGCAATACGGGGGTTCCCCAAATCTGTTTTGATTATTATCCCATCACAAAAAGCGGAATAAGGTCGAAGTGGTACATGAATCTGGAAATCATCAGGAATGAGTCGCTGCGCACCAACCGGCCATTCTGGGCTTTCGCGCTTAGTACGCCACATGCTGACTATCCGCAGCCCACATTAGAGATGCTGAGGCTGCAGATGTACACCAATCTGGCCTATGGTGCAAAAGCACTGCTTTATTTTACCTATTGGACCCCCCCGCGGACGAAAGACTTCATCTTCCGCAACGGCCCTATAGACGTGAACGGGAAACGGACCAAGACATACGATGTGGTCAGGAGCATGAATATGGAGTTGCGCCCGTTGCTGCCTCTCTTTGACAAGGGCACAGTGACGTCGGTGCAGCATTTAGGCAACCATGTGTCGGAGGGCACGACACCTATGAAGACTGTGCCGTTGAATGTCAGCCGTTTGGTGGTCTATGGCAGTCAGGGGGCCGTCGTTTCAAACATGAAGGCCGACGGCCATGAGTATCTGGTGGTGGTCAATAAAGATTACAAGAAACATCTTGGTGTGCATATCGAGGCGAAAAGCATGGTCGTGCATATCGATAAGACACTGCAGGCGAGAGCTTTGAAAAATGACTATGATCTTGGCGGCGGTGATATGATTATATTCAGATTGCAATAGCGGGCAGCCATGAACATACTCATCATCACCCATTATCTGCCCTATCCCCTGTCTTCTGGTGGGACTCAGGCTCAATATAATATGATAGACCGTCTCCGGAAGCGTCATCATATTACGCTTGTCTTTAATGAGGGGAGTGGCAATACGATTGCTGCCATGAAGAAGTTGCAGGCGTTGTGGCCTGATGTCAGCATCATCGCTTACCGCTATTGGCGGCAGTTGATGTATTGGCGCTTCATTAAGGATAAGGTCAGGCGGGGATACTTAATCCATAAGGCGCCTGAAAGCGACACACTGAAGATTGAGCGCGCCCTGAAGCCTTATGGTCAGTGGTTCTCGCCAGACCAGCGACATTTCTTGCGGCGGCTGATCAAGCGGTTGAAGCCCGACCTCATTCAAGTGGAGTTTTACCAATGCCTGAGGTGGTGTGAATTTCTGCCTTCAGGTATCAAGAAGGTGTTTGTACATCATGAAATCAGTTTTATCAGGAATGAGCGCTTTCTGAAAGACATCCCTTTGTCGGAGCGTCAGCAACAGTGGATGACGGACGCAAAAGCGACGGAAATAGCATACCTCAATCAATACGACAGTGTGATTACCCTGACGGAAACCGACAGAGACATCCTTCTGAAGAATGGCGTTGACAAGCCGGTTTACGTCTCTCCTGCTGCCATCTCGGCCACCATCCTTCCATACTCGGAGTGGAAAGGGCATGTGGTCTTCGTAGGCGGTTATGCCCATCTGCCCAACAGAGAGGGGGTTGACTGGCTGATGGAGAAAGTGGCACCTTTTCTGCAAACCCCTGTCACACTTCATCTTGTGGGGGCTGGCTGGCCTTCCAAATATGCGGTGTCGAGCCATGGCTTACAAGTGGTGACGCTCGGTTTCGTCGAACGTCTGGCAGATGTCGTGGCGCAGGAAATCATGGTTGTGCCCTTGCTCACGGGCAGTGGTATGCGCATGAAAATCCTTGAAGCCGCTGCGATGAGCGTACCTGTGCTGACCACCTCCGTAGGTGTAGAAGGGTTGGCATTCAGGCATGAAGAGTCCTGTCTGGTAGCCGATACGCCTGAAGAGTTCGCACAAGCGCTGGAACGGCTCATGAGCGACGGTGATTTGCGCAAAAGGATAGGCTGCGGCGCCCACCGTGTTTACACCCAAAACTATTCCGTAGAGACACTGTCGAAAAAGAGGGAGGCTGTCTATACGTTGCTCTGCGGCAATGATTCATAGCCTTGGAGCGTACGGTTCCATAAGTAGTGTCTGCGCACCACCTCGTTGCCGCGGATAGCGATATCGTTGCGCCCGTGTTCATTCTCCATCAATGCCACGCATTGGTCGGCGAAGTCGTGGCTCTCTTCGCTGATCAGGCAGTTCTCGCCGCTTACCAGTTCGGGTATGGCCTTGGCAATGAGCGGTGTGAGGATGACGGGGATGGCATTCGACATCGCCACGAGCACCTTGTTTTGGATACCGGCGGCGATCCGTATGGGAGCGACGGCTAAGCAGGTGTCGGCCAGCATGTTGTCTAAATCGTCAACGAACCCTGTCACGGTGATGTGGTCGAGTTTGCCCAAAGCCATCACCGAGAGGGTAGGGTCGCCGCCGATGATGTAGAATCGGGCATCAGGCTTCTTCTCTCGTATCAGAGGGAAGATGTCTTTGGCGAAATGGATGGCGGCATCTTCGTTCTGAAGCGTGTTCATGTGGCCGACGAAACAAATCTTCCCGTTGTCGTACTTCGAAGTCGTTTCGGCTTTACATTCCACCCCGTTGGTGTGCAATTCCAGGCATGGAAGTGCGTGCCCTTCTTGCCGTTCGAGATAGTCGATGTCTTCTTGTGACACCAATACGATTTTTGGATATCGATACACAACATGATGCTCATAGCGTGCTATCAGATTTTTCTCAATGCGGTAAATCGCCTTTTTCAGTATTCCGCCCTTGGCCTTGGCCGAACTGCCGTACATTCTTGACAGCGCATCGGTCATCTCCACAATGGTTTTTTGCTCCAGTCCGAGTTTCTCGATGTACGGGCACATCCTGGTGAGGTGACTGATATAAAGGTCGGGGTGTGTTTGCTCAACTATCTTCTTGAACGCTTTCAGGTACTTGGGCGAATAATAATAGCCGCACTGTATGGGCTTGCCTTGAAGCATATAGAGAAACGCGAAAAAGGCAGAAACCAACGGGTTGCGTTTCACCACATGGATTTGAGAGAATATCTTCATGGCTTCTTCCGTCTGGTCGCAGTTCTTATCGTAGATGCTCACCAGAATCAGTTCATGCCCTTGCGCCTTCAAATGCTTGGCAATATTGATGATACGGAGAGAATCGCCTCCCTTGATGGGAAGCGGATATCTTGGTGTAAGGATACATATTTTCATGGTAGTGTTTTTATAATAACGCAATCATCATATTTTTTATTGCCATTATTTTGCCATTTACTGCTTTTTCTATAACTTTGCCGCATGATAAGCGTTTGTATGGCTACCTTTAACGGGGCAAAATACATAAGGGAGCAGGTCGATTCCATCTTGTCGCAATTGGGAGTCGATGATGAATTGATTGTGTCCGATGATGGCTCCACTGACGGAACCTTGGACATTTTGCGCGCTTTTCATGATGCCAGGATAAAGTTTTTCAATGGCCCGCAATGCGGACTGACCTATAATTTTGAAAATGCCATCAAACAGGCATCCGGCGACTATTTGTTCTTGTCTGACCAAGATGACCTGTGGGAACCGAATAAAGTAGAACGGATGGTGGAGGCATTGCAAGATGCTGACCTCGCCGTACACGATGCGTGGATTTGCGACCAGCATGCAGAAAGCACGGGTGTCTCACTGTATGATATGTGTGCTCCGCACAAAGGGTTTTTCCCTACGCTCTACCATACCACGTATATCGGCTGTTGTACGGCTTTCAAAAAGAGAATACTCAAGAAACTGCTCCCCTTCCCCCCGCATATCGTGATGCATGACTATTGGATTGGGCAGATGGCCGACCTTTATTACCAAACGACATACATCTCCGACAAACTCATCCGGTATCGTAGGCACGGCGACAATCAGTCGGCACTTACCACGGGTAAAAGCCCGCTCAATCTCTATCAGAAATTGAGATATCGATGGTGGATTTTTTATTATGTACTGAAGAGGTGCCGGCAGTAGGCATACGTCTTATTCGCTTTCTTCCACAGCGTCAGGCTCCTGGATTTCTGCGTCTTTGTCATCTGACGGCTGCTGGACGGGCTCCTTGCTTTCTTCTGTCTGTTCCTTACTCAACGCCCATAGCAGCGTGCCTATGAACGACAAGACCATCAATCCCAACACCAAGGTCATGCGCTTGGGCTTGCTCTTTTTCAGGGGTACGGTGGCTGACTGAATCACACTGAAGGCAGGGGTCTCCTCCTGCACCTTGGCTTTCGCCAGTTCCAGCCGTTGCGCCATCTGTGAGTAGATATTGTAGCGAAGTTGCATGGTGTTTTCCAAATCTTCCTGCTTGGCCTTATATGACTCAAGTATCAATTCGGTGTTGGAGTCGGCATACGAGGTGTAGCGTAACCGCGCCTGGTCGTATTCCGTACGGGCTTCGTCGAAGAGTTTCTCCATGTACTCCAAGTCCTGCCTTGCTTTCGTGGTGCGATAGTCGGTGATGAAAGCTTGCAGCGCATGCTGGACGGAGTCGGCCACCGTGGCGGCTACTAAAGGGTCTTGAGCCGTCACAAAAATAGAGATGACATCGGTTTTCTTGTCAACGGAGCAATTGATCATACCCTTGATTTTCCGTGCTACCCTGTCCTGCTCTTTGGTCAGGTGGAAGGGATTCACGTCCTGGCGTGGGTCGAGCGTGCTCTTTCCTTTCGCATCGTCATCATCACTGCTTGACAGCAATGAAGAAACCCACCCGATGACTTTCCACCACCAAGCCTCTTTCTGCTGGTGTGCCAGATATTCATAGAGGGTGGTGTTTTGCTCGCCCTCTATCGTCTTGACCTGCATATTCCATAGTGGGATGACAAAATCATTCGACGCGCAGATGTCGGGATACATCTTCGGGTAGAATGCGTCGTTGGTCTTGTTTGAGCCGTTGAGGTTGATGCCCACCATCGATGCCAGCGAGTTGATTTCGCCGCCTAAACCGCTATGCCCGGTCTCAGGAGCCAGTTTCACACCGGTGGTGTATTCCTTGGGCATGCTGAATCCCATGACCAGTCCGATGACGAGCGCCACGCCGGCGGTCTTGAAAAACGACCTTTTGCGTTTCTTGATGAGTTTCAGTATGCTTCCTATGTCAATAACCTTCTTCTCCATGCCGGGTTTCATTTAATGATGTTAGCTATTGTGGCGATGATGGCAGCCAGCGAACCTACCGATGTGGCGATGCTCAGTGTCTGCTGCAACGAGGTGGTGTTGATGGGCTTGTCGGGCACCACAATCTGGCATCCGGGCATGGGTTTGGCGTTGTGTCCGGCCTTGGCCACGGTGCCGTTCATGTAGATGATGTAGGTCTGGCTCTTCTTGGCCTTGCTTGAGAATCCGCCGGCCTGGTCGATGTAGTAACTCACACTCTTGCCTTTGCGGTATGCCACGGTGTTGGGATACATCACCGCACCGTTGATTTTCACCGTTCCGTTATATTGCGGCACGACGATGCGGTCGCCCTCGCGCAGCACGATATCCTCGCGCCCGCCGGGGTTGGCCAGGGCTTTGTCCAGTTCGATACCAACGGGATAGGTGGCGGGAATCTCGTATTTGCGCATCGATTGTGCGTTCTGTCCACCGTTCTGCTGTTGTTGCATCTGTGCCACGGCACCAGCGTTGCCTGACTTAATCATCAGTTCCACCAGATTAGTCTCATACTGCTCACGCTCTTTCTTCAGGGCTTGTTCCATACTCATCCGCTCCTCTTCGTTGGGGCGGCGTTCCAACCGGGCACCTTCTACGTAGGCCAGGTTGTTCAGTCCGCCGGCGGCGCGGATGGCGTCGCTCAGCCGGGCGTTCTGCTTCGACAGGGTGTAGGTGCCGCTGAAGAGCACTTCACCGTCAACTGTGATGTTTTGCTGTTCGTGCGAGCCGGGGCTCTTGCGCACATACACTTCATCGAACGGTTGGAGGACGAAACCTTGCTCGCCGTCAATCACGAATCCGTCTTTTAATGAAAGACTGAAATTTTGTGCCACCAACGTGTCGGTGGTGAGTGCTGAAGGGTTGGTGATGCGGCGCGACACATCCACTTTCACGGTCGAGGCGTTGTCTTTCAGTCCGCCCGCTTGCAGGATAAAGTCTTCGAGGGTTTGGTTGTGCGCATATTTATAGATACCGGGATAATAGACCTCGCCGTGGATGGTGATGGTCTGCTCCTGCATCATGTCGCTCTTGGTGGGGATGAAAAGCACATCGTTGGGACGAAGGGGGATGTCGGCCACGCGGCCGTCGAGGATACCTTGCACATCCACGGGCAGCACTTCGAGTGAACGGTCAGGGCGCATGCGGTGCATCACGGCATGGTCGGTGAAGGCCTCCTCGGTCAGTCCCTCGCTGTTTTGGATGAGTGAGCGCACACTGGTGATGGCACCACCCACCTGGTACATGCCCGGACGGAACACGGCGCCTTTGATTTCCACCATATTCTCATAGCGCTGGATGATGCTGTCAACGCTTACAGAGTCCTCGTCGTTCATGTTGAATGTGCTCATGTCAAACTCGCCCACGTTATAGATGGAGAACTGCCGTCCTGTTTTCCTGACCACACGCACGCTACTCTTGTATGCATCGCCGGTGAATCCGCCTGCGTATTTGAGCAGGGTGGAAAGGCTCTCGTTCTTGCGCATCTCATACCACATGGGTCGTTTCACCTTTCCGGTGATGTTGACCAGACAGTCGTAGCTGCCCACCATAATCACATCGTTGTCGGCCAACCGCACATTGCCGCTCAGTCGTCCGTTGAGGATATAGTCATACACATCAACGGTGCTCACCAATTGGTTGTTGCGATAGACTTTGATGTTGCGCAGTGTGCCCAGTTCGCTCGGACCGCCTGCCATATAAAGGGCGTGGAACACCGAGGCGAAGGCGGAGAGGGTGTAGGTGCCGGGGGCTTTCACCTCGCCGAACACATTGACCATGATGGTACGCGTCTGTCCCACGGTCAGTTTGATTTGTGAACTCTGGTAACGGCGGCCTAATTGCGAGCGCAGTTGGGCGTTGGCCTGTTCCACGGTCAGTCCCGACAGACTCACGGGGCCGTACCCTTCGATGGTGACGGTGCCGTCGGGCGAGATGGTGGCTTCGATGGTCTTCTGCGAGGCACCGAAGATATCGATATACACCGCATCGCCTGGGCCGAGACGGTAGCCGGCCGGTGTGGCGATGTTCATATTGGGTTCGAACGAAAGGTTTTTCTTGTTGAAGATGTCGCGGCCGAACACTTTCTTCTTGTCTTTCTGCATCTTCTTCATTAGATTCAGATACATCTGGGCGGTGTCGGCGGGAAGGAAGTCGTTCAACTCGTCTTCAAACTCGGCAAACTCCGGGTCGTCTTCGTTGTAGGTACGCGGACCTACAACCCCTTCACGCACACGGTAGGATGAGCGACTGTCGGCATCGTAGTCGCTGAAACGGTCCAACTGCGGACTGTTGGCCGCGTTGCCGTTGGTGTTGGTGTTGCCGCTGCGCGAGCGGTCGCCACTCTGCCGTTGGGTGTCGTTGGAGAGCACGCCGAGCGCCTGGTCTTTCGACATCCGCTCGAATTTTTTCCTCACACGCCGTATCTGCGTGATGTCAACGCCTCGCTGCATCAGTTTCGTGACGATTTGCTGTTGCGAGGTGCCGTCTTCATGCTCTTTGATGACGAATTTGATGACCTGGTCGTCGGTCATCGACGATTGGGCCATCATGCTGACAGATGCCAACAGTGCGAACAGGATGAATATAATCTGTTTTTTCATAATCTGTGTGGGCGTAAGTTCATATCTTTTTTCCGCGTAGCAGAATATAAAGGGTGTTGAACAATATTTTCAGGTCAAGTCCGATGCTGCGGTTCTCAAGATAGCGGATGTCCATGTCGAGTCGTTTGAGCATCTTCTCCATCGTGTCGGTGTAGCCGTTGTAGATGGTGGCTTCGGAGGTGAGGCCAGGCTTCATCTGATAGATAAGAGGATAGTCGGCAGTATGCTCCATAATCTTGTCGATGAAATACTTGCGCTCGGGCCGTGGGCCTACAAACGACATATCACCCTTGAGAACGTTCCATAACTGGGGGAGTTCGTCAAGGTGATGCTCACGTAGAAACCGCTCGGTGCGTGTCGATTTCCCGTCGTCGCTTTGGGCAATAAGTTGTGGCCCTTCATCCTCTACCACGCTGCTCATTGTGCGGAATTTATAGATTCTGAAAGGTTGGCCTCCATACCCTATGCGTTCTTGCGAGAAGAAGATGGAGCCGTTTCGCTGTAAGAGAATGGCCACGGAAATGACCAAGAACAAAGGGGAGAGAAGAATCAGCCCAAGCAATGCTAGGATGAAGTCGCCCACCCGTTTGATGGCCTTAGCCACTGGTCCCATGGCATCATGACTATATCTCAGGCTCGTGGCCTGAAAACTCATATCTGGTACCAATTTTGTTTGTCTTTACTCTATATAACTCAAAATTGCGCTTTTTGTTGTATGAACAACAGATTTTTTTAGGCTTATTCCTTGGTGTCGCAGACATACCGTCATGGCTCGAGCTCCTGTAGTACTGCCAGCAGCAACAGCAGGGGGTATAAGTTGTCCCGTGCAGTAGATGGTTATCCATGTTGTCTTTTCTATCAACAAACAACACAGAACAACATCAAACAATATTAGGCGGTCGAGCGACCGCCTAATGATATGCAACTTGCTGTTGGCTTAAAAGATACTTCCGTTTTAGTTGGGCATCTCTTCTTGGTAGATGTCTCGCATTTCTTGTTTCTCCTTCTCTGCCATCGACTGATACATCTTCACCGTCGAGATAAAACTTGCTTCGCCACGTATGTTGTCCAAGTCGGTGTCATTTTCGATGTGCTTGAAGTCTTTCCACCCGTTTTTCAGCGCTTGCGTCAGGTAGTCGATGGCTTTCTCCTTCTCATTGATGAGAGCGTAGATACAAGCCAAATCATACGGGCTTTCCATGTTTTCTGCGATGACACTTTCAACCTCCTTGTCCGACATTTCGGGTTTTACTGTTTCTTCATCCTCCTCATCTTCTGAGTCGTTGAAATTTTCAGCTTTTTCGCGCATGACTTTCAGTGTCTGCTCTTTGTCGCCATTGAGGGCATAAGAGTAGAGCGTCTGGGCCAGGTCGGTTGTGTGATAGCGCGAGAGTTCAGAACACAGCCATAGACAGTCTTGTTGGCCGGTCATCTTATACATTCGTGCCATCATGCCCCAGTAGCTGTCGGTCTTGTAGTCGCTGTCATCGACCTTTTTCATATATTGGATGGCTTCTTCCGGCTTTTTGTCGTTTAGGAGCATATAGGCGGACCGGATGTCAACGAGGGCTTTACTATCCATTTGTTCCCTGAGGGCATTGAGGGTGTCGATAGCCTCTTGCGTCTTGCCTTCATTGCTGAGCAGGTCGCAACGGTGGATTCGGAGGGCCATCCGTTCCTCTTCGTCGTCATCGTCGCACAATTGGAGAAGCTGGTTGGAAAAATGATACGCCTCTTGGTTGAGCTTAGCGTCTGCGAGTTCAGAGTATAGGTTTCTTGCCGTCGCGAAATTGGGCTCGGCCTTATAGCTGCGTATCAAGTATCGGAGCGCCTCGGCTTTATTGGGCGTTTCGTGATAGATGGAATAGAGCGCACGGTTCCAATAGGCGGGCCGGTCGGTGGTTTCCAATTCTTTCTTGATGCGGGCAATGACCGTCGAACGGCGGCTGTCATCGTTCGCCAGTTGGGTCAAGTGTGAGAAACCGTCTTCGTCTTCATTATCGTATTTACAGGCCAGGATGGCATCGTTGATGGCCTCTTTTTCATGGTTGAGTCCCAAATGGGCTTTTGAGCGTGTGGTCAGGATGCCGAGCGAGGTCTGGTCCAATTCGTATGCCTGGTCGCAGTATGTGAGTGCTTGTGCATAGTCGCCGCGCTCCATGGCGTTGCTGGCCAATGCACTATAGGCATCTACTTTGTTAACTCCGTAGATGTTGAGTAGTTTTTTCAACTCGGCATCGCTTTCCGCATATTTCTCCTGGTTTTTGTAGATGGCGGCTTTGATGTAATAGGACGTCTCATCTTCAGGTGTCAGTTGTTGGAGGGCTGTGCAGTCGGTCATAGCGTCATCGTAGTTCTCGCTCAAGAAGTTGATGACGCTCCGTGTGCTGTATGCTCCGGCGATTTCTTCTTTTTCTTTTTTGGGCAGGTACGTGATGGCATTGTTCAGAGCTATCATCGCTGAGTCGATTTCATATTGCGATATATAGACTTCTGATATTTTTTTCCATACGTATCCGTCTTTAGGACGAATTTTCAACTCTTCAAGCAGCAGGGGATAGGCCACCTCGTAGTCGGAACTGTCAATCGCCTCACAGGCTTTGATGTAATTGGCGGTGGTGGGCCTGGCCTTTTGTGCGTAAGCAGTCATCACCAATGCTGCCAGCAACATCATGAGTGTGCAAAGTCTTTTTTTCATGTTATTTGGTTGTTTAGGTGTTTAGGAGTTTAGGAGTTTAGGAGTGAAGGAGTGGAGACAATAGTTCTATTGGTATGGTAATCGCTTGCCCCTTGTTCATCGTTCAAAGTGTTGGTAGTCTTTGCTGCTCTTCCAGTCGCCTCCCCAACGGAATCCGTGCTGGGCAAAGAGTCGTTGGCAGAGGTCGCCGCGGCGGATGGTGTAAGGATAGGTTTTCGTTCTGTCGCAGTATTTCCCGGCGTTGGATGGTTGGACGAATCGTGTGCCGTTGGCCCGCACTTTCACGTAGGGGTTATAGAGCGTGTTGATGTCCACGGCCATACCGCGCGCATGCTTTGACAGCTTTTTCGAACCCGCTACCACGCGGTAACAGAAGCAGCTGCTGTTGTTGTCGCGCATCGACCGCTCGTCGTCAGCGTCATAGTTGTCGATGAGCACCATTCGTTCGATGGGGTAGCGGTTGCGGAACAGTTCGCGGAAAATGCTGACCAGATCGGCTGCGATGGCTTGGTTGCATACCATCTCGCCGATATGAATCTGTCCCTCGGCATCATAGTGAAGGGCTTTCACGTAGCGCAGCTCGTTGCGGCTGACGGTGCAATGGTCGGGGTATGATTTGCCCCGCATCCGTGCGAATACGTTGTCGGGGATGGCCTCTGCCTTGAAGCAGGCATCTATGCCGAATCGTTCCACGGATGTTTTGCTGACCACGGTTCCTGCTTGCCATTGGCGCAGTGCTTCGCTGTCGTTGTCGCTCAAGCCTGCGAAGAGAAGTGTCAGCAGGCTGCAAATGTAAGTATAGATATAGTTCATATCTGCAAAATTAAGTCTTTTTTCTCAAATAAAAAGAAAAAGCCACTTTTTTTTTCAAATAATGGCAAGATAATGCATAATAAGACACAGCGTCAATCTTTTTTGGGGGGATAGATGTAAGCGTTAAAAGATACCACATACCATGGTTTTTGTTAATAATGTCTAATATTATTAAAAAAAGCTTAGTCTGTTTGTTTTTTTAATAAGGAGATATTACTTTTGCAGCCGCTTTATGCATTTCTTATTCGGGGTTGACTGGATTTGACAGCGGGTAGAAATGGTACGTAAGCATGCGGAGTAAAGACTGTGTACTCCTAAAACCCTTCGGTCGAAAATTAATTGGCAACAACAAGTATGCTCTCGCTGCCTAATCGAAGTATAGTAGATTACTGGCTCAATCCCGTCACCAGGTGACAGGACGAGACGTCGCTCCGGGGGTGTAGTCCCGAATCGCCCGGGTTCAGCGGCGCAGGGAAATCGGGAATAGTCAGTGTATGCCCTGCTGCACTGATGAAATTTTAGGGGATAAGGCTGTGCTTGGTGGTCCGGGTCTTGGCTCAGCACGAAAATGAAGTCCGGAATAAGCATGTAGAAAGCGTATGGTTTCCTCGTTTGGACGCGGGTTCGATTCCCGCCAGCTCCACAAAAACAACGCCGAACTCACTGAATATGGGTGAGTTCGGTGTCGTTTTTTTATTCCTTTGTCTTCCAGGCGTCTAAACTGAAGTCTCTGCCGTTGGCGTTGGTATAGTCTCCCTTCCAATGGTTGAACGTGGAACGTTCCGACTCAGAAAATTGCTCACCGCAATCGATGATGAACATTCCCACCTCCTTACCATTCAGGTAGTCTTTGATATACAAGCGTCCCATGTTATAACCGTCGGTTTCCAAAGCCAGTCGCTTGCCGGGTCCTTGACTGGTATAATAATAGTTGCCGATGTATTCTTCACCATTGTCTGAGTAAAACTCCATGATAATGTTGTTGTTACCTATTTTCCCCTGCCAGTGTGACACTGCGCCTTTGGCTGCCCGTTTGATGGTCAGAGTGTATGAAAAGGTCTTATTCTCTTTGTTTCGGTATTGTCCCTGCCATTTGTCGCGTACTTTAAATGTAGGTATGCCAAGCGTGAATATCCCGTTTTTCTTTCCATCAAGATATTCAGTCATGTTCCAGACTCCGTTTCCTTTGTAAACGATGTGAATGGATAGTCTTTTGTCAGGGCCTTGACTTTTATAATAATAGGAACCCTTCAAGTTGGCACCGTTGCGGTATAACTCCATCACAACGGGATATTTGCCGATGGTGCCTTCGAGCACAAAATCTTGAGCAACTGCTTTCATTGTCATCATGAATGAAGCAATGAAGAAAAGAAAGAATTTGCGCATTTGAAAAATTGTATTCATAATCGTTAGGTTTAGAATGGTTATTACTGTTATTTGTTTGTTTTTCTGTGGCAAAGATAATGGATAATTGATGCGCAAACAAGTATTTTCCCGCATCTTACACGAAGTGCGTGGATTTCTGGATGAAGGTCGATTATTCTAAGGATGATTCCGTGTCTGTCTTCCCGTCGGCTGCCACATCATTCGCTGCTGGCAACCACTTCAATCTCCACCAAAGCCCCTTTCGGCAAAGTCTTGACGGCGACGGCAGACCTGGCTGGATATGGTTCGGAGAAGAACTCGGAATAGATCGCATTCATTGCCGCAAAGTCGTTCATGTCGGCCATGTACACCGTTGTCTTGATAACGTTAGCCATCGTCAGTCCGGCCTCTTCAAGGATGGCCTTCACATTGAGCAGTGACTGACGTGTCTGTTCTTGGATGCCACCTTCTGCAAACGCCCCTGTAGCGGGGTCAATAGGTATCTGACCAGAGGTGTAGAGGAGGTTTCCTACTTGGATGGCTTGGCTATACGGTCCGATGGCCGATGGTGCCTTTGTCGTACTGATTACTGTTTTTTTCATATTGTTTGGTTGTTTGTTTGGGCCCTTTTTAAACATCTCCTATTACCGTTACTACCAGTTTCCGGGCACCGCCATAATTACGGTATTCACAGAAATAGATTCCCTGCCAAATGCCCATGTTCAGGTGGCCGTTTGTGATGGGGATGGTCAGACTGACCCCGCTGAGGGTAGACTTCGCATGCGCGGGCATGTCGTCAGCTCCTTCCAACGTATGTTCGTATTCGGGTCTGTTTTCCGGAACAAGGCGGTTGAAAATCGTTTCCATGTCTGTCCTGACGTCTGGATCCGCATTCTCATTGATACTGAGACCGCAACTGGTGTGTTTGCAGAAAATGTTGATGATGCCGGTCTTTGGCAGTTGGGGCAACTGCCGCAAAATGTCGCTTGTAACCAAATGAAAACCCCTCGACATGGGTCTTAAGGTAATCTCTATTTGCTGAACCATCTTTCGTATTGTTTAAAAACGCCACAAAAATACACAAAATACTCAACTTTCGCAAGCTGAAGACGATAAAGAAATGCGGGAAATGCTTTTTTCTGAAAAGAATCCATGAGAAATGGAAAAAAACCAATAATTTTGTAGCCGAAAAGAAAAAACAAATGGATATGATAGACCAGATTATTGCCTACAACAAGACTTTTGTAGAGGCGAAAGCGTATGAGAAGTATATCACCGATAAGTATCCCGACAAGAGACTGGCGGTGCTTTCGTGTATGGACACCCGCCTGACCGAGTTGCTCCCGGCAGCGTTGGGACTCAAGAACGGCGACGCCAAAATCATCAAGAATGCGGGAGGATTGGTCATCTCTGCTTTTGACTCCGCCATGCGAAGTCTTATAGTCGCCATCTATGAGTTGGGCGTGGACGAGGTGATGGTGGTGGCGCACTCCCATTGCGGTGCCTGTCACATGAGCTTTGACCATTTCTATCACGAGATGATAGCCCGTGGCGTGACGGATGAGACACTCGACACCATCCGTAAGTGCGGCATCGATCTGAATCACTGGTTAGAGGGTTTCAAAGACACACATGAGTCGGTAAGAAAGACCGTTGAAACCATCAAGACCCATCCGCTCGTGCCCAAAGACGTTGTGGTGCGTGGCTTTATCATTGATTCCGAGACGGGATTGTTGGAGGAAGTCGTTAATAATTAACAGATATGAGACTTGGTGGAAGAGCTGCGATGTTAGGTGTCGCCTGTGTGCTGACAGCCATGACACTGCTGATTTCATGTCGGACGAAGCAGCAGATAGAGTTCCCTGCACCCATTTCTTCCGTGTTCGTGCCCGAACACTCTCCCGACGTGTTCTTGGTGATGTATGATGCAGAGATAGGGAAAGAGCCGCTGCTGAAAGCCATCAAGGAATATCATTGCGAGGTGGTCTATGACTACGGAATCATTACCGGCATGGCCTTGAAGAAACCCGAAAAGAAGACACTTGAAGAGACCATGCAGTTTTTCAGGACCGTAAAAGGAGTGCTGACGGTGGAGTACGACCATGTCTATCACTTGACAGACCCTGTCAAACCCAAATTAGAAATCAAATGAAACTGGTGATATTCGACTTTGACGGTACATTGGGAGATACCCGGCATACAATCGTCACGACCATGCAGATGACCATTGCCGAAATGGGGTTGTCCGACCGGAGTGATGATGACTGTGCCTCGAAGATAGGACTGCCTCTCGACGGTTGTTTCAGAGCCCTTTATCCGGATGAAAGAGAAGAGACCATCCAACGCTGTGCTGATGTTTACAGGAGAATCTTTCAAGAAAATCTGCTGACCTTGAAGCCACAGGTGTTTCCCGGTGTCAGAGAGACGCTATCGGCTCTGAAGGCGCAAGGGCTTACACTCACCATCGCGTCTTCGCGCTGGCATCGTTCGCTGTCAGAATTGACGCGCGACCTCGGAATAGACCAGTATTTTTCTTATCTTGTCGGGGCGGACGACGTGGAGAAAGCAAAACCCCATCCTGGCCCTGTCTTGAAAACACTCTCTGCCATGGGTGTCGATTCCAGTGAGGCACTTGTCGTCGGTGATATGAATGTCGATATTCTGATGGGCGTCCATGCAGGTGCCCGGACTTGCGGCGTCACGTATGGCAACGGCACAAAGAAAGAACTGGAAGAGGCCGGTGCCGACTATATCATCAATAGCATTGACGAACTCTTAGCCATCGCGCTACTCCACAACGAAGAGAGCGATGGCAACGAAACAGACCCGATGGGCAGGGCCATTGCCGACTACCACCGGACGGGAACGGCTGACCGTTTAAGGGTGTTCTCTCCCATGTTTGACGAGGACGAAATACCGTTGTCAACGCTTTTCCGCTCCTATGCCGATATGCCTGCGGTTGAGCGCGAAGCACTCGACATGGTGAAGGGGCGGACACTCGATGTCGGCGCTGGTGCCGGTTGCCATTCTCTCGTCTTGCAACAACGGGGGATAGATGTGACGGCCATCGACATTTCACCCCTCTCTGTTGAGGTCATGAAAGAGCGGGGCGTCAAAAAGGCTTATGTACAGGACTTTTTCACGCTCGGTCATCAGCAGACCTCCGTCATGAGTGGTCAACGGTATGACACTATCCTGATGCTGATGAATGGTATCGGGATGGTTGGCACGTTGGCACGTCTGCCCGAATTCTTCAGGCAACTCGACCGACTTTTGGCGCCCGACGGACAGTTGCTGTGCGATTCTTCTGATATCAGCTATGTGTATGAGACGGAAGAAGGTTTCATCGAGTATCCCGAAGACATGGCGTATTTTGGTGAATTGAACTACCAAATGCAGTATAAGGATACCATCGGCAAGCCCTTTCCTTGGCTCTATATTGACGCCGAGACGTTGAGACAAATAGCCGAAGCAAACGGGTATGCTGTCGAGATCGTGGCTGAGGGAGAGCACTATGAATATCTGGCTCGGGTTATAAAAGGGCAATAGTCCTATAATTGTGGGTATTTATCATTTAGTAAAATGTATGTCATGAAAAAGATTTGTCTGTGGATTTCAGAGTATATGGGCATCATCGTACTGGTGGTGGCAGTGTTGGCATTGCTGTTTCCCGGTGCGTTGAGTGGCATTTCGCCATCAGTCATCAACTATCTTCTCGGAGTGGTCATGTTCGGGATGGGGTTGACCCTCAATCTTCATGACTTCCGCGTCGTCTTCAGTCGGCCGAAGGATGTCATTGTCGGTTGTCTGGCACAATTTACCATCATGCCCCTGTTGGCATGGTGTCTGACATGGGCATTCGGTCTCGACGAAGCGTTGGCGCTTGGTGTGGTGCTGGTGGGATGTTGCCCGGGAGGTACTGCCTCCAACGTCATCACCTATCTGGCCAAGGGCGATTTGGCCCTCTCCGTGGGAATGACGGGCGTCTCCACCTTATTGGCACCGTTTCTGACGCCGCTGCTCACCTGGTTGATTGCAGGCCATCGTGTCGATGTCAATGTGCTGAGCATGTTTCTCAGTATTTTGTGGGTCGTCATCCTTCCCATCGTGCTTGGTCTGGTCGTCAAGCGCTTGTTGCCCCGGTTGACCGGGCGTGCCACGGCATACCTGCCCGCTGTCTCTTCATTGGCCATCGCCACCATCGTGGCCATCGTCGTCTCGTTGAATGCCCAAAAATTGATGGTTGGCGGTTTCCTTATCATCCTTGTGGTGGTGTTGCACAATCTGTGCGGTCTGGGTGTCGGTTATGTCATAGGCCGGTTGTTGCGTATGTCTGTGGCCAAGCGCAAAGCTGTTGCCATTGAGGTGGGTATGCAGAACTCCGGTCTGGCTTGCAGTCTGGCTGCCACCCATTTCGCGTTCTATCCCATGGCCGCCATCCCCGGCGCCATTTTCAGCGTGTGGCATAATATCTCGGGCGCCGTCGTGGCTCGGATATTTGCCAGAAAAGTGTGATTTTAGCCTTTTCGGTTGCTTTTTCTTACGAAAACTTAACAAAATGGGGGATAGTTGCAACATATTGTGAAGTAAATGCCGTAGTTTTTTAATAATTTTGTACCGTCCAAAACTATGGCATTTACTAACTAATTATTATACAATTTTATGAAACAACTATTCAAGCCCTTTCTGGCGTTGATGCTGGCCATCTTCGCCTTGCCTGTATGTGCACAAGGACTCAAAGACGCCTACAAAGATTATTTCATGATAGGCGTGGCCGTCAATCAGCGTAACGTGACCAATGCTCAGCAGATGGCACTCATCAAGAAAGAGTTCAACAGCATGACCTGTGAGAACGACATGAAACCTGAACCCACCGAACCGCGTGAGGGACAGTTCAACTGGGAGAATGCCGACCGTATTGCTAATTTCGCACGTGCCAACGGCATCAAACTGCGCGGTCACTGCCTGATGTGGCACTCGCAAATCGGACAGTGGATGTACAACGACAACCCCACGAAAGAAGTGTTCTATCAGCGGATGAAGAATCATATCCAGGCCGTTGTAAGCCGTTATAAGGATGTGGTTTACTGCTGGGATGTGGTTAATGAGGCCATGACCGACGACCCCAAAGCCGAGGATCCCTATCGTCAGAGTCCGATGTACAAACTCTGCGGTGACGAGTTTATCGCCAAGGCTTTCGAATATGCGCATGAGGCCGACCCGAACGCATTGTTGTTCTATAATGACTACAACGAGTGCGACCCGGTGAAGAGCCAGCGTATTTATAATATGGTGAAAAAGATGCAGGACGCCGGTGTGCCCATCCATGGTATCGGTATGCAGGGACACTATAATATCTATGGACCTACAGAAAAAGAGGTGGACGATGCCCTCAATCTGTACAAGAAAATCGTTAAGCACATCCACGTGACCGAACTCGACATCCGTGTGAATGCTGAGATGGGTGGACAGCTGCGTTTCAGCCGCGATGGTGCCGCAGTGACCGACTCCGTGAAACAGCATCTCGCCGACCAGTATGCACGTGTGTTCGGCGTGTTCCGCAAACACAAGGATGTCATCGACTGTGTGACATTCTGGAATCTGGGCGACCGTGACTCTTGGCTCGGTGCAGCCAACTATCCACTGCCGTTTGATTCCGACTATCAGCCCAAAATGGCTTACGACTACATCAAAAACATGACGGCTCCCAAATGGGCCATGCCCGACAAACCCAAACCCGACCCCAACAGACAGCGTCAGCGCGGTGGGTTCGGCGGACCGCAGAAACCGCCCTTCAAACCAGAACTCGCCTTCCCCGAGGTGCCCGGCATCACGGAAGACTTCGTACCCTCTGAACTCAACCAGCCCGGACAGCAGTATCCGCAGGTTAACTCTCAGGGATATGCCCGTTTCCGCGTTGATCTGCCAGAAGCACAGGATGTTGTGGTCAGTCTCGGACTGGGTGGCCGCGGCGGCACCAAGCTGAAGAAGACCTACGATGGTTCATGGGTAGGTACCACTGAAGGCCCCATGGACGAGGGATTCCATTATTATCACGTCACTGTTGACGGTGGTGTGGTCAACGATCCCGGTGCCAATAACTACTATGGCTCGACACGTTGGGAGAGCGGTATTGAGATTCCCGCCCACGACCGCGATTTCTATGCCATGAAGAATGTGCCTCACGGCAATGTGCAGCAGGTGCTCTTCTGGTCGGAAAGCACCAAGCAGTGCCGTCGTGCGTTCGTTTATACACCGCCCACCTATGGCAAGAACAAGAAAGAGCGCTTCCCCGTGCTTTACCTCCAACATGGATGGGGTGAGGACGAGACGGCATGGAGCAATCAGGGACACGCCAACCTCATCATGGATAACCTCATTGCCGAGGGTAAAGTCACACCGTTTATTATCGTCATGACCTACGGTATGACCAACGAAATACGTTTCGGTGGCTTGCAGCAGTTCACAGCCGAAGAGTTTGAGAAAGTGCTGGTTGACGAATTGGTTCCTTATATCGATGCCAATTTCTTGACGAAGGCCGACAAGTGGAACCGTGCCATGGCAGGTCTGTCGATGGGTGGATTCGAGACCAAACTCATCACCCTCCGTCGTCCTGAGGTCTTCGGCTCATACGGTCTGCTCAGCGGAGGTCAATATGAACCGGCCGACATCAAAGACAAGAAACAAGTGAAGCTCATCTTCGAGAGCTGTGGCAGCAAGGAGCAACCCGATGCCATCAATAAGTCGGTCAGCAACCTCAAGGCTGCCGGTTTCAATGCTCATGGCTTTATCTCCGAAGGCACCGCTCATGAGTTCCTCACATGGCGCAGAAGCTTGTATCACATGGCACAGTTGCTGTTCAAATAAATCTATATCCACAATGACAATCAAACCGATTTTATTATCATTGTCATTACTCCCACTGTGGGCATCGGCGCAAAACCCCGTCATCCGCGACCAGTTTGCTGCCGACCCCACAGCGCGTGTGTTCAATGGCAAGGTATATGTCTATCCTTCGCACGACATCTTCCCGCCTGAGGGACAGCGACAGGATTGGTTTTGCATGGCCGACTATCACGTCTTCTCTTCGGAGAATCTCACGGACTGGACCGACCATGGACGTATCCTCTCACAGGATCAGGTGCCTTGGGGCAATCCGACGGGTTATTCCATGTGGGCACCCGATTGTGTCTATAAAAACGGAAAGTATTATTTCTTCTATCCCAATGCCCCCAAGAGCGGACGGGGATTTGCCATTGGCGTGGCCACCGCCGACCGGCCCGAGGGTCCCTTCACCTACGAGCAGGAACCTATCAAAGGCGTGTCGGGTATTGACCCTTGCGTGCTCATCGATGACGATGGCTCGGCCTATCTCTATTGGTCGGGCATGGGCATCCGGGGTGGCAAACTGAAGGATAACATGAAAGAGCTCGACGGTGAACTGACGGAGATGAAATTCCCCCGTCGGCCCGATGCGGAAGGCAATGCCGCGCCTCCCATGCCACCCATGCTTGTGGGCGGACAGGTGATGGAAGGGCTGCCCGACGGTTTCAAAGAGGGACCGTTCGCCTTCAAACGTGGCTCATGGTACTATCTTACCTTCCCCTGGGTACGCGGGGAAACCGGCGAGGGAAAGAACCCGACCGAGACGCTGGCATACGCCATGTCGAAATCGCCCCTCGGACCGTGGGATTTCAAAGGTATCATCATGGCCGAGCATGACAACGGATGCTGGACCAATCACCACAGTCTGGTGGAATACAAAGGCCAATGGTATCTGTTCTATCACCGCAACGATTTCTCGCCCAACGATGACAAACGGCGTTCGGTGCGCATTGAGCGGGTCACCTTCAATGCCGACGGCACCATCCAAGAGGTGCATGAGACCATGCGTGGCGTAGGTGTCAATCCGGCCCTCAGCCGTATTGATATCGACCGTTATAGCGAGGCCTCTGACGATGTGAAGACGGATTTCGTGGATGCCAACAACACCTGGCGCACCTGGAAAGCCACTTTGGCCGGCAAAAACAGTTGGGTTCGTTACAATGATGTGGATTTCAACGGTGTGACTGACGGATATGTCGTGGTATGCGCACAAGCACAGAACAACACAAAGATTTATATACGCGAGAAGAGCGCCAACGGGAAAATCATCGCACAACTGCCGATGACAGTGAAAAGCGAGCAGGGGCCGTTCCGCCGTGACATGAGCGGACAGTGGCTGACACTCACCGCTTCACTGGAATATACCCCGAAAGGTGTGACCGACCTCTGCGTGACGTGCGAAGACGAGGGCGTCAGCATCGATTGGGTGATGTTTAAGAACCGTCCGAAGTATTTCTCCGAGGTGTCTGCCACAGCAGCACCTGCCACGCCCGACAGTGAGGGGTACATACGTCGTTGGATGCTCTTGGAACCCATCAAACAGGACATCCGCAGCAATATCGTCTTTACCGACTCCTACCTGCGTGAGGCATTCAACAAGACTTATTTCAAAGGTCAGCAGAGTGTTTTGCCCAAAGCCGGACAAAAGGTGAAAGTGGAGCAGCAAACACTCGCTTGGCATGCCCTCGAAAGTGAGAACTATAATATGAAACTCTTCCGCTTCGCTGAGAAGTGGGGTGACCAGACCTACGGGTCGCTCTTCTGGGTGGTCACTGTCATCGATTGTCCCGAAGGTATGGAGGGCGTGCGCCTGGCTGCTGGTTCTAACGGCGCCTCGATGTGGTGGCTCAATGGCGAGGAGGCACTCTTGCTCTCCGGCGACCGTCGGATGGTGGAGGATGACGGCGTGTCACAGCGGTTGACCCTCAAACCCGGACGTAACATCCTGCGTGGTGCCATCATCAACGGACCCGGTCTGAGCGATTTCTGTGTCCGTTTCATCGACGAGAAAGGGCAGCCTGTCACCAAAGGCTTGAAAATCGTGTTGTAGTTGAAGAAAACGATCATATAAAATCACAGATAATCAATGAAACGAAATATTTTAGTTTTTGCTTTTACCCTGACCGTTGGCGCTGCCATGGCACAGGTGGGCGAACCATATATCCATGACCCTTCGACCCTCGCTGAATGTGACGGAAAATACTACACCTTCGGAACGGGTGGGGGAGGACTGATCTCCGAAGACGGGTGGACCTGGCACGGAGGGGCTGAACGCCCGGGCGGAGGAGCTGCCCCCGATGTGTTGAAAATCGGCGACAGATATCTTGTCATCTACGGTGCCACCGGCGGTGGTCTGGGTGGCGGTCACAACGGACGAATCCTGACGATGTGGAACAAGACATTAGACCCCAAATCGCCTGACTTTAAGTACACGACACCTATCGAGGTGTGCTATTCCGACGGACTCGAAGACCAGGACGCCATCGATCCGGGACTGTTGCTCGACCCCACCACAGGACGGTTGTGGGTGAGTTACGGCACCTATTTCGGTACCATCCGTCTCATCGAACTCGACCCGGCCACGGGCGAGCGCGTGAAAGGCAACCAAGAGCAGGATATCGCCATTGACTGTGAGGCCACCGACCTCATTTACCGCGATGGTTGGTATTATCTGCTCGGCACCCATGGCACTTGTTGCGATGGTGTGAATTCCACCTATAATATTGTGGCAGGACGTGCGAAGAGTGTCACAGGACCCTATATCGACAACGTAGGACGTGATATGTTCCATGGCGGCGGTAAGATGGTCATCGCGGCAGGTGACCGTGCTTGCGGACCCGGCCACTTCGGACGAACCATCATTGATGAGGGCGTGGAAGTGATGTCGTTCCATTACGAGGCTGATTTCGAGCGTAGCGGACGCAGTGTCTTGGCCGTACGGCCTCTCGTCTGGAGAAAGGATTGGCCCGAAGCAGGTCAGCAAGTGAAGGAGGGTACCTACGAGATAGAATCGGAGCGTCGTGGTTATGCCTTGGAACTGGCTGTCGATTTCGTGCGCATGCAGCAGGAGCGACAGGGGTGGTTCAACCGCGAGCAGATGCAGAAACCTGCTAAACCCATTCCCAACCAGACGTTGGCTGAGGTGAAAGGCACATGGCCCGAGGGCAATATCGACGTGCGCTGTGGCGACTATATGTTCCGTCCGCACCAGCGTTGGACGGTTACCCCGCTTCCTGACAAGGGGGGATACCTCGGTGGCGCTTATTATAAAATCACTATTGAGGGAACCGACCGTGCTTTAGCAGCCACCGCGGATAAAGAGTTGACCACCGTTCCGGCTTTCAGCGGGGCAGACGAGCAACTGTGGCGCATCGAGCAACTGACTGACGGCACCTACCGCATCATGCCTAAGCGCATTCCGGGCGAGGAGACTCTCAATACCACGTATGTCATCTATTCGGCTGCCGACAGTACACCGACCCTCGGTGTCTATGACTTCAAGAGTGACAATTCGAAGTGGAATTTCAGGAATCACTAAAGAATAGGAGAAGTTAAAGGGGAGTTTCAAAGCTATTGTCTAAACTCCCAAACTCCAAAGAAACAGGGATGCGATTTCCGCATCCCTGTTTCTTATAACTCGTCAGCATCAATCCTTGCTTTGCTCTTGCGAATAATCGATTCTATTTCTGACGGTGAAAAACTATATTCAAACACATGCCTGGTTTTCTCACCTCTATACAGATGTGTCATTGAACGTTTCGTGTTAATACATGCTTGGAAAAATTTTTTCAGCACGTTACCGCCATCTGCTCTCAGTTGCGATATCAACTGTTTACCTTGTGTATCCTTTATTGCAGCAATGGCTGAAGCCGTAAAATTAGCGGGGGAAATGCGCTCATCGTCATAACTATATAAATAGGTGAAGGATGTAGGTGTCAATTGGCCTCCAATAATCTTAGCGTATTCATCGACGTCAACGGGAGCTATCAGGTTGAGCATCATCTCCTCGCCTCGTAAGGCGGTTTCATCGTCATTGCCCGGCGGGGTGTTGAGAACATGTTGCAACTGCTCAACCGTAAAATCAAACGAGGCGGTTTTTGTCGATAATACATCGCGGATTTGGATGCGGAGTGAGGCGCCGCCATTGACAATCTCTTGTAGCACTTGTTTAGTACTGCCTTTCGTAATGTTATTGGCGAAAATCTTTCTTGCTTCTGCTTTCTTTAGGATGAATTTGTCCACGCTCATCATCGGGTTGTCAATGGTGTATTCAAAGGTGACGACGTCATCATCATAGTCGATACGGTCAAAGGTGCCGATGCCCGTATGGATGGGGCACTGTTTGTTGGCCTCTGCAATGATGTTGTTCAGACGCATTTTGGGGTTTTTCAAACACCCCACAGGCAGCGAAAGGATGATGACGGCCCATGCAGCCCAAAATAAGATTTGTTTTTTCATCTTGAATCGTTTTTTGGTGAGAATGTGCAAATATACATTTTTTTATTCATAAAACTTGCTTCTATCGTTTTTTTTATTACTTTTGCAAACAAACAACGAAGAAAAAGATGAAACGGTTGACAGGCTTTATGTTCTTCTGTGTCATGAGTATCTTGTGCGGTATGGCCCAAGAGCAACTGCCATTTGCCAAGGGTGCCGACATCAGTTGGATTACACAGATAGAGCAGCGCGCCAAATATCAGTTGGTCAACGAGCAAGGAGAAGTGATAGACGGTTTCCAAATGCTGACCGACTGCGGTATGAACATGGTGCGTTTGCGCGTCTGGGTGCATCCGAGGGCCGACCGTGACGGCAGGGTGTGGTGCGATACCCGCGACATGGTCAGTAAAGCAGTGCGTGCCAAAGCGGCGGGACTGCGTCTGATGCTCGATTTCCATTACAGCAACTGGTGGGCAGACCCGGGCAAGCAACATGTGCCCGAGGAGTGGAAAGACTGCGATATCGAGCAGTTGTGCGATTCGGTCGAGGCGCACACCACTGAGGTGCTCCTCGCACTGCGTGAAGCAGGAGTGGAGCCCACTTGGATACAAGTGGGAAATGAGACACCCACAGGGTTTATGAAACCTCTGGGCGACGCGACCGTTCACCCCGAAAATTTCGCACGCCTTTTCCAACGGGGCGAGCAGACCTGTAAGCGCATCTGTCCCGGCGCCATTACCATGGTGCATATCGACAACGGGTTTATGCTCGACCGTACGGAATTCATACTCGACATTCTTCAAAAATACGATGTACACTACGATATGTTGGGGTGGTCGCTCTATCCTGCCATGAACTGGTTGGCAGAACCACCCGTGATTGACCTCAACTGGCAGGTAAAGGTCGACCAATGTATCGCCAATGTGGCTGAGATATATCGGAAGTATGGCAAGGAGACGATGATTGTGGAGATTGGCATTCCTGACGACCATGAGGCGCTCTGTGCCGAGGTGCTGACCTATATGATGAACCATGCGCCAGCGCATCTGACCGGACTGGTCTATTGGGAACCCATCACCACGCCCGATTTCGGTTATAAGATGGGGGCGCTCAAACCCTATAACGACCATCAATTCATGGCCAAGGACGGCATGAAGGCGTTTAGGAAATAACTCAGATTTCTGACCTCTATAAAAGATTTCAAACCTCTAAAAAATACGACATGAACAATTCTTATCAGACGCCACCGCAGCAGCAGATGCCGCCGCAACAACCTCAGCAGCAGATGCCACCGCAACAACCCAAGAAAAACAGTAATAAAACGCTCATCGCCGTTTTGTTGGCCGCCGTGCTTTTGGTGTGCGGAGGTGTGGCAGCCTTTTTGCTTTTGAATAACAAAAAGAGTGACACTTCGGCTGGCGAAACCACTGCCATAGCCGATGTCGAGGGTAAATCAGACACTCCGTCGGCTTTAGTGACGGATGAAGAACGGGATGAACTGGACAAGGGCGAAACGGCAAGTATTCGTCAAGAAACGGATGACATTGACGAGCCCACGGGCAAGGGTGGCGATGAGAACGAAATAGCATCGGCCAGCACCGACGACGACCCCGAAGTGGCGCAAGTGAAGAAACGGTTGAACAACTTTCAGTATTCCACCTACCAGAATCAGCGGTTCGGGTATCAGCTCAACGTTCCCAACTTCATGGCACCTGGCCCCGAGTCGCAGAATGGCGACGGACGGCAGTTCTACTTCAACGGCATCTCCTTGTCTGTCTATGCCTCGCACAATGCGTTGGACTATGATGTGGCACAGCAGATGGACCAGATGGACAGCGAACAACAAGCTGTACGGCGGAAAATAGGAAACAATGCTTTCATGTTGTCGGGAAAAGGAGATGAAGGCAAACTTTACGAACAGAAAACGGTGCTCAAAGACGAAGTCTGGTACACCGTGCGCCTTGATTATCCGGCTAAGTTCAAGTCTGTCATCGCCCCGCTCAGTCAGATTGTTACAGGTTTTGAGCCATAAGATGATGAACCAACGTATTACCCGTCTGCTGGCTCAACTCAACGACGGCATTTACGAGAAAGAGACGGAGATAGCACTGTCGTTGCTCGCGGCAGTGGCCGGACAAAGCATCATCCTCTTAGGACCTCCGGGTGTGGCCAAGTCGATGGTGGCCCGACGGGTGAAAGCGGCTTTCCGTCATGCTCACTCTTTTGAGTATCTCATGTCGAGATTCTCCACGCCCGATGAGATTTTCGGGCCGGTGAGTATCAGCAAACTCAAGGATGCCGACCGATATGAGCGTGCCGTTGATGGTTATCTGCCTACGGCCGATGTGGTTTTCCTCGATGAGATATGGAAAGCCGGTCCGGCCATACAAAACACGCTCCTCACGGTCATCAACGAGAAACTGTTTCGCAACGGTACCCAGGAGTTGCGCCTGCCTCTGAAACTGTTGGTGGCCGCCAGTAATGAACTGCCCGCCCGCGGCGAAGGACTGGAAGCACTCTGGGACCGGTTCATGATTCGCTTGGAAAGCCGTAGCATCAGAAATGACGACTTGTTTTGCCGTATGTTGCTCGACGACCGTGCGGAACAGACCGTAGAGGAAGACTTACAGATTTCCAATGATGAATATCAGCAGTGGCAGCAACAAGTGTCCCGTGTGACCGTCCCCGCCGATGTGTTGCATGCCATCACACAGATTCGTCGCGCCTTGCGTGCCGTCTCTACCGATGATGCCGCAGAGCGGCGCGAGGTGTATGTGAGCGACCGGCGGTGGAAAAACATCGTACGTTTGCTGAGAACGTCGGCCTTCCTGCAGGGACGCGACACAGTGGTGATGGCCGACCTCATGCCCGTCTATCATTGCCTGTGGCAGGAACCCGAAGAGCGCGACGGCATCCGTACAGCACTGATTGGCATCCTTTTCGATGATGTCGTGCAGACCTTGAACGCCATGAAAGACGACCTCAAGAAGGACATCAAGACCGCCCGGGCGCAACGGGCCGCAGGCCGCATCAGTCGCCGTCAGATGGAGCGTGATGCCAATAAGAAAGTGTACAACGAGTTTTATTACCGCTTGCCTGACCGTGACGGCGGCAACACGTTCGTGGTCATGGCCGATTATCGCGAACTGCCCGATCTGGGTGGCGAAGCCGTGCAAGGGGTGCTCTATAAAGACCGGCGTCAGCCCAGATATACCATCGTGCGCGCTTACGATACCACAAAAGGAGCGCCCGTGGGCAGCACACCCGTGGAACTGGCGCGCGATGACCAGCACCTGTATATCGACGGGGTGCGGTTCGCGCTTGAAACCATCGATATGGACGATACGTTGCAATTACCCTTTGTTGACGTGGATGACAGCGGACGTAACTACGACCATGAGATAGACGAACTGGGCCGGCGGTTGCAGGAGCGTGCCGACCAAATGGAGCACAGTCTCTTCGTGTCGCCCGAGGATAAGAAGGAAATCGCAGTGTTTCTCAAATCTCTCTACAAGGAAATTGCCTTTACACGGCAAGACCTCGGAAAATTGTAAGAGTTGTTAAGAAGTGAAACAACTTGCGGAAGTGAAACAGCGTCAATTGATTCATTGAGCGAAGCGCAGAATGCAGTGGTACACACCCTTTGGTTCGCGGCTTACTGATGCGAAACGTTACATCAGATGGCTGGAGATATTCGTGGATACCGGCGATATCGTAGGGGTAGGCGACGAGCAATACAAAGACATTCCGCTCGCAGCCTATCTCTATTGGTTGATGAACGACCCTGTCATCCAGTTGCAGGTGCTCACATCGCCCATCCGTGCTCAGGTGTTTTACGACCAAGTGGGGCAGTTTATCATTGACTGTGTCCACTTCACCCGTTTCGGTATGCAACGCTCATGGACGGAGATGCGCGACGCACAACAGGTGATGCATATCCCGACGGAAAAAGAAGGCGGTTCGAGGGAGGAATCGTTTGAATCGCTCTTACAACGGATAGATGACGACCACCGCCAAGACGGGTTCGACCGCGATTTTTATGAAAGACTCATGGCAGGAGAAGGGATGGAGAAACCCGAAAACTGGGAGAAACTGCAACGCGACTGGGTGGGGGCTATCGATGAACGTCTGCGGACGGAGAGCGAAGCGCACATCAAAGCCCGGAGCGAGGCTTTCGAGCAGGGCATGAACCGTCTGATGGAGATGGCCGACGGCTATGTGGCATCGCATGGCATCCCGATGCAACAGGCGTTGCAGGCTTGGAACCTGATGAACGGACAATGGACGGAGTCGGAATTTGAACGGCGGATGAACATCGTGCGGATTCAAGACCGATACCCCGACATTCCCCGGCTCGTCAACCTGATGGGGCGCAAACCCGACAGCAGCGGGCGCGAACATCTCACGGTCAACCGTGGTCACCAGATGAAAATCGAGCATTCCGCAGGCAGTGATATCGAGGGCGTCACCGTGGGCAACGACTTGAACGCACTGCTCCCGTCAGAGGTGGCACTCTTCGCCGACCAACGGATGAACGACCTCTTCTTGCAACGCTATTTCACACATCGGCTGCAACTGTTCCGCTACAAGTCGGAAATGACAACCCCTTCGCGCAAACTGAGTTTTATCTCCGCCTCAAGGCGCGGACCGATGGTTGTGTGTGTGGATACCTCAGCCAGTATGTACGGCACCCCGCAACGAATCACTCAGTCGCTGCTCTCGCTTTTGGAACAGACGGCAGAACGCCTCCGGCGCGACTGTTTCTTGATTGATTTCTCAGTTGGCATCCGACCCATCGACTTGATTCAACGTAAAAAACAGCGGCGGTGGCAACACCTTGGCATGACCAAGGAAGACGCGAACTTCGATTTGGGTGCCATCCCTTTCATCGGCGGGGGAACGGATGCGCGAAATATGATGGACCAGATGTTCTCTTTGCTCGAGACGGAAGGTTCAACCTATGTCAATGCCGATGTGCTGTGGGTGACCGATTTCATGATACCACAACCCACCGCCGACTACCTCCAACGGATGCAGTCGTTCAAAGAGTCGGGTACTAAATTCTATGGATTGGAAATCACCACTGATGATGTTCCCCACGATTGGGCGCCTTATTTCAATCAGATATTCAAAATCCGTTACCGGCCCATCAGAAAATATTGAACGGTGTTTTCAAATCGAGTCGAGCGGGATGGTGAAGGCCGGTGCACCATCGTCTATCGTACAGATATCATACAATTCGTATTGGAAACGGAGCCCCTCGGCCGTCAGATAAGGCGGATGTGCCGGCATGGGAAGCAACTCGATGGGCACCGTCAGGTAACGGGCAAGCGAGGCAGAGTCGCTTACCCCGAAATAAGTCATCAGACCGCGCGTCATCTGCTGTTTCAATTTGTCATTATATTCCACCAAGTGTGTCATCCGTTTGCCGTCGGAACGGCGGATGGTGATGCCCTGTGTGCCATAGGTGCCGTGGCCGCCCCCCGTGAAATAGGCGTAATGCCATGACTCATAGGTGATGTATTCGGGCGAGACGTAGATGAGGCGTATTTCCGTGCCCTCCTCAGGGGCTTCCTCCCGGTTCACCCCGTCGAAGCGCATTTGTTGCAAGGACTGCTCAAATGCCGCTAATGTCATCTCGCAATATTGTTTGGCCAGACTGTCGGGATGGTGGGTCGCACGGAAGGGCTTGTCGCCAAAGAGTTGATTGTGGATAAACGACCTTGCTTCGTTCGACACGGCATCATTGCCCTTGGGATAATCGATATACACCTCAGCTGTGCCCGACGGTGATGTCAGTTTCAACCGTGCGGAATCGGTAGCAAACGGCGGGACGGATGTCGTGGCGGCAGAAAGCGTGTCGTCAGCGGTTTGAACCATCACGTTATCGTCTGCCGACGGGTTATGGCGTGTGTGACAGCCCGTCGCTATCGTCAACAGACATGACGAGAGGATGGCGGTCAGCACGCATGATGGCAGACGATAACGGTGATGTCTCATTGGTTAACTTCTTCTAGTTACCTTTTAACTCCCTTAAAAAATCATTTTCCCGCCTTCACTCGCAGGATGACAAATGAGTTGGCACCTAAGGTCATGCTGATGCGGTTGCCGTCGGTCTGCCAAGCCGAGGCGTTGAGAGCCACGGGCTTCACGGCATTGGGGTTGTCAAGGGTATTCTCCGTCGTCAACGAGGGAGCGGTCAACAGCGTGCCAGTCACGTTGGCGATGTTCTTCTTGCCTTTGAGCACGACGCTGACATCCTGTTTCGCAGTACCGGTGGTGTTGACCATTTTCACAATATATTCCTGGGTGGCGTCATCCCATGCAGCCGAGGCATAGACTCCATCAGCAGCCCCCGTCAGAGGAACCACGCGTGTGCCACGGTTCAGGCTGTACAACTGCTGCACTTGATAGTTGGCAGAGCGCACGTGGCGCAGGTTGTCAAACCAAATCAGGTCGGGACGCCACTGCCATCCTTCTACATGGGCAAAGAGAGGAGCGTAGGTGGCCATGCGCACCAAGTCGGCATTGCGCTCCAAACCCGTCATGAAGGCGGCTTCGCACAAGGCAGCCTGGAAATTATTGCGCTGTCCGTCGGTATGGCAGGCATATTCGCCGGCAAACACTTTCGGGCCTTTACGCGAATAGCTGTCGTAGCGGGTCACATTCTGGAGGAACCATTCGGGCGAACGGTAGTAGTGCTCGTCCACCAGGTCGGCCTTCAGACGGCGCATCTCATTCCATCCATAATCGAAGTCTTCACCGTCAGGACTCGGACCGGAGGTGCCCACAACCTGCATCTTCGGATATTTGGCGCGTATCACTTTCAGGAAGAGTTCTAAACGCTCGGGGTATCTCGGTCCCCACTGCTCGTTGCCGATACCGATATACTTCATGTTGAAGGGCGCGGGATGTCCCATGGCCGCTCTCACGGCACCCCATTTGGTGGAGGTGTCGCCATTGGCAAACTCAATCAGGTCGAGCGCATCTTGGATATACTCATCCAGCGCATCCAGGGCGACGAGTGCTTTCGGGTCGTCGGCAGGGTTCTGGAACTGGCAGGCCATACCGCAACTCAGGATGGGCAGCGGCTCGGCACCGATATACTCTGAAAGAAGGAAATACTCGTAGAAACCGATGCCCAGCGACTGGTAGTAGAGGGGCGACATGCGGTGAGCGAAGGTGTAGTTCCAACGGTTCTCGTTCATCTCACGGTTTTCCACGTCGCCGACGCTCTTCTTCCATTGATAGCGGGTGGCCAGGTCGGTACCCTCGACGATACAACCGCCGGGGAAACGGAACACACCCGGATGCAGGTCTTTCAGTGCGCCAACCAAGTCGGTGCGCATCCCGTGCCAGTTATCATCGGGCATGAGCGACACATGGTCGAGGTCGGCTCCGTCGGCAGTCTGCAAGAAGATGCGCAACAGGGCTTTGGCTTCAGTCTCGCTCGGTGTCATGCTGACCGTATAGCGTTTCCAATCAGTCGAAGTGACGTTGATGGTCTTGCGTGCGATGATGTCATTGCTCGTGTTGACCAGTTCCACGCGCAGGGTGGCTTTCTTTCCGCCAGCCTCATGCAGGCGGGCATGAGTAGAGAAGGTGTACGATTGTCCTTTCTTGACACCCATGCCGAAGTAACCACGGTTTTCGATGCCGGTGCGTTTCTCGATGTGACCGGAATCCGCGAGCACCACATAGTGCGGGTTTTCTGAGAAAGCGGGGCGAACGTCGCTCACGCTGACATTGCCGAAGGGAGTCCATCCGAGCAGTCCGCCGCTCATCGTCTTGTCGCCCATCTTGTGCATGGGTGCTTCGAACGAGCGGTTGGCCACCAGTTCAGCATAAAGACCACCGTCGGCACCGAAGTTGATGTCCTCGAAGAAGATACCGTACATGGTTGGTGAAATGTCTGAGCCGGGATGTTTGGTGTCCACGGTCAGTGTTTGTTGCGCGTGAACACAGAGTGCCAGCAGCGCAAAGAGTGTAAAGAATGATTTTCTCATGGTTTGAGTTTGTTATTTGTTAGAATGGATTTGTTTTTTACGAGATGAATAATACCTGATACCTTCACCAACGGCTAACACCAATGCCGTGAGAATGGTGATGAGCAACCAAGCACCGAGATGGAGTGGCTCCACTTGGAAGAATTCTCCGCCAAAAGTGACAATGAGAATTTGCCCGAAGAAAATGATTGCTATAATCAGCAAGAATCCTTCGCAATCTTTGAGATGTAACGCAGAGCGACCGGTGGCGAAAGCCCTTACGTTGAACAGATTCCAGAATTGCAACATCACAAAAACGGTGAAGAATAGTGTTAACTCATATGTTGTGAGATCACGTAACGAGTCTTTTATGTCGTTTCTCTCAAGGATGATTAGCAATACAAATAAGATGGCGAAGAAAACAAATCCTCCCCAACATATCATCTTGCGCATCGGTTTGGTGATAATAAAGGCATCGCGTTTGCGTGGTTTCTCTTCCATTACCTTCTTTGTCGGTGGCAGTGAGGTAAGTGCCATTGCCGCGAAAGTGTCCATGATGAGGTTTATCCATAGTATCTGAGTGACGGTCAGGGGCAATTCGGTGCCTATTAATGCGCCGGTGAGTATGGTTAGACATGCCACAACATTGACGGTCATCTGGAAGATAATGAATTTTTGGATATTGTGGTAAAGTGATCGCCCCCACATGACCGCCCTGCCGATGCTGGCGAAGGAGTTGTCGATGATGGTGATGTCGGATGCTTCTTTTGCCACAGACGTGCCGTCACCCATAGACAAACCTACTTGCGCTGTTTTCAGTGCAGGTGCATCATTTGTGCCGTCGCCTGTAACAGCAACGACCTCGTTGTTGCTTTGTAATATCTCTACAAGTCGTTTCTTGTCCATCGGACGTGCCCTTGCCACGATTTTCAGCGTTTTAGCGCGGATGGCCAGACGTCTGTCGTCCAACTTTGCCATTTCCGCACCTGTGATGATGTTCGCATCGAGGTCGTCATCGCCCCAAATACCTATCTCGCGACCTATTTGTTTGGCTGTAGCGGGATTATCCCCGGTGACGATGATGACCCTGATACCAGCGTCGAGACATTCCTTCACGGCCGCGGGCACATCACTTCGCACAGGGTCACTAATACCGACAATGCCTATGAAGGTCAGGTCATTGGCGGTCAGTTTTCCGCCTGTAATACCTTCTTCCCCCTCATCGAGTATTTGATAGGCAAATCCCAGGGTACGCATGGCTTGTTGCTGATAGACAGTAAGTTGGCGGTTGATTTGTTTCTCGGTCATGTTACCATCGCATTGCTTGCAAAGAGCGAGTACGATTTCGGGTGCGCCTTTAAGGTAAAGGATGCGTCTGCCCGACGCGTCTTTGACGATGGTGGCCATGAATTTATTTTCGGTCGTGAAAGGTATCTCTGCTATCCGCTCGGCATTATTACGCAACTGTTGATAATCAATACCCTGACGCTCTAACCATAGCAGCAATGCGCCTTCTGTCGGGTTGCCGATAGGCACGGGTTTATTCGGGTCGCGTCGGTCGAGTTCAGCCGTGGAATTGAGCGCGATGCCGTCAGCCACAAGTGAACCTTTCTCGGTTTGGCTGATGTTTTGAAGATTAATGCCAAAGAATAAGGTATCATGCACCTGCATTTGATTTTGGGTCAGCGTGCCGGTCTTATCTGTGCAGATGACAGTGGTTGCTCCCATCGTTTCGCAGGCATGCATCTTGCGCACGAGGTTGTTGGTTTTCAACATCTTACGCATGGAATAAGCCAAACTGAGCGCTACGGCCATGGGCAGTCCTTCAGGCACTGCCGCCACGATGAGCGTCACGGCAATCATCACCGTTTCCAAGAGATAGGTGAAGAAATCCACATTGAGGATGGCCCCCCATTCCCAACCGCTTCTTGCTGCATACATGACGAAGCGGCACAAGACGATGAATATACCGACACCATAACTGCCCCACGTAATGAGTTTCCCCAACCTGTCCAGTTGCTCATTGAGCGGTGTCTTGACGCTGTCATCGATTTGTGCGGCTTGGAATACTTTCCCGTTCTCCGTATGGTCGCCCACGGCAAACACCTCGCAGACGCCGTGGCCCTCCATCACCTTCGTGCCGCGCATGACATGGTTGCTGGGGTAGGTGGCATGTGTGTCGAATGCCGACGGGTCGGTGGTCTTGTTGCACATGGGTTCGCCCGTTAGGCTCGATTCGTCCATCCTCAGCGTTACGGCCTCTTTGAGTTCGGCGTCGGCGGGAATCTCCGCACCTGTCTCGATGATGACAATATCTCCCACGACGATGTCGCACTTGGGTATCATCTCGTGGTTGCCGTTGCGTATCACCTGCACGGTCTCCTCATCGCGTACCTGATTGAGCAATGAGAATTCCTTGTCTGCTTTCAGTTCAAAGATAAAGGAGATGCCTGTGGCGAGGAGGATGGCGAGGAGAATGCCCAAGGGTTCGAAAAACACGCTGAACCCCGCTTTGCCAGACAGTCCGAACCATCCGTAATATTCTGCGCAAGAGATGAAAATGGATAATATGGCGGCTATCTCCAGGATGAAGATGAGCGAATCGCCGTCCTTCCACCCGGGTATATGGTGCCCGAGCGGACCGGTGAGTTTTTCAAAATAGCGTTTCCATAGCGACGTCTTTGGCGGTGGTGTCAAGGTGTTCGCCCCGTGAGCGGCTCTGCTCTCCAACACCTGTTCATCGGTCAGTCCAGTATAATGTTGTCTTGTGGTCATTTTTGTCGGATGGTTTCAAATATTTGGTCAAATCGTTTGCGCAGTTGGTCGGGGTGTGCAATCAGTTCCCTTAACTGCTTGAGGTATTGTTCGTTTTGCGAACCTGGTATCCACAAACGGATATATCCGTGTGAACTGTATTTATTGTCTAAATGCTCTTGGAATCGTTTCCAATGCTCCTCCTTGTCGTATTCGGGATAGTGGTCTAAGCCGAACTGGATGGTGCGTTGAATCACCATATCGGGATTGAGGTCGCGGTCGGCTTCCGCCACGATTTTCCCGTAGATGCTCCTTGGTGCTTTTGAGGCCGAAGCGCGGTGGTCTTCCACGGCCTCTTTCATCAGTGTGATCTGCGTCGGCGAGAACCATTTTTTCAGTCGCGCGTCGGCGGCTAAGATTTTGCCGCTGGTGAGGTGGTGGATGGCGCGTGGTCCCTCCAGTCCCAAGTCGTGATAGGCCGCAGTGACATAGACCATGTCGGGGTCAGCGCCCAACTGTTGAGCGAGCGCCAGCGAACGGCGGATGACGCGCGTCACATGTTCCATGTTGTGCGCCAGGTCAAATGCCGCATAGCGGGGCAAGATTTGTTGCTCCACAAAGGTCATCAAGTCTAAACTGATATTTGGCATATTTGGTCGTTTTGTCGTTTTTGTCGTTTGGGAGAACCCTCAACCTTCCACTCTCAACCCTCAACCTTCCACCCTCATCCCTTCACCATCATGTCGATGAGCACTCCGGCGGTGAAGGTGAGACCGAAAATGAAGATGTTGCGGGCAGTGAGACCCAGTATCTGGTTGAGGGCTTTCCCTTGATGTATTTTTTTCATCTTGCGATAGGTGTGAGCGTGAAGCGACAAGTAGATGGAAGGCAGGAAGAAGGTGAAGTAACGCCCGCTGAAGAAATAGGCGAGTCCTAAGTGGAAGGCCACCAAAGCCAGCGCGAAATAGAGTATCTCACTGGCTCGTGGACCGATGATCACCACGAGCGTGCGCTTGCCTGTCCGGCGGTCGTTATCGCGGTCGCGGTAGTTGTTCACCACCAGCAATGTGTCGATGACCAGCCCGCATGCGATTGACGATTCCACCACCTCTTTGGTTAGTGCGACCGTCTGTAGGTAATAGGTGGCGCACACAGGCACCAACCCGAAGAATACCAGTACGAGCAGGTCGCCCAAACCGATATAGGAGAGTCCTAAGGTGTAAAGGAAACAGAACAGCACGCAGAGGGCGCCCACGGCCACCATGCCCCATCCGCCATAGATGATGAGGGGAAGTCCGACCAGACAGGCACAGACGGTGGTCAGACCGATGGCTGTCTTCATGGCTCGCTCGCTGACCCATCCTTGAGCGCAGGCGCGTCGCGGACCCAGACGGTGCTCGTCGTCGGTGCCTTTCTTGAAATCGAAATAGTCGTTGATGAAATTGGCATCGATTTGCATGATGAGGGCAAACAACAAGCAGAGTAGGGCAGGGACGATTTTAAATCCCTCCCCGCGCAAGTCGTAGAAAGCCAATGCGAGTGCCATCATCACAGGCACCGCCGCACCCGTCAGTGTCTTCGGCCGGGCGGCTAATATCCATGCTTGTATCGAATTCTGTTTCAATCTTTAGGAGTTTGGGAGTTAAGAAGTTTGGGAGTTTGGGAGTCTGGGAGTTTAGGAGTTTGGGAGTTTAGGAGTTTAGAAGTCTGGGAGTTTAGGAGTTTGGACAATAGTCTATTGATTGGGAGTGGAGGAGTGGAGGAGTGGAGGAGTGGAGGAGTGAAGGAGTGAAGGAGTGAAGACAATAGTCCATTTATTGAGTAATCATCACGTTCAATGTTCCACGTTCCACGTTCAATGTTCCACGTTCAATGTTCCACGTT
>CAMJFC010000003.1 GCA_946404865.1 uncultured Prevotellaceae bacterium
CAAAGTTACGAAAAAACGAGAGCAGAACAAAATGAATTTATTCATTTTTTATGCCGAGATGGAGTAACTTATCCAAAGTTACGAAAAAACGAGAGCAGAACAAAATGAATTTATTCATTTTTTATGCCGAGATGGAGTAACTTATCCAAAGTTACGAAAAATCGAGAGCAGAACACGATTTTGTCCTTAAGCGGACAAAATCTTCTGAATCCTTCATTTGAAAACGAATGAGGGCATGCCTCGAATGATAGGCATGCCCTCGGTGATGTGAAGGAGTTGGTCACCCCTTATTGCTGCGTTACCCTGACATCGCTGACGGTGATGCTGCCGCCATAGTTGTTGATGCTCCAGCAGTTCTTCTGAATACCGTAGATGCGGTTGGTATAGGCGCACACGTCGTTGATATACATCACCATGACGGAATTGTCGGTGTAGATATCAATATGATAGACGTTGTCTGACGGGCGTTGGAAGTTATAACCGTCGATGCCGCCGATGAAACCAGCTCCCTTGGGTCCTTCCTGCTCGAAATTCACCTTGCGTGTGTCCTCGCCCTCGGGATTGACCACCATGGTGTAGTATTGGTCGGAGTCGGTGCCACGGACGAGTGAGATACCGAACTTATCCCAGTTGTTCGAGGTCTTGACGGTGAGTTGGATGTGGTTGCAAGTGCCGAGACGTCCATACAAGACGTAAGCGTCGTTGCCACTGAGCACACCGTTGCTGTAACCGTTGCTGTCTTTGATGCTGAGCGGCTGCTCTTTGTTGTATTTGGCGGCCATGGCGGGCACCTCGCCCAGGGTGAGTGTGCCATCGGTGTGCTGGATGATGCGGTGGCAAACCAGTGCACCGGACCATGCGGGCTCGCCGTCGGCGCCGACGTTCAAATTACGGTCGTGGATGGTGGTGCCGATGCGGTAGGGGCACCATCCCCAGATGTAGCGGTCGGTACCGTTCGAGGCGGTCTTGCCGGCATAGAAAGCGCGACTGTCGAGCACACCCTCATGACCGTCTTTCGGCCAGTTGGCACCCGGATCGTTGAAACAGGCTTTCACACCCTCGAAACTGGTGGCCATCATGTATTTCACTTTGCGGCTCCACGGTGCGCGATAACCCTCGCTATAAACGATGTACCAATAGTTGCCCATCTTGAAGATGTCAGGACATTCGCACATGCGGTCCCACACCATATTGAAGGCTCCCACATGCTCCCAGTTTCTCAGATCGCTGGATTTGAACTCGGCAAACTTCAGGTTCGACGAGATGACCATGTGCCAAAGGCCGTCCTCGGCCTTGAACACTTGCGGGTCGCGGAAATCGTTGGCGGAATAGCCGTAGTCGGTGCCTTTGAGCGTCCACACATTGTCTTTCGTCCATGTCTTGAAGTCGGGCGATGTGGCACGCATCACAACCTCGCGGTTGGGCAGCAGCACGTTATAGCCGGTGTAGTAGATGTAATACAGGCCGTCTTGCTCATTATAAACGGCACAACCCGTTCCCAACGAGGCATCCTGTTGTGCTGTCGAGGTGCCGGTGGGGAGGATTTCGCCCAGCGATTCATAGTTGGCGCCATCGCGGGTAGAGACACCCCAGAACGGGTGATAGCAAGCGCCGTTATTGTCGTATTCTTGCAGGTAGAGCACTTTGAAATCGCCCGTCTTTGCATCGTAGAACGGCATGGGGTCGCCGCAACGGCCGATGGCGGTATTGTAGTAGGTTTGGAAACCTGCCTCGTCGGTGCTGTTGAAGAAGGTGGTGGTGCCAGACCAGTCTTTCGGGTCGTCGCCATAGGTGTCATCACTACATGAGCAGAGAATGCCAGCTCCCAAAACCCCAGCGGGGAGGGCGATCACCAAATATGCGGCAATGGCTATGATGTTCTTTTTCATATTTCTGTCTTTTTTGTTTAATGGTTGTGATGATATTATTCCCCAGCGGAAATGGTCAGTGAGGGTGCCAGATATTTGAACGCGTTGGCTGTAATCTTGGCGATATTGCGGTGGAAATTCTCCACATAGCCACCCTCGAAGGTGTATGAGTACCAGTCGTAGCAGCCAGAGCCGATGCAGATGATGCCACCCTTGCCGTCGTGGGCGGGATATTCCCAAGCCACAACTGCGCCGTCGCCGCCTACACCGATAATCTTACCGCCCGTACGCGATTCCCAAGCAGCATGGTCGTCATAACCTCCCCAGTCAGTGCCAATGTGGTATTGGGCGGTGGAGTTGGTGATGTGGTAACCGGCATCTGTGCAATAGACTTCTTGCGGGTTGTCGCCAGTAATCAGGTCTTGCCACAGCGGATGGTCATTCTGGCCATCGTAGATGCGGAACGACCATGGGCCGCCACACATTTCGGCTGATGCCTCGTCCTGTCCCCAACAGTTGTTCGGGGTGGTCCACTCGTCATCGCCCGTCACACCGATAAACGATGGCAGGTTGGTGGCATAGCGGGTCAGGAACAGGGCTCCGCCGTTCTCATAGAATTGGCGCAATTCAATCTTCGTATCTAAGGCGTCTGTAGCCTTGACAGCGAACGCATCGTGGCCGTCAACACCACCATCGACATGCCAGTGCCACCAGATAATCTTACACTCAGAGAGGTCGAGCGTTCCGGCACGCAGGTCGGCAAACGAGGCGTAGAGCGATGAACCGACATGGCCCAACATCCATTGGCATGCTTCCTTCGCCTCGGGGTCGAGGTCGTTCATCGTGGCAGCGGATCCGATGAAGAGAGCCTTCGGCTTGTCAATAGCAAACACGGTGACGGTGTAGGTGCTCTCTGCCGAGTTATTGGTGACATGGTAGGTCACAGGTTCTGAGAAGTCCTGAGCCACACCCGATGCGGGGCTGATGGTGGCATCCTGACTGTAAGTGATGGTCGGCACGAGGTCGGTCACACCGATGGAGGCGGGCACATAGACGGTGATGGTCTTGGCCTCCTCGTCGATAGAGCCGGTATAGATGTCGTTGATGACGAAATGGGTGATGCGGGCCTCGTCGTGCCGCACACTGATGGTCCAGTCCATGAACACATCGCCATTGGTCACATGCAATACTTTGGCGGCATCCAGATTAAGGGTCTCGCCTTGTTTAACGTTGCACGATGCTCCATTGGAGATATTGAGTGAGGTGATGGTCATGGCCGAGGTCTCGTAGATTTCGGGCAGACGGACTACGATGCTGCGCGAGTTCAGGTCTATGGTTCCCTCGTAGTTGTCAAGGGAGATGGACTCAATCATGCAGTCGCCGTCTAAGCGCAGGTCGCTGACATTGTCGTCTGAGCAAGCCGTGAACAGAAGGCCTGTGCAGAAAAGCGAAAGAATGAATAAAATATGTCGTCTCATAATTGTATGATGTTTAATGCTTTAAATCTTAAATCTTACCAGTTGCCAATATTTTGTGTGTAGTGACCATTGGAGGCCGAGATTTGCTCAAATGGAATGGGCAGGTACTCGTCTTTATTGGCAGTGAAATGTGCGGAACTATAGATGGCGCAGTGGCCAATCTCTTCTGCGTAGTATTTGTTGAGCACGGTGGCCGCTTCGCCCCAACGCACCAGGTCAAAGAACCGCTCGCTCTCCATGCCTAACTCCAAACGGCGTTCCATCTTGACAATCTTGATGGCTTGTTCCTTGGAGTAGGAACCCGTGTAGTTGCTGACATAAAACTTCACACCATATTTGCTCGGATAGCTGGCTATCATTTGGGTGCTGGAAGCAGCACGGCTGCGCACTTGGTTGACCAGTTTGATGGCTTCGGCACTCTGTCCCAGTTGGGCATAGGCTTCGGCACGCTCCAACAGCACGTCTGCATAACGGAACACGATGCGGTTCATCGGCGAGGCCCAATAGGAACCCTTAATCAAGTAATCGTCTAACAATGCGGGGTCAATGTTATGTTTTAACGAAACGTAGTAACCATACAAACCATTAGAGCGGCTCCAAATGCTGGTTTCTTCCATCATGAATTTAGGATTGAACATATAGGGCAGTCCGGGCATGCCGACGGTGAGGAAGAGGCGCGGGTCGGCATTGTCGGTAGCCTTGTCGTAATCTTTCTCGTTGAAATTGTCAATCAGTGGCAGACCGTCGTTACCAGTACGATAGGCATTGACGAGGTTCTGCGACGGTTTATAGAAATCGCAGCCGCCATCGGTTACTTCTGGGATGTTGGGCGGTATCAGACCATAGCTCCAGTTCAAGTTGCCGAAGGTGGAACCATCGTTGCGTGAATATTGGATGGCCCAAACGCTCTCCTTACCATTCTCAAATTTATCTTCGGGGCGGAAGTTGTTGTGCATGTCTTCCTCCAACCCGTAGTTGGTATAGAGGGCGGGGTTGGTGAACTCAATCACTTTCTCCAGGTCTTGTTGGTTGATGCTCGTCACCTGGTTGCTGTTCTCGTCATCTTGATGATAAGCTTTATAGAGATAAACCTTAGCCAGAAAAGCTGCGGCGCTGGCCTTTGTGGGGCGTCCCTTGTCTTCCTGTGTCTGCGGAAGGGTGTTGTAGGCTTCCATCAGGTCGTCGATGATGAGTTGCCATCCCTCATCGTTGTTATAAGTGGTGTTGGTGAGGTTGTTATAGTCATCGTAAGTCAGATTCTCATCCACAACAAAGGGGATGTGCTTATAAAGGCGTTTAAGCAGGAAGTGGCCGTAGGCACGGAGGAACTTCATCTCGGCCAACCGCTGTTGTTTCATGCCATAGTCGCTCTCGTTGAGCAGGGCGATGGCTGCGTTCACACGTGAGAGGCATTTGTAAAGACGCACCCACATATCGTTGATGTTCCAGTTGCCGGTCAGTACACCTTGTTGTACTTCCAACTGATGGAACACATCACCGTCGCTGGTACCGCTGCCGCCTTTGTAGGCATCATCGGAGCGTACGTCGAAGTTCCACATCGAGAAGGATGAGTTGATGTCTTCGGCGGAGGTGAAGATGGCGTATGCGGATACCACCATGGCTTCTGCGTTCTCGGGCGTTTTTACTTGCTCATCGCTGAGCGTGCCTTGCGGCACATGCTCTTCGAGGAAGGAGGAGCAGGAACTCAGAATCCCGCCGCCCATGCCTAAGGAAAGGGCCGCCATCAAAAATGCTGCTGTTTTTATGATATTCTTTTTCATATTTCTATTCTTATGATTGATATGGTTGTTGTGGTAAAGCCTGTCTTAGAATGAAACATTCAGTCCGAAGGTCACGTTGACGGGAATCGGGTAGCCGAAGTTGGCGTTTTCAGGATCGACACCAGTAAACTTGCTACTCTTGATGGTGAGCAGGTTCTGAGCAGAGAGATAGACGCGCAGACGCTGCATATAGAGCTTCTCGGTGATGCTCTTCGGGAAGTTGTAGCCCAATTGGATGGTGCGTAGCTTGGCGAATGAGCCGTTCTCGACGAAATAGCTGCTGACACGCTTTTCATTGTTGTTGTCCATGGTGCTGATGGCGGGGATATTGCTGCCCATGTTGGTCGGAGTCCAGGCGTCGAGCAGACGGTCGCCTTTGTTCAGGTTAGAGATGTTCAGACCACTCCACAGGTCGGTCTCTTTCTTCAGGTCACTGATGACATCCACACCTTGTACTCCCTGCCAGAACATGGTGAGGTCGAAGTTCTTGTATTGCAGGTAAATGTTCAGACCCCAGGTGAAGTCGGGTACAGGCGAGTAAATCCACTCTTGGTCTTTCTCGTTGATGACACCGTCTTCGTTCAGGTCTTTCCAACGGATGCGGCCAAGGCCGGCACCATCTTGTTGTGCGTGGTTGTCTATCTCCTCCTGGCTCTTGAAGATGCCGTCATAGACATAACCCACCTGCGAGTATATGGGATGTCCCACAACACTCTCCACTCCGTTGCCACCGAAGTCACCTTTGGCGGCGATGGTTTCGGGCAGTTTGGTCACTTTGTTGCGATAGGTACCAAAGTTGCCTGCGATGTCATATTGGAAGTCGCCGATGTTGCCGCGATAGCCAAGGTTGAACTCAATACCCTTGTTCTCCATCTCGCCGGCGTTAATCCATTGACTGGAACCTTCACCCATCACACCAATGCCGAGCATGGAGACCAGGATGTCGGTGGTCTTCTTGTAATACCACTCAAATGAACCGTAGAGTGCGTTGCGGAAGAATCCGAAGTCAAGTCCGAGGTTGGTCTGGGTGGTCGTTTCCCATTTCAAATCGTCGTTACCCAGTTGGTTACGCTTGAAACCGCTGGGCAGCTGCTGGCCGCCGTTGGTACCTGCGATGTCATAACTCGTACCGAAGCTCTGACCACCGAAGTTGGCTTCGCCGTAGTTGCTCTCATAGAGCGTGTAGCGGGCGATATTCGAGATTTCCTGGTTACCAGTCTCACCCCATGAGGCACGGAGTTTCAGGTTGTCTATCCAATTGATGTTCTTCATGAAATTCTCCTCGTTGATACGCCAACCGGCAGAGACAGAGGGGAACATACCGTAGCGGTTGTTCTTACCGAAACGGCTGGAACCATCGTAGCGGAGTGTGAGACTGAGCAGATAACGGTCAGCGTAGGTGTAGTTCACTTTGCCAAAGTAAGATACCAAAGTGTAACCGCCGCCTTCTCCGTAAGCCTCGGCCTCGCCCACACCTGCGTTAGGCCACATGTAGTCGGGGTTGAGTACGGCGAAGTCGAATTGCTTGCCGCTGAACCAACTGTCGTCTTCGCGGTTGATCTCAGTACCAATCATGGCGTCACCACGGTGGGGACCTTTTTCGAAGTTATAGGTAGCGATGGCGTTCCACATCCATTTGGTCCAATGCTCCTGCTTACCTTCTACGGCGTTGGTGGCGTTGGCCACGGTGCCTTCGGTCACAGGGTAGGTGAAGATGCGCTGCTCTTTCTGTGCATAGTCAATACCGAACGTCGATTTGATGTTGAAGTCTTTGAACGGACTGATATTGATGTAAGCGTCGCCGAAGGTCCGCCAATAGGTGTAACGATTGTCGGAGTTACGTGTCAGACGGGCCAATGGGTTTTCGCGGTCGGGGTAGCCGCCCACAGGACCGGCGTAAGCGCCACTTGTCGTGTAAACGGGCAGCGAGGGGTTGAACTGAAGAACATTCTCCAAGAAACCGCCGGGGGCCTGTACCTCGCTTGTGCGGTTAATGGTGAAGTGCTCGCCCACGGTCACGATGTCGCGGTCGTGGATTCGCAGCAGTTTGTATTCGGTGTTGATACGGCCGGAGAAACGCTCGAAGTCGGAGTGCTTGATGATACCTTTATTATTATAGTAACCCAAGGAGAAGAATGATGAGCCACGATCCGAACCGTTGCTCAGCGACACGTTGTATTGCTGTACCACGCCGGTGCGGGTGGTTTGGTCAAACCAGTCGGTGTCGGCTGCGGGTGTGGTTCCGGCGGCATCCAGATACTTGTTCATGGTCAGACCGTTGAGCACGGGCACGCCCTGAGCGTCGTAGGCCCAGTCGTAGTGATAACCCAGACCGTTACGGTTGGGGTCGAGCCCGTCGTTCACATAGCCTTGCCACATCACCTGTCCGAACTGTTTGGCATTGAGCACCTTCATCTTGTGGGCATAGGTTTGTACGGACACACTACCGTCGAAATCGATGTGTATCTTGCCTTCCTTACCGCGCTTGGTGGTGATGATGATGACACCATTAGCAGCACGGCTACCATAGATAGATGCCGAGGCGGCATCTTTCAGCACTTGGATGCTTTCGATGTCGTTGCCGTTCAACTCATGCATGCCTGCCTTGGTGGGCACACCGTCGATGATGTAGAGGGGGTCGTTGTTGTTGAGCGTGCCGACACCACGGATGCGTACGGTGGCAGAGCCCGAGGGAGCACCATCGGCAGCGATGTTCATGCCGGGCACACGTCCCTGCATGGCTTTGATGGGGTTGTTCTCGTTTTGTTTGGCCAGGTCGTTGACACTCACCGTCGAGACGGCACCAGTCAAGTCGGCTTTGCGCTGCACGGTATAACCTGTCACCACCACCTCGTTCAGTGTCTGCGCATCATCGCGCAGGGTTACGGTCATACCGTCGGTGGCTGCTACCTCCTGGGTCTGAAGACCGATGTAGGAGATGATGAGCGTCTTGCCGGCTTCTACTTTCAGGGTGAAATTCCCGTCCAAGTCGGTCGCTGTTCCGTTGGTCGAGTCTTTCTCTCTCACGGTGGCGCCGATGACGCCTTCACCAGTCTCATCGACCACGGTGCCGTGAATCTCAGTCTGAGCATGCACAAATGTACAGGCTAAGACCGTCAGCAGAGTCAATAGGAATCGTTTCATTTGTTTCATTTGTTTGTGTTTTTAGTTACTATACGTTTCAAGTTTGCCGCAAAATTAAAGACAAAGCGCGCAAACGACTGCTAATTATCGTTCACGCGCTATCATTTATGTTACAGGGAACAAACGTTGGGTATTTTGTCAAATATGTTCGCTTCTCACTTCTGTGGGGTATTTACCATATTGTTCATGAAAACATTTGGAGAAATAACTGGGGGTGTTGAATCCCACCTCGTATGCTATCTCGTTGATGGTCTTGGTTGTGGTCTGAATGAGGGTGTAACCGCGTTGCAGGCGCATCTGGCGAAGCAGTTCGACGGGCGAGAGACCTGTGATGGCTTTCACCTTTCTATATAATTGTACGCGACTCAGACCGACGGCGTCGCCCAATTCTTCCATTTTCAAGTTGGGGTTCGACATGTTTTCGCGGATGGCTTCATTGAGCGTCTCGGCAAAGATGGCGTCTTGTGAACGCACGGTCTGGGTGTCGGGTTCTGGCTCTTCGAACACCTGGCGCAGTTTGCGGTGGGCGGGGTTGATGTAGAACAGGGCCTGTTCTTCGTTGTTATGCTGGCGCTGGCGGATGGTGCGCCGGGTTTGGATATAGGCACGCCATGCCAACAGGACGGCCACGGCCAACAACGCAATGCAGATAAGACTGGCGATGAGTATCTTGCGCTGCGTGTGATAGTGCCCCAGGTAGGTTTCCAATTTGTCCTGTATCGTCACCAAGTTGGTGTTTTGCTCCATCAACACGTTGCTTGTGGCAGCGATGGAGTTGACATTGTCTTGTGTAACCAAGATACCTTGCAGTGTGTTCTCCTTCTCAAAGGGTTTGCCCGTCAGGATGTCAAGGGCTAACCGCACGATTTTTTCGCCATGGGTGGGGTAGATGTAAGTGCCTATCTGATGTCCGAATTGCACGTATTCCAATCCCTCTCCAGGCATGCCGTCGATGCCGAGAATCTTAATCTTTCCTTCTGTCTGCGTCTCGACGACGGCTTTATAGGCGCCGGTGGCCATGCCGTCGTTGTGGCAGAAGACGATGTCGGGCAGACGGCCTGTCTTGATCTGTTCGGTCACGATGTCGCAGGCGGCATCTGATGTCCAGTTGCCCTCACGGAAGATATATTCTAATTCCTGATGTCCCGACATGGCTTGGGCGAAACCTTGATGCCGTTCCCGGGCTGGCGTTGTGCTCATGGCAGCGGTCACTTCCAGCACGAGGGGCTTCCGGCCTTGTGCCGCCATTTCCTTCGCCACACTGACTGCGTATTCGCCCACGGCTTTGCCTGCCTCTTCGTTGTTGCCGCCGATGAAGGCGGTATAATCATCGGTCTCCGCCTTTCTGTCGAAAAAGATGACGGGAATGCCTCTTTTCCTGACCTTTGCGATGGCCGATGAGAGGGGGGCTGCCTCGTTGGGCGACACCACCAACAGGTCGATGCCGCTGTCGGCTAAGCTGTCTATCTGCTGGATTTGCCGTTCGGTGTCATCGTATGAATTGGCGATGCTCACCTTCACATCTTGTTCATACAAATGCTGTGCGGCCAACATCTCATTGTTGACCTTGTCGCGCCATCGGCCTTGCGAACATTGCGACACACCGATTTGATATACTTGCTTATTGTCCGAACAGGCGGTTAGTAGGGCCAGGACGGCTGCCATGGATAAGATGGTGTTAATGATTCGTCTTTCCATCGTCTTTCGTTGTTTTTAGGTTTTTATGGAGCTTCATCCTCAGGGACGACAATCTCCTGTAGCGTTCTTTTCCCCCTTTCTTGTTGCAAATAAAAGGAAAAAGTGCGCAAACCGCTGTTAATCATCGTTCGCGCACTATCAAAAATGTTACAAGAAACATTATTTTGCTGTTTTGTCTGAAATCTTCAGTCTATTCCATGGCCAGTTACCGCTCTGTCCTTTTGGCAATACAATAGAAATCGGGTACTATTCGTATTTGAGCAAAAATTTGATGTTGTAGTTCTCGTACTTGTTAAATTCCTTTGCCGGCACCTCGTTGCGGGTGGGGTAGTACCAACTCTGTGAGTTGAAATAACTGCGAAGGTTGGCATCCTTGAAACGGCGGCCATGTCGGGCATAGATGGAGTTTTTCAGCACGCGCACCTGCCCGCGGTCCATGTATTGGATGTCATCGTAGGTGACATAGCGGGTCGAGAGCCAGTCGTATTGCGTGCCCCACGCCACATTGGCAGTCTGGGTTGCTGTGCTCCGTTTCTTCTTGGTGGTTTGTTGCTTGCGGGGGATGGATGGTACTTGCGCGTCGGCTACCATGTTGTAGGCGAATGCAAAACAAATCACAAGGGCGAGACGTGCGCCCAGCTGTTGGATGGTTTTTCTCATATTCTTATGATTTGAAGATAATGGTTATTGATGTTGTGCTGGAGTTCATGATGTGAAAGGACGTTATTGCTCCACACGTTTTGTCAGCACCAGTTTGCCCTTCTTCCACTCATAGCGCAGATAGCACGACTTAGAGAACGAGATGGCGGCGTTGCTTTCTATCCATTTCTTTTCCGTGTTCACCTCGGGACAAGGTATCTCGTGGTATTTCGGCTCTTTCACATAACGGTTCTGCTTCGGACTCCACAGCCAGGCATCGTAGAAATCAAGCCCCAGGTTGCTGTATTGACCCAAATACACTTGGATGTCGGGATGGCCGTCGAAATTGATGTCATGGCGTGAAATGGCACCGACTACGGTCGGGTCGGTGGGACCGGCTTCCAACCATTCGGTGGTTTCCATGCGCTGAACCTCCTGTCCGTCGCGCTTGACGATGACGGTCACTTTCGTTATCATGTCATCTTCATCATGGTCGATATCGGTAGTGATATTCTCGCCGTCATCTTCGCTTTCGTCCATGTCCGTCCACGCGCCCGTCCATGTGTCCGTCTGTACCAGTTTCAGACCTTGCCACTTGTAGGTGTCAATGGTCATTTCGCCTTCCATCAGCAAATGGGAGCAGATGGTTTTCTCCTCCACATTGATGGAAGGATTGATAAGCACTTCTTCCACGTCTACGAACTGGTGCTTTTTCGCATCCCATACAAACCACATATACATGGGATTATGGCCGGTGGCGGAATCGAAATAACCCGCAGACACCTGAAGGTCGGGGATGCCGTCGAAGTTGACGTCCTCTTCTTCAATGTCGCCGCCCGCGAAAGCGTCAGCCGGCAAGGGCAGGGGCAGGTTACTGACGATGTTATGGCGTTTGCCGTCGGGCGTGATATAGGTCAGATATAGTTTGTCTACGTCACCATCCTCGTTCGATGGGAAGGCGGGCGCCTCAAATGTGATTTTGTTGCGGATGGGGTCGTTGTCGTTCGTTTCCGTGTTGTTGGCTGCCGCACTCAGTGAGCATGCCAGCATCAGTAGTGGTATCAGTTTCATTGGGTTGGTAATTGTGTAGAAATGGGGTTGTTCAGACGTTTTTTGATGTCATTGATTTTCCTTTGCCGCTCGAACGACAAGGTGCCGCTGTGGCGGTCGATAAAGGAAAAGAGCAGCAGGGCACGCTCCAACAGTTGGGAGCGCGAAGGTTCCGATTTCAAGTCGGCCTCCACGTAGTACAGGTCGGCCAACATCTCCATGCGATAGATGCGCTGTTCCTCGGTGTAGCGGGTGAACGACTGCATCACCTCGTCCATCGTGGAGATGTGATACAGCTCGTAGTCGTCAAGGTATTGACGGTAGAGGTCACGAATAGCCTCAGAGCGGTCTTCTACCTCTTTCTTCTCGAGAAACCGCTGCAAGGCCGCCGCAAACTCTTGTATCAGGCGCATGATATAGTCTTGTTGTAACATCTTACCGGTGTTTCGTGGGTGTCGCAATGGTTATGATGCGCAAAGTTAAGGATTTTTTGCGATAACGCAATGTTTTTACGCATTTATTTTTGAGATTCTTCCGTGGCATCAGGCTGATGGCTGCTGGCGGGCGTGTCATATAAGTCGATGGCTTCCTTCAGTTTGTCGCGCATGAACTTCGCGACATAGTGGGGATAGATAATCTTGATGCCCGGACCGTAGGACATGAAGATGGAATACATCTCGAAGTTAATCACCACGTCAATCCTGAAGATGCAACTGCCGTCTTCATTCTCTTTGAGGAGCTGTTGGGAGCGATGGATGGGCTTGGTCTTGATGTAGTGGCTCTGTTCCGGACTGGCCCAGAATTTGATGCGGCGGGGCATGTTCTTGATGTTCTTGCTCACACCGATGACATCATCAAAGAAATGCTCGGAATCGAAATCTGGATTGTCACGAAAGGGAATATCCACAGGCTCTACGCTCTTGATGCGGTCGAGGGCAAGATTGAAGAGCAACAAGTCGCTGGCTTTTGAACCGAACAGGAACCAACGGTTGCGGAACTCCTTCAACAGATAGGGGCAGAGGATGTACTCCTTAGGCTCGCGCGCATTGAACGATTGATACATGATGCGGAGCGTCTGCTTGTGTGCGATGTAATTGTAGAGGGGGTTGAGCAACCGTAACCCTTTCAGGTCGGGCACACTGTCGAAGTGGATGATGGGCTTACGGTTGTTTCGGCTGATGGCGAGCTTGTCTTGCAGCCGTCTGATCACATCTGTCATCTCAGAGAACTGTTCAAACCCCTCCAACTGGCGGAGCATGTCCACGGCCTCCTGCATTACGTCATAGTCGTTCTGCGACAGCGGCATGTCCATGATGGAATACCCCTCCACGCTATAACGGTAGTATTTGTGGTCGTACACCTCTATGGGGGCATTATAGCCCAACTTGTCGGAGCGCATCATTTGGATGTCGCCCTGAACGGTACGGACAGACACGCCTTTCCTGATTCCCTCCATGTCGTAAAGGGCTTCGGAACAAGCGTCAACCAGGTCTTCAAGCGTCCACCGCCTATAGCGGTTGCGCAGACAGTTGTCTATGGTCTTGTAGCGTATCAACGCATTCTTGTTTGCGGGCATAATATGATTGTTTAAGTGGTCTTATTGTCGTCGTATTCCATGTTCAGGCCTCCTCCAACGCCTCCACATACTCATATAACTGCTTGTAGAAAGGATGGCGGGTCATGGTGGCGCTATCGCCCAAAATGATGAGCTTCATGCGGGCACGGGTGATGGCTACGTTCATGCGGCGCAAGTCGCGCAGAAAACCAATCTGACCGTCGTCGTTGGCACGCACCAATGAGATGAGGATGATGTCGCGCTCTTGTCCTTGGAACCCATCAACGGTATTGACGCTGATGAGATGACGGTAAGGTTTGAAAAACTCTTTCTTGCGAATCTGGCGTCGCAGGTACTGCACTTGTGCGCGATAGGGGGAGATGATGCCCACGTCAATGCGCTCGTCGAGGATGCGTTGTTTGCCGATGCGGCTGTAGTAACGCTCTAACGTGATGAGTGTCAGCTCCGCTTCTGACTTGTTGATGCGTCCGAAACTCTCGCCCACGAATTCCTCACGGAAGTCCATGTCGGCGGTGTCAATCCACGTGATGGGAATATCGTAGTCGAGGATGCTGCGGTGGCGTATCTGCGGTGCCGTCTGCACACGGCCGCCGTAAAAGTAATTAGATGAGAATCGCATGATGTCATCGCACATACGGTATTGCACTTCGAGCAGTGTCACTACCTCGGGCTTGTTCTCCACAATGCGCTCCATGAGGGTCTTGCCCAGTCCGCCCTTCAATGCGAGGAGGCTTTTCACGGTGGGGGGCAACTGGCAGTGGTCGCCGGCGAAGATGACCCTCGAGGCACGGCGGATGGCTATCCAACAGGCTGCCTCCAACGCCTGTGCCGCCTCGTCGATGAAGAGGGTGCCGAACTTCTGCCCGTCGAGCAACCGGTTGGCGGCTCCTGTCAGCGTGCTGGCGATGACACGCGCACTGTCAAACAGCTCGGCATTGATGCGGAGCTCCAGTTCGGTGGCACGCGACTTCAGCCGGTCCAGACGCTGGTGGAAACTCTCGCCGCGCTTCTTCTGACCGCGAAGTTCGCGGATGGCCTTGCGGATGCTCCATAACTGTGGGTAATCGGGATGCGCCTCGAAACGACGCTCGTAGGTGAACGACAGCATCTTGTCGTTCACCCGGGTGGGGTTGCCGATGCGCAACACGTTGATGCCACGGTCCACTAACTGCTCGCTGATCCAATCTACCGCCATGTTGCTTTGGGCGCACACCAACACCTGACTCTCGCGGCGCAGCGTCTCATTGATGGCCTCAACCAGTGTCGTGGTCTTGCCTGTGCCCGGAGGGCCGTGTACCACCATCACGTCTTTCGCCCACAACACCTCATTCACGGCCCGCTCCTGAGTGCTGTTGAGCCACGGAAAGCGCAAAGGCTCAAAGGTGAAACGAGCCGCTCGCTGGTGCGAATAGAACAGGTCGCGCAGATATGCCAGACGGTTGTTCTTCGCTGCCATCACACGGTCCAATGCCTCGAACATCAGACGGTACGATGTCTCGTCGAACGACAGTTGAATGCCCAACCGCTCGGTGTTTTGCAACTCCATGGGTTGCGCGTTGTCGGGCAACGTCACTACCATGCGGTTGCCATCCACATAACTCACCATGCCCGTATAGCGGAAATACTTGATTTTCTGCTGCTTGGCGCCTTCGTCTATGAGGTGGTAGAAACTGACGGGGCGGCCAAATTCAAAGTTGTGCTCTATTTCTTCGTCGGCGGTGCGATGAATCTCGATGGCCAATTGGTTGAGCGAGTTGTAATAACTGCGCCCTGCTTGCACGGGATACCACGCATCGCCGCGCTTCACCTTCCGTTCCAAACCGATGGCTTCGGTCTGCTGTTGGAAGGCTTCTTTCTCGCTCTGATACTCGATGTCGAGCAGCAGCCGTTGCTGTTGCAAATCCAATATGGGACTGTTCGTGTTCATTTCAGATACAAAGGTAATACTTTTCTGCGGAATAACAAAACCAAATGACTAAAGATTACTCTATTGTACTTGAATTCAAGTTACGTGCTCCTTCTATCTTTTGGCAACTGACGCTTGCGGGAGTTGAATGAAAATATCATGGATTTGTTTCTCGGTGTCATTTTTTTACCGTAACTTTGCAGAGATTTTAAGGGATGTGGGGACAAGGGCGTGAGAATACGAACAAAACACTCAAATTTAATATAATTATGGCAAAAAAAGCATTATTGATGATACTCGATGGATGGGGTATCGGTAAACATGGTGAGGGCGATGTCATCTTCAACACTCCTACACCGTATCTGGATTACTTAAACGCGGTCAGCGCTCACGCACAACTGGCTGCCTCGGGCGAAGATGTGGGACTGCCCGACGGACAGATGGGCAACTCCGAGGTGGGACACCTCAACATCGGCGCAGGACGGGTGGTCTATCAAGACCTCGTGAAAATCAACCGTGCATGCCGCGACAACTCCATCATGAAAAATCCGGGTATCATCAACGCATACACCTACGCAAAAGAGACGGGCAAAAAACTGCACCTCATGGGCCTGACGTCTGACGGTGGCGTGCACTCTTCGCTCGACCATCTGTTCAAACTCGTGGAAATCGGTAAGGAGTACGGCCTGACTCAGACGTTCGTACATTGTTTCATGGACGGACGCGATACTGACCCCAAAAGTGGCGTCGGTTTTATCCGCCAACTCGATGAGGTGTGCCAGAAGAATGATGCGCACATCGCCAGCATCGTGGGACGATTCTACGCCATGGACCGCGACAAACGGTGGGAACGCGTGAAAGAGGCCTACGACTTGCTCGTGGAGGCTAAAGGCAAACAAGCCGATGACATGGTGAAGGCCATGGAGGAGAGCTATGAGGAGGGCGTGACGGATGAGTTTATCAAACCCATCAACAATGCCAAAGTGGATGGAACGATTCAAGAGGGTGATGTGGTCATCTTCATCAATTTCCGTAACGACCGTGCCAAAGAACTCACACAGGTGCTCACTCAGCAGGATATGCCGGAAGCGGGTATGCACACCATTGCCAACCTGCAATATTATTGCATGACTCCGTACGACGCCAACTTCAAGGGTGTGAATATCCTCTTCCCCAAAGAGAATGTGGAGGACACTTTGGGCGAATACCTCAGCAAACTGGGTAAGAAACAACTGCACACCGCTGAGACGGAGAAATACGCACATGTCACCTTCTTCTTCAACGGTGGACGTGAGGCCCCCTATGAGGGCGAAGACCGCATCCTGGTGCCGTCGCCCAAAGTGGCTACCTACGACCTGAAACCAGAGATGAGTGCCTATGAGGTGAAAGACAAACTGGTGGAGGCCATCAAGACCGAGAAGTATGACTTCATCGTGGTGAATTTCGCTAACGGCGACATGGTGGGGCACACGGGCGTCTATCACGCTATCGCCAAGGCGGTATGGGCTGTGGACCACTGCGTTCACGATGTGATTGAGGCGGCCAAGGCTGCCGACTACGAGGCTATCATCATTGCCGACCACGGCAATGCCGACAATGCCATCAACGAGGACGGAACGCCCAACACTGCTCACTCGCTCAACCCTGTGCCCTTCATCTACGTGACCAATAACAACAGCGCACGTGTGAGGGACGGACGCTTGGCCGACGTGGCTCCCTCTATCCTGCATATCATGGGACTGGAACAACCGGCTGACATGACGGGCGAAAACCTGATATCGGATAATTGATGGAAGTAAGAATAGAAAACAGCTGGAAACAAAGGTTGCTCAACGAGTTTGAGCAACCTTATTTTCAACGGCTCACCGACGCAGTGCGCGCCGAGTACAAGACCACCACATGCTACCCGCCCGGACGGCTGATATTCAATGCTTTCGACCTCTGTCCGTTTGAACAGGTGAAGGTGGTCATCATCGGACAGGACCCTTATCACGAACCGGGACAGGCACACGGGTTGAGTTTCTCGGTGCAAGATGGTGTGCCCTTTCCGCCTTCGCTGCAGAATATCTTCCGCGAGATACATGACGACACGGGCGCACCCATTCCTGCTACAGGTAATCTGACACGATGGGCCGAACAGGGGGTGCTGCTGCTCAACGCCACCCTTACCGTGAGGGCGCATGTGGCCAACAGCCATGCCCGGCTGGGATGGCAGACGTTTACCGACGCCGCCATCAGGGCTTTGGCCGCAGAGCGCGAACATATTGTCTATCTGCTGTGGGGTGGTTATGCCCGCGGCAAGAGTTATATGATTGACAAATCCAAGAACCTGGTGCTGGAGTCGGTGCATCCCTCTCCGCTCTCTGCCAACCGTGGCGGGTGGTTCGGCAACCACCAGTTTTCTCAGACCAACCGCTATCTCATCGACCACGGCATGACACCTATCGCGTGGTGAAGCCCCAAAAATGTATCCCCAAAAAATGTATCGTCTTTAACTCCCCAAATATTGTATTGTCTTTAACTTCCTTAACTCCCTTAACTTCTTTAACTTCTCAAAAAATGTTTCCCATTATTCAAGTTGGTAATGTATTGCTGTCGCCCGACATCCTGACGGAGATGTTTTGCTGCGACCTCGATGTCTGCCACGGCATCTGTTGCGTGGAGGGCGACGCAGGTGCGCCTGTGACGATTGACGAAGTGGCGGAAATAGAGAATGTGGTGGACACCGTTTGGGCAGACCTCTCTGCGGCGGCACAAGCGGTCATCGACCGGCAGGGGGTAGCTTATACCGATGGCGACGGCGACTTGGTGACGAGCATCGTGGGTAGTAAAGATTGTGTGTTCACCTGTTATGAGAACGGCTGTTGCTTGTGTGCCTTGGAGAAAGCCTTCCGGCAAGGGCGCACACGCTATTGCAAACCCATCAGTTGCGCGCTCTATCCCATTCGTGAAAAGAAATTGTCTGCTGGTTATATCGGGTTGAACTACGACCGGTGGGATGTGTGCCGTGAAGCGGTGGCACTCGGGCAAAAGAAGGGACTGCGTGTTTACCAGTTCCTCAAAGAACCGCTCGTCCGCCGTTTCGGTTCCGATTGGTATGAACAGTTAGAACAGACGGCAGAAGAGCTATTACACACAACCTTCGCCGATTGACGAAGGTTTTATACGGTTTTCCTGTATTTCGATGGCGACATACCGACATGTTCCTTGAAGTATTTGCCAAGGAACGATTGGTTGGGGAAATGCAACACTTCGGCTATCTCCTTGATACTCATCGTAGAATTGCGCAGCAACACACGTATCTCCAATGTCACGTAGTTGTCTATCCATTCATTGGGTGTGCGCTTGCTGACGGCCTTTACCGTCTCCGACAGGTATTTCGGGGTGATGCAGAGTTGTTCACCATACCAACTGACACGACGTTCATGGCGGAAGTGCTTTTTCAGCAGATTGATAAAGGATGTAAAGATGGCTTCGGCACGCGACTTCTTGGGGTCGCGCTTCTGTTGGAGTTGATAAATCTCGTCGCTGATGTCGTAAATCATCGCTTTCAGCAGTGCACTCACCAACTCTTTGCGGTAACGGTGGGTGGCGTCGTCCACTTTCTGACGTATCAAATGGAAATAATCTAAGAATGCCTTCACCTTCTCGGGCTGAAGGTTGATGACGGGATGGGTGTTGGCAAAGAGGAACAAAGAGGATATCTCATGCACCTCTTTAATAATCTCGGTGAAGAAACTGTTGGAACTCATGATGGCGATGCCCCGGCAGTCGCGGCTGAGCATGTAATTGCCCACAACCTGACCGTCGTTGATGACGATGACATCGTTTTTCTTCACCATGCGCTCTTTCGTATCGACACTGTATTGCGCGGTACCGTCTAAACACAAGGCGACAAACAGGCAATGGATGCGGCACGGCTCGGTGCGGATGGGCACATCCTCAAACTTGTCAAACAGCAATAGGTCATCATCCAAATAACTGCCATTGCTGACTACCTCCTTGGCTTGAGGTATTGTTATTTCAAATAGTTTCTCTTTATTCATTTTTCACTTTGATGCGCAAATATAGTGAATATTTCCGAAACCACAAAAAAACATCAGAAAAAAGAGCAACGGCGTTTCATGTTGCCTTTGTGGAAGGTCAGCTTTTTCTCCTTGCCCTGACAACGAACCGTCAGCGTGCCGGGCTGCTTGGCACGAATCACAGCCTCGGTGAGTTGACCTCCTTTCCATTTTAAATCGACCGTATAACCGCCACGGGCGCGGAGACCGCTCACTTCGCCACTATTCCACTGTGAGGGCAAGGCGGGCAGCAAGTGGATACTCTCGCCGTCGCTTTGGAGCAACATTTCACACACGCCGGCAGTGCCCCCGAAATTGCCGTCAATCTGGAAGGGCGGGTGGGCGTCCATCAGGTTGGGGTATGTGCCGCCCGACCGACGTTTGTCGGGTCCCTCATACCCGTCGGGCGACACGTAGGTGAGCAATTTCTGAAAGATATGATATGCTTGTTTGGCATTGTGCAGTCTTGCCTGGAGGTTGATGCGCCATCCGGTGCTCCAACCTGTGGTTTCGTCACCTTTGATTTCCAATGTCTTTTCGCAGGCACGGGCCAAATCGGCGTTCACCTCGGGTGTGATATGACGACCGGGATAGAGTCCGATGAGGTGCGACTGATGGCGGTGGTGGTCATCGAAGTCGCGCCAGTCATGATACCATTCTTGCAGGTTGCCGCGATGGCCGATGTGATAGGGACGCAGATGCTGGAGCGTTTCGGCCAGCTGCCGTTGAAAATCCTGATCCACACCAAGTACCTGGGCGGCTTTGAGCGTGTTGATGAACAGCTCACGGATGATGGCCAGGTCGGCTGTGCCGCCATAGCAGGTCATGCCGTGGTAACCGCTGTCGGTCACATACTCATTCTCGGGCGAGGTGCTCGGCGCGGTGATCAGCGTGCCGGGTTCATTGGGGTCTTCAATCAACCAGGCGAGGCAGAACTCCGCCGCACCTCGCATCAGGGGGTAAGCTTTGTCGCCCAGATACTGTTTGTCCATCGAGAAGAGGTAGTGGTCGTAGAGGGCGTTGACGAGCCAGGCGCCACCCATGTTCCAGTTGGCCCATTCTGGCATCTCGTTCTTCTCGCCCACAGGATTGGTCATGGCCCAGATGTCGGAGTTGTGCGACGAGCACCAACCACGGTCGATGCCGTAATAGTGGTGGGCGGTATGATGCCCGTTCTCTGCCAGTGAGGTGATGAACCCGTCGAGTGGCAGCACCATCTCGGGCAGGTTGGCTACTTCGGCTGGCCAGTAATTCTCTTCCAGGTTGATATTGACGGTGTAGTTGCCGCGCCAGGGGGAGTAGAGGTGCGGCGTCCACAATCCTTGCAGATTGGCGGGAACAGAAGGGGTGCGCGACGAGCTGATGAGCAGATAGCGCCCGTACTGCATATAAAGCGTTTCGAGATAGGGGTTGCCTCCACCATGGTCGGTATAGTCTTTCAATTGTTGCTCGGTGGTGCGCAGACTGTCAACGCGGGCTCCCTCTAAGTGCATCTTCACCCGTGAAAAGAGGGCGGTGTAGTCTTCGTAATGCCGCAGCCGAAGTTGTTGGTAGTCGAGGTTGTGCAGATGCCACAACGCATTGGTGGCTTGTTCGATGTAAGGTGCTCCCTCGGTCACGGGGTGTTTGTCGGCACCGGCAAACGAAGTCTCGTTGACAAAATACAAAGTCACCATGTCGGCATTGCTCACATGGATGGTCGAGTCGGTGGTGGTGCAGATGCCTCCGTTGCAAACGGCTTTCAGCAAGGCGCAGAAGTGGATGGTGTTGGCCTCATCGCCTACGGCATGTCCTGTCATGGTGAGTTGGTCGCCGTTGCTGCCTTTCACATGATGGGGCACCTGTGCGCTCAGGCGGATGTCGCAACTGATGGCACCGTGGTGACTGGCTCGTATGCGCATAGCCACACAACGGTCGGGGTGTGAAGCGAAGTATTCGCGATTGAAGTGTACACCGCCTTGGTTATACTCATCACGGCAGATGCCGTGGTCGAGGTCCAGTTCGCGGCGGTAGGATGAGGCCTTGCCTCCGTTGGTATCGATGATATGGAGCGTGGCCAGGGGTTGATAAAACTGCGAGTTATGGCCTTGCATCTTTTTTTGCAGACTGTCGGCGGTGGCATAGTCCTCGCGGAACAGCGCTTCGCGGATGGCGGGCAACCACTCTGATACGCCTGCGTCCTCCTCGTGGTCCACAGGACTGCCCGTCCACAGTGTGATGTCGTTCAGGTAGATGAGGTTGTCGTCTGTGCCGCCATAGACCAAGGCACCCAGTTTGCCGTTGCCGATGGGCAGCGACTCTTCGAAAAATTGGGCTGGCCGGTCGTACCACAACCGCATGGGGAGTTGGTTTTGCGCGTAACTTCCTATAGAAAGGATAAGGGCGGTAAGTAGCAAAATTTGTCGTTTCATTAGGTAAAAATATTGAATCGTAGTGCAAAAGTACAAAATTCATTATTGTTTTCATATTTTTCTTCCAGTTTTTTTGCGGCATGGGATGATTTAAAATAACGTGGCGACCTCACGGCCGCCACGTTGTGAATAACAAAACTTTACGCTTAATATTGAATCCTTAGTGATAACTAAGTTGTTACGTTGTGTGTATATATTGAAGTTTCAGTAAGCAATAAGCGTTTTTCTGTTTGCAAAGGTATGCGTTTTAAGCGTTCTTTGGTTGGTCTTTTCGGACAAAATATTGTCAAAAACGGACAAAATCATCCTCCAAACCTTGTCATTATTGGACAAAAACAAGCCCCTCTGTTTGGCCGTAAAAGACAAATAGAGGGGCAAGTTGTTGATTATCAGTGCCTATGCTATTGTTTTCGGAATTGACTCGGTGTCTGCTGATAATATTGTTTGAAGGCTTTCGAAAAACGGGCATTGTCGTCAAAACCACATAAAAGGGCGATGTCTGAAATGGACAAGTCTGGTCGTGTGAGCAGCAGATTCTTGGCCTGTGAGAGTTTGATGTGCTGGATGTAGGCTGCTGTGGTCTTGCCGGTGATGGCATATATCTTGCGGCGTAGTTGTTTGCTGCTGACGCAGAGGATGGAGGCGATGGTTTCCACGTCGGTCTGGTGCTTCGTGATTTGACCATGCACCACTTCTACGAATTTGTTGATGAAAAGGCGGTCGGTGTCGTTCAGCGTTTCTTCGGCTTTCGTTCCGGCGTCCTCCTCGATGGCTTCAGAATATTTCTCGCGCAATAACTGGCGTTGCTCCAGCAGTTTGCTCACCCGCAACAACAACTCGTCGGGATTGAACGGCTTGGTCAGGAAGGCGTCGGCACCTGCCTGGATGCTCTTCATCCGGTCGGCATCGGTAATCTTGGCCGTGACCATGATGACGGGGATATGTGAGAGCAAAGGGGTGCTCCGCACTTGCTGGCATAATTGCAGACCGTCGGTATGGGGCATCAACAGGTCGGTGAGTATCAAGTCGGGCACCTGTTCCAAGGCTGTCTCCATGCCTTGTTGGCCGTCCGTGGCGAAATGTACCTCATAATAGGGTTTCAGCAGCATGCCGATATATTGGCTCACATCGGCGTTGTCCTCAACGACCAGGATACGGGTCTGATGCTCTGAGGGGTTCTCTTCTTCCTGTGCGTCGGACACGGTGTCGTCTTCCTGCTTCTGGCGCACGCCGGGAATATATTGGGCGACTGGTAGGGTGGGGTCGGCACGGAAGGGGACGGTGATGGTGAAGGTGGCGCCTTGTCCCGGCTGACTCTCGACTTGGACCGTGCCGTTCAACGTGTTGGTGATTTGTTTGACAAGGGCCAATCCCACGCCGCTGCCGATAGACGACGGTTGGTTGGAGGAGAGGTAAAACTCCTCGAAGATATGGGGCAGGTCTTTCGGATCGATACCCTGCCCGTTGTCTGTGACTGTCAGGGTGAAGGTGTCGGCCGCGGTACGTGTGTGGATGTCAATCTGTCCGCCGTCGGAGGTGTATTTCAGCGCGTTTGACACTAAGTTGTGCAGCGTCTTCGTGTAGTAGTCGGGCACAAAATTCATCATGCGCTCTCCCTCGTGGTGGTAGTTGACGGCTATCTCACGCCGCTTGGCAAAGAGACGGAAACTCTCCGCAATCATCTCCGTATAGGCGGCAATGTCGCCGTATTTCCATTGTGGTTCAGCCACATTGGAACGCAGTCGTGACAAGTCGAGCAACTGGTCGGTCAGCGTGTTGATATAATGGCCGTTGCGGAGGATGAGCGAGGCGGCGTTGCGCACCTCTTCGGGGTCGTTGATGTCGCCCTTGGCGATGTTGTCACTCAAGCCGGTGATGACGGTCAGGGGCGTGCGGTATTCGTGGGTGAGTTTGGTGAAGAAGTCCATGCGCATCTCTTCCAATTGTTTCATCAACCGGTTGGCCTTTGTCCTCACACGGAAGAAATAATAAAGGAAGGCGAGCAGTGTCACTAAGAATGCGATAGTGAGCAGGGAGATGACGAGCACATAGCGCGTGCGCTTGCGCTGCTGGATGTTTTCTTCATTCAGTTGGGTGTTCGACTTGGTCAGCTCGTCGGCATGGTATCTGGTGTGAAACAGACTGCTGTAGTTGGCCAGGTCGGCATTATACATCGAATCGGTCAACTGGCTGTAACGTTCCAGATGGTGGATGGCGGCACTCGGATTGCCATTGTGCATGGCCATATAGAGACCGTGATGGGCGGTCTGCTGAAGGTAGATATTACCTAATTGCTCACTGAGGCTGAGGGCTTCATTGAAATGGTTGATGGCCTCTTCATATTTCCCTCGCTTGAGTAATAACTGCCCGTATTGGTTATGGCAGATGGCTTGTGAATTCTGGTTCTTTGCCTCTTGCAAAACGGGCAGTGCCTCGCGCATGGCTTCCTCGGCCTCGTCGAGTCGCCCCATGGCGATATAGGCATTGGCCATTTCTGTCTGACGGATGGCTGCCTTGTCAGGACGACCGCCTTCACTGTCCAGTTGCCATGCCTCTTGAGCCAGTTCTAATGCCTTGGAGGCCTTTCCCAGTTTCAGGTTGATTTCCGAGGCGATGCCCAAGCGGCTGGCCAACTTGTCGGAACGTTGCAGCGACCGTTCTATCTGAATGGCGGCTTCGGCAAACTCCAGTCCTTCGGCAGGTTGTCGTAGGGCTAAATAGAGACTGGCCAGGTTGTTGAGCGAATTGCTGATGTTGGCTTTGTCACCCGTTTTCAAGTCAATCTCATAGCACCGCTTCATGTAGTCGAGGGCGCTGATGAAATTGCCTTTGCGCATATACAAATCGCTGATTTGGCAGCACAGGCCGGCATATTCTTCGTCGTCGATATGCTCGTCGTAGTTGGCTTCCGACTTCTCCGCACAAGCAATGGCTTGGTCATAATCAGAGAGGTCATAATAATACCACCCCATCAGACAATAGATGGCGAAGTCGCGGGTGGGGTCATCCGCAGAAAAAGAGTAGAGCGAGTCTGTATGCTCGCTCTCATATAGTGCTTTGGCTATTTGATTGGCTGTCGCAGTGCGTTGTGCCGGTTCTTGGTGCTCATAGTCATCAAAGAGTTGTTTGATGTCTTGTGCGCTGACCGTAAGCATGCACAGCATGGACAGTGCAACAGCCAATACATAAGGGATGTGTCGCATTCGCGCTCGGCTTAGGCGTCGATGTTGGCGTAGGTGGCGTTGCTCTCGATGAACTCACGGCGTGGCTCCACGTCGTCGCCCATCAGCATAGAGAAGATTTCATCTGCTTCAGCGGCATTCTCGATGTTCACTTGTTTGAGCAGACGGGTCTCAGGGTTCATCGTCGTGTCCCAAAGCTGTTCGGGGTTCATTTCGCCCAAACCTTTGTAACGCTGGGTGTGGATGCCGTTCTTGCCATCCTCCAATCCGCCGCCATACTTGTCCACAAACGCCTGGCGCTGCTGCTCGGTATAGCAGTATTCCTTGATCTTGTTCTTATAAGTGCACAGGTAGAGTGGGGGGGTGGCGATGTAAAGGTGTCCCTCCTGGATGATGCGGGGCATGAAACGGTAGAAGAGGGTCATGATGAGGGTGTCGATGTGATAGCCATCGACATCGGCGTCGGTCATGATGATAATTTTGTCGTAGCGCAGTTTGTCGATGTTGGCTTCCTTGTCGCCTTCGCCGTCAACGCCGAAGCGCACGCCGATGCTCTGGATGATGTTCATGACCGACTCGGCCTCGAACACTCTGTGCCACTGCACTTTCTCCACATTCAGGATTTTACCGCGCAAAGGCAGGATGGCTTGGGTGTAACGGTCACGTCCCTGCTTGGCTGAACCGCCGGCGGAGTCTCCCTCCACGAGGAAAATCTCACACTCCTTGGGGTCTTTGTTCGAGCAGTCGGCCAGTTTGCCGGGCAGTCCGCCGCCGGTCATCACGTTCTTGCGCTGTACGCTCTCACGCGCCTTGCGGGCGGCGATACGTGCGGTGGCGGCCAGCACCACTTTGTCGCATATCTGCTTGGCCTCTTTGGGGTGCTCCTCCAGGTAGTTGGCCAGTGCTTCGCCTACTGCCTGCTGCACGGCTCCCGTCACCTCGCTGTTGCCTAACTTGGTCTTGGTCTGGCCTTCAAATTGAGGCTCTGCCACTTTGATGGAGATGACAGCGGTCAGACCTTCGCGGAAGTCCTCACCGGCAATCTCGATTTTTGCTTTCTCGATTTGCTTGGCGATGGCGGGGTCGCTGTCGGCGTATTTCTTCAGCGTGCGGGTCAGTGCCATGCGGAAACCCATCAGGTGGGTGCCACCCTCGATGGTGTTGATATTATTCACATACGAGTGGATGTTCTCGGAATAGTCGGTATTGTACATCACGGCTACCTCAATAGGGATGCCCTGCTTCTCGGTCTTCAGATAGATGACATCATCGAAGAGGTGAGTGCGGTGGCGGTCGATGTAGCGGACAAACTCTTTCAAACCCTCTTTGGCGTGATAGACGGCCTGACGGGTTTTGCCATCCTCGTCGGGGCGCATATCGGTCAGGGTGATGGTGATGCCGGCGTTCAGATAGGCCAGCTCACGCATACGGCGCGAGATAATGTCCCACTGATAGACAGTGGTGGTGAAAATGGTGGCATCGGGCCAGAACTGCTGACGTGTGCCACGCTTGTCGGTCTCGCCGATGACCTTGACGGGATAAAGGGGTTTGCCCCGCTCGTATTCTTGCTGGTAAATCTTGCCGTCGCGATATACCTGTGAAATCATGTGCGACGACAAAGCGTTGACGCAACTCACACCCACGCCGTGCAGACCGCCAGACACCTTGTAGGAGCCCTTGTCGAACTTACCTCCAGCGTGGAGGACGGTCATCACCACCTCCAAGGCAGATTTGTGCAGTTTCTCATGCTCATCCACGGGAATACCGCGCCCGTTGTCGGTCACGGTGATGGAGTTGTCTTCGTTGATGGTCACCTCGATATGGGTGCAATAACCCGCCATCGCTTCGTCGATGGAGTTGTCAACCGTCTCGTTGACCAAATGGTGGAGACCCTTCTCACTGATGTCTCCGATATACATGGCCGGGCGCTTGCGTACGGCTTCTAACCCTTCAAGCACCTGGATATTACTCGCTGAATAATTGCTCTCGCTGTTTTGTATGTCTGCCATTTTTTGTTTTCCTAATTGAGAGTGCAAAGTTACGAAAAAACGGGTGGAATGCAAAATAAACTCGTTTCTTTTTTCGCCGCAGATGATGTAAATTATCTTATTTTACGAAAAATTTACAAACATATTCCCGCAAGGGCAATGATTTGGTATATACAACAAATCAGCACACCTTTTGAGTGTGCTGATACCGTATGACTATAGAATAAATGCTTATCCTAATTTGTTGATATGGAGAGCAAGACTAGACTTCAAATTGGCTGCCTTGTTCTTGTGAATGATGTTGGTCTTAGCCAGTTTGTCTAACATTTTTTGCACGGCGGGATAGAGCTTGATAGCCTCTTCCTTGTTGGTCATAGCGCGCAATTTACGAACAGCATTACGCATGGTCTTTGCGTAGTATTTGTTGTGCAGCGCTCTTTTCTTGCTCTGACGAATTCTTTTAATTGCTGATTTGTGATTTGCCATCTCTTTATTTCTGTTTTTTTTGTTCTTGTGTAGTCCCTAGCAGAGTCGAACTGCTCTTTAGAGAATGAAAATCTCTCGTCCTAACCGATAGACGAAGGGACCAGCGGCTTAAATTGCGGATGCAAAGGTACATCAAATTTTAGAACTCACAAAATTTTCTTAGAAAAAAATTTGTCAAAGCGTGTTTTTTTAGTTATTTTTGCATGTTTCTTGACGAAAATACCGTTCAAAACCCACTTTTATGGTCGAAAAAACACAAGGAATCGTATTAAGGAGCATCAAATATGGCGACCATTCACTCATCGTGGATATGCTGATCGCTCAGGGTGACCGACGCTCTTTTGTCGTTCATGTCTCAACCAGCAAGAATGCCAAGATGCGGCAGTTGTTGTTTCAGCCCCTGTCGATTCTTGAACTGACGTTCGAAGACCATGCGAAGAACGGACTCTATCGAATCAAGAGCGCTGCAATGGCGGTGTCGTTCTCTACCATTTTATGGGATGCCTCGAAAACGGCGATGGCACTCTTCCTGGCGGAGTTCTTGTATTACGCCACGCGTGATGAGCAGGGGAACGAACCGCTCTATCTGTATGTCGAACAGAGTTTGCGATGGCTCGACGGGGCTGTCGGACCTTGTCCCAATTTCCATTTGGTGTTGATGATGCGCCTCACCCGGTTCATCGGTTTCTTTCCTAACACGGATGATGAACAGGAAGGGCGTTATTTTGACTTGCTCAACGGTTGTTTCCGCTCAGGGGTGCCTACGCATGCCGAGGTACTGGCACCTGACGAGGCTTCTAAAATAAAGACGTTGATGCGGTTGCAGTTCGAAACGATGCACCTGTTTAAAATGACACGTGCCGAAAGGGCACGTTGCATGGATGTCATTTTGCGGTATTACAGACTCCATGTGCCAGGCTTCCCCGAACTCAAGTCGCTTGAAGTGCTCAAAGCAACGTTTTCTTAGGAGTTTAGGAGTTTGGAAGTTTAGGAGTTTGGGAGTTTGGACAATAGTCTTCAAATAGTAAGCATACGTCTACACTCCCACACCCCTGATAGGCATTAGCTTACGCTCCTCCACAATTAAAAAAGAATAATTAGAATAATTGTTGGATAATTATTCTAATTATTCTAATTTCTTTCCGAAAACCTTCCGAAAAAGCCTTCCGGAAAAGCCTTCCGAATAAGCTTAACCGAGATTCTTCTTCACGATGGCGGAGATGACGCGGCCGTCGGCCACACCTGCCATCTGCTTGCTGGCAATGCCCATCACGCGACCCATGTCGCGCATCGAAGAGGCGCCCGTCTCGGCGATGATGGCTTTCACGCGCTCCTCAATCTCTGCTTCGCTGAGTTGTTGGGGCAGGTAACTCTCTATCACCGCCACTTGGGCGAGTTCGGCATCAGCCAGATCTTGTCGGTTCTGCTGCGCGAAGGTGGCAGCCGATTCCTTGCCTTGCTTGGCCAACTTCTGGATGATTTTCAGCGCATCGGCATCCTCGAGCGTGTCGTTGGCTCCGGGCGCCGTCTTGGCCTCCAAAAACACTTTCTTGATGTTGCGCAGCGTCTCCAAACGCACCTTGTCGCGCGCTTTCATGGCCGACTTGATGTCTTCGCTGATTTGTTCAAATAGTGCCATGGCTCAATGTCTTTATCCGAATTGAATTTTACCGCTTTCTTCTTTCTTTGCGGGTTCTGCCGCCTCTTCCTGCACTCCGCTGGCCTGACGCTGTATCTCGTTGAGCATCTCACGGGTGCGTTTGTTGGTCGGAGTGTTCTCCACTGCCAGGATGATGTCCTCGTTGTCCAGATCTTCGGGCTTGAAGATGTAAATCAGCGGACGGCGGCGACGGATGTTCTTACCGCCATTGTCACCGTAATACTGGCCGCGACGGATGTCGTTCTCTTCTTTCTTCGCTTCCAACTCGGCTATCTTGTTCATCTCGTCTTGGGTGAAACGGCCTCTGTCTTCTTTGTTGACGATATCCTTGATGCCGAAACCTGTGGCCAGAAGGGTCACTTTCACTTTCTTGCCCAGATCGGGGTCTTTGGCAATACCCCACTTGAACTCGAAGTCCTGTCCGAACTTGCTCATGAAGTCGTTCACATCGTTCATCTCGTCGGTCATCAGTCCGGGATGGTCTGAACCGGTGCTGGCGTATGAGATGTTGAGCAGGATTTTCTTCGAATTGAACACATTGTTGTTGTTGAGCAGCGGTGAGTGCAGTGCGTCTTCGATGGCTTTGCGCACACGTCCCTCGCCCTCGCCGTAACCATTACTCATGATGGCCACGCCACCGTCTTTGAGCACGGTCTTCACATCGTTGAAGTCGAGGTTGATGACGCCACGGATGGTGATAATCTCGGCGATGCTCTTGGCGGCTACGCTCAGAGTGTTGTCGGCTTTCGCGAACGACTCCTCAAGTGGCAGGTCGGGGTAGATGTCGAGCAACCGTTGGTTGTTGATGACCAGGAGGGCGTCCACATATTTGGCCATCTCCTCCACACCGTCGAGTGCCTGGTCGATTTTGTTAGTGCCTTCGAAGCGGAAGGGGATGGTGACGATACCCACGGTGAGCAGTCCCATGTCTTTCGACTCGCGGGCAATGACGGGTGCGGCGCCTGTGCCGGTGCCACCGCCCATGCCAGCGGTGATGAAGGTCATCTTCGTGCCATCGTTGAGCATACGGCGCACATCCTCAATGCTCTCTTCTGCGGCAGCGCGTGCTTTCTGGGGTTTGTTGCCGGCACCCAGACCCTCTGTGCCCAACTGGATATGTACGGGTACGGGGGAGTCGTCGAGGGCCTGACGGTCGGTGTTACACAACACGAAACTTACATCGTGTATGCCTTCACGGTACATGTGATTGACGGCATTGCCGCCGCCACCGCCAACACCGATGACTTTGATGATGCTATTATTGGGTTGGCCTTGCAATACGTCGAACGGCAAAGTGCTTTGTTGCTCTTCGTCGAACATGTTCTTGGTTTTATCTTTATCTGGCATAGTCTTATTCTTATTATATATTATGTATGTTTGTTCTTTCCTTTTGTTTATTTCTCATCTTCTCCTTCAGATACGATTTTGGTCAACCATGTTTTTACTTTTTTGCCAATTCCGTTCATGAAACCACCTTTCTTATTGGCTTGCGCCTGTTCTTCCTCAAAACGACGGCGCTCTTCGGCCAGTTTTGCCTGTTGGGCAGCCAATTCCTCCTCAGCTCGGCGTTTATCGTCAGCCTCTTTGCGCTCACGCTCAATACGCTCCTGCTCTTGTTTGTTGCTCGTCACAGAACCGGCTGTTTGTGTGCCGGCTCCGTTGTTGACGGGCTGCTCCACCTCGGGGAAGAGCGTGCGGCTGGCGGGTGAACCGGCACAGTTCAAATCGCCTTTGCTCAGCAGTCCGAGCAAGGTGTTGTAGGTGCCATTATTGGCGGCCAACTCACGGATGTCTGTATTGATGGTGAGGGTGGTCTTACTGGCGATGCGGATTTTGGTCACGTTGGTGGCGTGGGTGAACGCCTGTTTGATGTTTTTCATGTTCGAACCACCACCAGTGAGGATGATGCCTCCGCTGGACACTTTGCCCACAATGCCTTCTGGCACCTGGCTCCATGCGTTCTTGATGATCTCAAACATACGGTCTTCAACGATGTTGTTGAAATCCTCGGCCGACACCTTGCGGTCGCCTTCGATGGTATAAGTCTCTTCCTTGGTCTCATCGCCGTTCTCTTCGGGTTCGGTGTGGGCGCAGGCATATTTGAGTTTCATCTTCTCTGCCTCGCTCTCCTCCATCTTCAGCACCGTAAGGTCTTTTGTGACGTTGGAACCACCTAAGGGCAGTACCACGAGATGGCGTAAGATGTTGCGGTAATAGACGGCCATGGTGGTGGTGTCGGCACCTAAATCGACGAGCACACAGCCCAGGCGTTTCTCCGTCTCGGTGAGCACACTGTCGGCCAGTGCGATGGGGGCGAGATAAACCTCTGCGATGCTGATGCCGGCACGCTCGAAACACTTGTTGAGGTTGTTGTAGAGCGCCTTGCGCTGCAAGATATTGAGGAAATTACCCTCAATGCTCTTAGCGGATACACCCACAGGGTCTATCTGATGCTGGGTGCCCACTTTGTATTCAAGTGTCACAGCATCGAGAATCTCCTTGTCAGGATAGGTCATGGAGCGGTTGTTGTCCATAATCTCGTTGATCATGTCGGTGGTGATAATCTCCTCATTGGGCAGTTGTTTCACGATGACATTTCTCACACTGAGCACAGACTGACCGCCCACACCCACATAAACCTGTGCGATGTCGGTCTTGATGTTTTGTTTGAGTTTCTTGATGATGTTTTGCAGACACAGACTGGTCTTGTCTATGTTGTACACCATGCCCTTACGGATGCAGGCTGTGGCATCCTCTTCCACCAGTGAGAGCACCTGGATGCTCCCGTCCACGTTCTTCTTTCCAGCGATACCTCTGATCTTCGATGAGCCTAATTCGATGGCTACGATGAATTCCTTTAATGCCATATATTTAGAGTTTTTTGAGTTTTATCCTTGTTTCTTGTTTTCTTTTTTTTTGGTGTCTTGTTTCTTGTTTTCTTGTTTTTTGGTGTCTTGTTTCTTAGCGTCTTGCTTCTTGGGTTCTTGTCGCTTGGCGTCTTGTTTCTTGGTTTCTTGTTTGCTGTCTTGTTTCTTACTTTCTTGTGCTGTTGCTTCTTCAGCCTGTGGCTGTTCTACAAAAGCAGTGATGGCCTCCTTCCTGTTTTTCTTGCATATAATTTGGTTGTCAAATTCCAAGTTGATGTAAGTGTATTTGTTCCATCCCGCCTGACTGAGTCCATAGCGGTAGAACTTGTCGAGGCGGTTGAGTTTGTTGGTCAGGAACTTCTCCACCTCTTGCGCGCGTTTCTCCTTGTTGTTGTATTCGGGCATCCGGCCTATCTTGACGATGTGGTCGCCCACGCGCGGCACCAGTTCAACGTCTTTGTCGGGAAGGATGTTCACCTGCTCAATCTGGTCGCGCCACAACTCGTCGTTGTTGATGTGCTGGCAGAGCAGGGCCACATAGTTCTGCGCATACCATTTCGTGATGTTGCCTGTGGCGATGAGCAGATTGGAGGTGTAGTTGCTGACAGGCATGATGCTGTCCAACTCGTCCACGTAATAGTCCTCGCCGTTCTCGCTCATGACGTGCACCACCGGCGCACGTTGTTCCACGATGATGTTCACCTTGCCCTTCTTCGTCTTACTGCACTCGGCATCGTTGACGTAAGGGTTTTTCTTGAGTATCTCTTCCACCTTGCGCGGGTTGACATCGGCCAGACGCATGTCTTTCGGGTAGATATGCTCGCGTATGAGCAGGGTCTTGATGTCCTCGGCACAAAGAAAACCCTCCTTTTGGTTATCGCTGATGGTGATATTCACCTCTGAACAGATCTCCTCGTCGTTGACCTCATTGTTGAGTGAGGTCATCGAAAAACCCAGATATACTGCCAGCAGCACATCCAAGGCGATGAACAGGAATCGTTTGTTCAGAATCTCCATTTCTTTTCTGTAGGGTCAAGGTTTGTTGTTGATGATATCAGCCATGTCGTTGACATAGTTGTCCAAGTCGCCGGCGCCCAGCACGATGAGCACGTCGAAGTCGCGGTCGCGCACCAGTTGCAGCACATCCTCTTTGTGAATCAGTTGCTTCTGCACACCGGGTTTGAGGTGGTCGTAGATGAGCTTTGAGGTCACTCCCTCGATGGGTTGTTCGCGTGCGGGGTAGATGTCGCACAGGATCACCTCGTCGAGCAGACTCAGACTGTTGGCAAAGTCGAGGTAGAAATCGCGTGTGCGGGTGTAGAGGTGCGGTTGGAAGAGTGCCGTGACCTTGCGGTTGCGGTACAGCTCACGGATGCTCTTGGCACTTTGGTAGATTTCCTGCGGGTGGTGAGCATAGTCGCTCAACAGCACATGACGGTCGTTTTTAACCTTGAAGTCGAAACGGCGGTCCACCCCCTCAAAGGTGGCCATTCCCTGACGCAGCTCATCTGCGCTGCAACCGGCCATTTGTGCCATGGCCATGGCGGCAATGCCGTTCTCGATATTGATGGGGATGGGTTGCCCCAGACGGATGTTTTTGATGCTCTCAATGGGTGAGATGAAATCGAACGTAATCTCACCGTTGTCGATGACGATATGGTCGGCATGGAAGTCGCCGTCGTTCAATCCGTAGCTATAGATGCGCACGCCTTCCTTCACGTCGGGAGTCATCTCCAGTCCTGTGTGCCAGATGAGCGCTCCGCCCTCTTGAATGAGAGTAGTATAGTGGCGGAAACTCTCGAGATAGGCTTCCTTAGTACCGTAGATGTCCAGATGGTCGGGGTCGGTGGCCGTGATGACCGTAATCCATGGCCGCAACCAGTGAAAAGAGCGGTCAAACTCGTCGGCTTCGATGACCACATAGTCGCTGTCGGCTAAGATGTAGTTGGTGCCGTAGTTCTTGGTGATGCCACCGAGGAATGCGTTACAGTCCTGTCGGCTTTGGTGCATGATGTGGGCGCACATCGACGAGGTGGTCGTCTTGCCGTGGGTTCCGGCCACACACAGTCCTTTGTGCGACTGTGTGAGTGTGCCCAGCACCTGTGCCCGCTTTTGTATCTCGAAACCGTGCTCGCGGAAATAGCTCAACTCCTTGTGCTCTGCAGGCACGGCAGGGGTATAGATGACCAGCGTGGTTTGCACATCAAGGCAGGTGGAGGGTATCAGTGCGGGGTCGTCATCATAGTGGATGGCGGCACCCTCGTTGTTGAGCTGCTGTGTCAGCGGGGTCGGGGTCTTGTCGTAGCCTGCCACCACCACTCCTTTGTGCAGAAAATAGCGGGCCAATGCACTCATGCCGATGCCACCGGCACCGACGAAATAGACAGATTTGATATCGTTCAGTTTCATCTTGCTCAATCGTTATGAACGGCCTTCGGCCAGTCGAATCACTTCATCGGCGATGATGTTTGCCGAGTCGGGCAGAGCCATCGTCAGGATATGTGCGCTCAGTGACTTTAGTTTCTCTTCGTCTTTCACCGTGTCGATGGCCAACTGCAACAGCGTGTCGTGGGCTTCGGCGTCTTTCACAAAGAGCGCAGCTTCTTTGTTGACCAGTGCCATGGCGTTCTTGGACTGATGGTCTTCGGCCACGTTGGGCGAGGGCACCAAAATCACGGGTTTGCCAATCAGGCAGAACTCCGAGATGCTGCTGGCACCGGCACGGCTGATGACAAGGTCGGCAGCCCGATAGGCCGCTCCCATGTCGCTGATGAAGTCGGTCACCTTCAGCATGGGCAACTCATCCTGTTTGCCCAGTTCTTCCATGATGGCGGCGTGGTAGTACTTACCCGTCTGCCAAATGAACTGCATTCCCGACGACTTAATCAGGTCAAGATGCTGCAGGATGCTCTCGTTGAGGGTGCGTGCCCCCAAACTGCCTCCCACGAACAAAATGGTCTTTTTCGCCGGGTCGAGTCCGAACTGACGGATGGCTTCCTCGCGGGTGACGGTGGTGTCGAGCAGGGCCTGTCTGACGGGGTTGCCCGTCAAGATGATTTTCTCTGCGGGGAAAAACCGCTCCATGCCTTCGTAGGCCACACAGATTTTCTGTGCCTTTTTGGCCAACAGCTTATTGGTGACACCTGCGTATGAGTTCTGCTCCTGTATCAGGCAGGGGATGCCCATTGCCGCACATTGGTTGAGGGTGGGGCCCGAGGCATATCCTCCTACACCCACGGCTGCCATGGGTTGAAACTTCCGGATGATTTTCTTCGCCATGCGCTGGCTCTTCCAGATTTTGTAGAGAACAGCAAAGTTTTTCAGCAGGTTTTTGCGGTCGAAACCGCAGATGGGCAGTCCCTCAATTTTGTAACCTGCAGCAGGCACGCGCTGCATCTCCATCCGCCCGAGAGCTCCTACAAAGAGGATGTCTGCATCGGGGCGTTTCTCTTTAATGGCGTTAGCAATAGACACTGCCGGGAAGATGTGCCCGCCGGTGCCGCCGCCGCTGATAATGATTCTTAATGCCTTACTCATACTTTTAGTGTGCAAAGTTACTGCTTTTTTTTGGCAATGGTGCAATTTTTTTGCAAATTATTGCCCATCAATTTTTTCGTCACCTTCTTCTTCCTCTTTCCGCTTACGGTTTTCCGTAACAGTGGTGATTTGTTTGGCCGAACGGCTCACGCTGAGGATGGCACCGATATAGATGCAACTGAAGACGGTGGATGAGCCGCCTTTGCTCACCAACGGCAGGGGTTGGCCTGTCACGGGCACCAGTCCTACTGCCACCGCCATATTCGACAGCGCCTGCGTCACCATCAGCAATGCCAGTCCCATCACAAGGAACGCGGGGAACTTATTGACGCAACGCGCTGCGATACGCCCGCTCTGGAAGAGCAGGATGATGTATAGCATGGCCACGATGACGGCACCCCAGATGCCCATCTCTTCGATGATGATGGCATAGATGAAGTCGGAGAAGGCTTGTGGCAGGTAGTCGCGTGCCTCGGAGTTTCCGGGCATCTTTCCCACGATATGCGACGAGGCGATGGCTATATTGGCGTAACCCACTTGCAGGTTGTTGGCCAGGTCGTACTCCTCGGGCGGCACTTCTTTGCTGTCGAGGAAACTCTTGATGCGGCCTTTCCATGTGCCTGCCCTGTGGAAGAGTTTTTCCGGCCATGAGAGGGTCTTCGGTTTCTCCGATGCGTTGGCTTCAGTCACGGCGGTTGTCTTCTCGGTGAGTTTCTGCTTGCTGTCTTCCTCCCCGTCGTCGCCCACAACCCAGATTAAGCCCAAGATAATCAAAGCTCCAATCATGATCACGCCCATCAGTTTGCCCAACTGGCGGATGGGAACGTGCCCGATGAACATCATCATGCAGATGACCATGAAGATGAGCATGGCTGTTGACAGGTTCTCAAGGGCGATGAAAAAGATAAATGGCAATGTCAGTTGTAATATTCTTTTCATCGTCCGCTCCTCAGCGCCATTCTCGGTCTGCATGGCACTGAGTATCTGGGCCGTGGCGAGCACTAAGGCTCCTTTGGCCATCTCTGACGGTTGGAATTGGAATCCCGCCATACCGATCCACCGGCTGGCGTCATTTTCCGCCTTACCCCAGACTAACGCATAAAGAATCGTGACTCCGGAGATGAACAGCATGAGTATGGTGGCCAACTTGAAGTATCGGCAGTCGATGTGCAACACCAGCACGGTCAGTACCATGCCGAACACGATAGTGCCGGCATGCTTGATGATGGGCGACCAGTAGTTGCCGCCTTTGTACGACAGCATGCTCGATGCGCTGAACACCTCGATGATACTGATGGTACAGAGCAGGAACAAAACCATCCAGATGATTTTGTTGCCTTTGAAGATATTCGTTCCTTTAAATTCCACTTTACCCCTCCATGCGGTTTATAGATTTTTGACCAATGTTTTGAATTGCTCTCCCCGGTCTTCCATGTTTTTGAACAGGTCGAAACTGGCGCAACAAGGACTCAGCAGCACCGTGTCGCCCGGTTCGGCCAGTTCGTAGCAAGCGGCCACGCAGTCGGCCATGCTGTGGGTGTCGCGAACAGGCAGTCCCAGACGGTCGAAGAAACCGTGCAACTTGGCGTTGTCGGCTCCCAAATAGACCAATGCCTTGCATTTCTTCTTCACCAACTCCTCGATGGCACTGTAGTCGTTGCCCTTGTCCTTGCCGCCGATGATGAGGATGGTGGGGGTGTTCATGCTCTCCAATGCATACCAACAGGCATCGACGTTGGTGGCTTTCGAATCGTTGATGTAGTTGACACCACGCACGGTGGCCACTTTCTCCAGACGGTGCTCCACACCGGGGAAGTCGCTCAGACTCTTACGGATACACTCCTTTTTGATGCCGGCGATGTTGGAGGCGATGCCGGCGGCCAGTGAGTTGTAGATGTTGTGGATGCCCGTCAGACTCAGTTCTTCCTGCTCCATGTTGAAAGGGGTGGGGACTTCTATCTTGTACTGACCCTCTTCGATGTAGCCGATGCTTCCGTGCTCTTTGAGCTGTGAGAACGGATACTGTACGGCTTTGATGTCATATTTCTCCAACTCTCGTTTAATCACGGGGTCGTCGTTCCAGTAGATGAAACTGTCGGCGTCGGTCTGATTGCGGATGATGCGCATCTTCGAATCGACGTAGTTTTGCATACAATTGTCGTAACGGTCCAGGTGGTCGGGCGTGATGTTGAGCAGAATGGCGATGTCGGCCTTGAAGTCGTACATGTTGTCGAGTTGAAACGAACTCAGCTCGATGATATAGTATTCATGCGGGTCTTCTGCCACCTGCAACGCCAGGCTTCGTCCGATGTTGCCGGCCAGACCGGCGTCATAACCCGCACTCTTGAAGATATGGTAGATGAGCGAGGTGGTGGTGGTCTTGCCGTTGCTGCCGGTGATGCAAATCATCTTGGCTTGGGTGTATCTGCCCGCAAACTCTATCTCGCTGATGATGTGGATGCCGCGTTCTACGGCTTTGCGGATGATGGGCGCATTATCGGGGATGCCCGGGCTCTTGATGATTTCGTCGGCATTGAGGATGAGCTCCTCGGTGTGGTGGCCCTCTTCCCACACAATCTGGTGGTCATCGAGCTGTTTCTTATATCGGTCTTTGATGGCTGACATGTCCGACACAAACACGTCAAATCCTTCTTTCTTGGCGAGCACTGCGGCTCCGGCACCACTTTCTGCTGCTCCTAATATAACGATTCTTTTCATGATTTTTTTCTTTTACTATAGTGTCTATGGCATCTGTCGTGCTTGACGACGGAACCTTCCGCTTTTTATCTGATTTTCAGTGTAATGATGGCCAGAACGGCGAGGATGAGGGAGATAATCCAGAACCTGACTGTGAGTTTCGATTCAAACACCACACTGCGGGGTTTCTTGAACATATAGGTGCAGTCGGGCTCGAGATTCTTGTCCTCGGTGCGGAAATGGTCATGTATCGGGGTGCGCTTGAAGATGCGCTGTTTGCGCCCGCGTTTCTTTCCACGTTTGTAATACCACACTTGCAGTATCACGCTGAGACTCTCGATGAAGAAGATGCCGCACAAGAGTGGCAGCAGCAGTTCTTTATGGATGATGATGGCACACACAGCGATGATGCCGCCGACGGTGAGCGACCCCGTGTCGCCCATGAATACCTGCGCAGGGTAGGTGTTGTACCAGAGGAAACCGATGAGTGCTCCGATGAAGGCGCACATAAAGACCACAAGTTCCTGTGAACCGGGGATATACATGATGTTCAGGTACGAAGCAAATTCGATGTGACTGCTCACATAAGCCAATATGCCCAGCGCCACACCGATGATGGCCGAGTTGCCTGCACACAGACCGTCCATGCCGTCGTTCAGGTTGGCGCCGTTCGATACGGCGGTTACGACAAGAATGGTCATGATGACAAACAGGATCCAACCTGCTGCCGTCTTATATTTCCCCATGAAACCTACAAGGTCGGAATAGTCCAGGTTGTGGTTCTTGACAAAGGGAATGGTGGTCTTGAGCGATTTCTCCGGGGCTGACTTGTGGGTCACGATCACGGTCTGGTTTTGCTTCTCGGTCACCACATTCTCGTGAATCACGGCGTCGGGACTGCTCCATAGTACCAAGCCCACAATCAGTCCGATGCCCACCTGGCCGATAATCTTGAACCTGGGTCTCAAACCGTCTTTCACGTGTTTGATGTTCTTGATGTAGTCGTCCAATCCGCCGAGTATTCCCAACCACACGGTGGTGATAATCATCAGAATGAGGTAGATGTTGCGCATACGACCCAAGAGCAATACCGGAATCAGGATGGCGATGATGATGAAGATGCCACCCATCGAAGGTACACCCACCTTGTCGCGACCAAACGGGTCGATGGCCGCGTCGCGCTGCTCTTCTGTGATGTGCTTCCGCTTCATGTATGCGATAAACTTCTCACCCGCCCAAGCCGAGATAATCAGTGACAACACCAATGCCAGCAGGGCACGGAAGGAGATGTAACCCCAGATGTGTGCTCCGGGAATTCCAAATTCTTGTTCTAAAAATCTAAACAGATAGTATAGCATGCTTATTTTTGTTTAGTGTTGAGGGTTTAGTGTTTTGTTCCGTGTTGAGGGTTTAATGTTTAGTGTTTTGTTGAGTGTCCTAACACATACAACATGTCAAATCAGAAACAACTCGTCAATGATTAAATATCTCAAGCAACACCTCACGGTCGTCGAAGTGATGCTTCACACCTTTTATCTCTTGGTAGTCTTCGTGCCCTTTGCCTGCCACCAGAATGACATCGCCCTTCTCAGCGAGCATACAAGCGGTCTTGATGGCTTCGCGGCGGTCGGTGATGCTCACCGTCTTTTTCAATTGCTGAGGGGTCAGCCCGGCCAGCATATCGTTGATGATGTCCTGCGGCTCCTCAAAACGGGGGTTGTCGCTCGTGATGATGACACGGTCGCTCTGCTTCACCGCCTCTTGTGCCATCAGCGGACGCTTGCCCTTGTCACGGTTGCCGCCGGCACCGCAGACGGTGATGACACGGCCTTTGCCGTTAAGCACTTCGTGAATGGCACTGAGCACGTTGGCCAACGCATCGGGGGTGTGGGCATAATCCACGATGGCGGTGTAGCCTTCGGGCGAGTGCACGGGTTGCAGACGGCCGCTCACGCTCTTGAGGGTGCTCATCACCACCAGCACGTCTTCCGATTTCTTGCCCAGCATGAGGGCGGCGCCATAGACGGCCAGCAGATTGCTCACATTGAATTTGCCGATAAACTGCACGCCTACCTCGTGACCGTCGATGTCGAGCAGCATCCCCTCGAAGTGACACTCCAGAATCTTGGCCCTGAAATCGGCCATGGTGCGCATGGAGTATGTCTTCACCTTCGCCTTGGTGTTCTGCACCATCACCATGCCGTTCTTGTCGTCAGCGTTGGTAATGGCGAACGCGGTCTTGGGCAGCATGTCGAAGAATGCCTTCTTGGCGTTGCGGTAGTTCTCCACGGTCTTGTGGTAGTCCATGTGGTCACGGCTGAGGTTGGTGAAGATGCCACCGGTAAATGTCAGCCCATAGATGCGCTTCTGGTCTATGGCGTGACTGCTGCACTCCATGAACACATATTCGCAGCCGGCTTCTACCATGCGCGCCAACAAACTGTTGAGCTCGATGGGGTCGGGGGTGGTGTGGCTGGCGGGTATGGCTTCGCCCTCGATATAGTTGCATACGGTCGAAAGCAGACCGCAACGGTGACCGAAAGCGCGGAACATATTATATAATAAGGTGGCGATAGTGGTTTTGCCGTTGGTGCCGGTCACACCTACCAGTTTCATCTTTTTCGACGGGTTGCCATAGAAGGTGGTGGCTGCCAAGCCCACAGCCTCTTCGGTCGATGCGGTCACGATATAGGTGACGCCGTCGGCGGTCGTTTCGGGCAATGTCTCGCAGAGGATGGCTGCGGCTCCTGCTTCCACGGCCTTGCCGATATAGTTGTGACCGTCCACCTGAGTGCCTTTGATGGCCACAAACAGATGTCCCGGCTTCACTTGACGTGAGTCGATGTCCACTCCCGTGATGTCCCGGTCTAAGGGTCCGACGACCTTGAGCGGATGTATGTCGGTGATGATGTCGTTCAGATTCATATCTTTGTTGTTTGGTTTGTCTTGTTTTATCTCAACCGGATGGTGCAGGTGTCGCCGCGTGCGATGCGGTGACCGGCAGGCAGACTCTGCGCGAACACTTTACCCCTGCCTTCCAAGCGTACTTTGGCTCCGCTGCTCTCCAACAGATAGACGGCGTCGCGGGCGCCCATGCCGTTCACATCGGGTATCACCCCGTAGGACGACTGCTCCGATTTGTTCAATCGCACATTCTGTGGCGTGATGGTGGCGGTGCCCCACACCATGCCGTTGCTAATGTCTTCTTTCTGCCAGTTCGACCACGAGGCGATGCCATATTTGTCGAGAACCGCCCGGGCTGCTTTCACATCTCCGTTTTTCACATCGGGGATGGCAGCCGACTTGTTGTCGTGGGCATCGGCGGCACTGAGACGGAGGTCGCGGGCCATAATGCCTTCGGCGATTTTCTTAAACACAGGACCGGCCATACCGCCGCCGGAGGCACTCGGACCAGGTTTCTGGATACACACGATGCACGAGTATTTCGGCTGGTCAGAAGGGAAATAGCCGGCAAAGCTCACCAGATAGTTCATGGTGCCGGAGTGGTATCCTTTCTTACCCTTGGCGATTTGGGCCGTACCGGTCTTGCCCGACACAGGGAAGGTGTTTGAACCTGCTTTCTTGCCCAGTCCGTCTCTCACCACTTCGCGCAGCAAGATTTGCATAATCTCCAGCGTGGAGGGCTTGCATATTTGCTCTCTGAGCACCACGGGCGGATACTCTTTGATAACCTGTCCGTTGCGCACCACTTGCTTCACCAGCCTGGGGCGCATCATCTTGCCGTTATTGGCAATGGCGTTATAGAACGTGACGGTAGAGATGGGCGGCACCATGGTTTCGTAGCCGATGCTCATCCAAGGCAGCGTGGTCTTATACCAGTTGGTGTATTGACCGTGGGAGTTCTTCTCCGGGTGGCGGATTCTGGGCTTTTGATAGTTGGGCAGCGGCACTTGCAGGTCTTCGGCCAGTCCGGTGCGGTAGATACCCTGCACAAAACGGTCGGGGTCGTCTTTGTAGAAGTGGTCGATGATGTAACTCACGCCGATGTTCGAGCTCACTTGCAGGATTTTGGGCACGGCAATGGTGCCGTAGCCTCCTTTGCGCCAGTTGTGGTCGCGCATGTCCTGGCCGTGCATCTTCATCACGCCATTGCCGGTGTTCACTTTATACGTGGTGTCAACAACGCCGTCGTCGAGGGCCACCATAATCGAGGCGGTCTTGAATACCGACCCGGGTTCAAGCAGGTCCGATACGGCATGGTTTTGCAACTCTTGGTATTCGCCTTTCGAGTTCTTCTCCATGTTGACCATGGCTTTGATGTCGCCTGTGGCTACCTCCATGACAATGGCTACGCCGATATTACCGTCTATCTCTTTGAGTTTCTCTACTACGGCTTTCTCGGCCAGATCTTGGATTTTGATGTCGAGCGTGGTCACGATGTCGTCACCATCCATCGGTTCCACATCCACCACGGGTAGTATCTCGTTGAGCACTTTCTCATTGTGCTGTCTGCCGGGCGTGCCTGCGAGGATGGAGTCGAAAGTCAACTCCAGTCCCAGTCGGGCGGAGTCCTTGCCCTTGTACATGTCGCCGATGGTCTTGCAAGCCAATCCGCCATAGGGATTGCTGCGGGCGCTGTTGTCTTCGCCGATGAATCCACCGAAATATTTCGACATGTTGAACACGGGCAACTTCTTCATCTCTGAGTACTGGCGGTAGGTCACACGCCGGCGGATAATCGGGTAGTGCTTGCTCTTGGCGGCTCTTCCCTTTTGCAGGTGCTCCTTAAATTCCTCGGCGCTGATGTCTGGGAAGATGTCGTGCAATCCCATGCAGATGCTGTCCATCTTCTCGCCCAGGATGCTGTCTTTCTTTTCACCGCCTGTGGCGAAGTCCATATATACGCTGTATTCGGGCAAGGTGCTGGCCAGCAGCAGTCCGTTGTCGCTGAAGATATTGCCGCGCCGCTGTTTGATGGGCTTGTTTTTGATGGCTTTGTTGTTGGCCACTTTCTCCCAATAGTCGCGCTTGGCGGTCATGGTGTATAGCGCCTTCCCTATGATAATCAATGCGAAGACGGCAAAGATGACACCGATAAAGACATATCGGCTCAAGAATTTCTGGTTGTTTGACTTGCTCATTCTTCGGGTATTTCTATAACGTAGGGTGGAAGGTCGGAGATATGTAGGGTGGTGTCGTTGTTCTCTCGCAGCATTTGCAGCACTTGGGTCTCACGGCACCTCTCGGTGAGTTCGCTCGATATCGACAGCATCTTGTAGCGTTGTACGACCAACTCTTTGTTCAGATGATTGATGGTCAGCATCTTCTTTTGACAGCTATATCGGTTGCCAACATAGATGATGAGGAAGATGGCGACGAGGAGGATGAGCCATATCTGCTGTCTCAGGAATTTGGTGCTCAGGATGTCGCCACCCAGAATCTCTCTCAGGGTGAAACTCGATGATGCGGGTTTCTCGTCTTCGCGTGCGGCCTCTTGGATGGCCTCTTTGATAGAGGCTTTAGAGGACTTCTCGGAGTTCTCTGTGTCCTCGGAACTCTCAGAGTCCTCAGAGTCCTCAATGTCCTCTGAGCTCTCGAGATCTTTGGCCAGCACCTCATCGGTCATCTGGTCGTAGTCGGGGTCTTCTATATGTTGTTCTTGATGATTCATCTTGTTGTCATTCTTTTTTTGAACCTTCGCTGTTCACAGCGCTTTTCTCTGCGATTCTTAACTTGGCGCTTCTGCTCCTCGGGTTGGTGGCCTGCTCTTGGGCGCCGGGGACGATGACCTTGCCTATCGGCACGAACGGTGAGAGGATGCGCCCGAAGAAATCCTGCTGGCGGTTGCCCTCGGCATTCCCCGCCTTGATCATGTTCTTCACGATGCGGTCTTCCAGACTGTGATAGGTGATGACCACCAACCGCCCGCCGGGACGGAGCAGTGTCATGGCGGCGGCAAGCATCTCTTTCAGCGCGGCCATCTCTTGGTTCACTTCTATGCGCAGCGCCTGAAACAGCTTGGCTGCCTCTTTCTTCTCGCGCTCGCGGGGGATGAGGTGCTGCACGCTGCACATCAGGTGACGGGTGGTGAGCAGGGGCTGGGATGCCCGTCCTTTAACGATGGCCGCAGCCATACGCCGAGCGTTCTTCAACTCGCCATAGAGATAGAAGATGTCGGCCAACTGCTCCTCGCTGTACTCGTTGAGGATGTCGGCGGCGGTCTTCCCGGCGCGCTTGTTCATCCGCATGTCGAGCGGTGAGTCGTCGAAGCGGAAAGAGAACCCTCGGCTCTCGTCGTCGAAATGGTGGCTCGACACGCCGAGGTCGGCCAGCAAACCGTCAATCTGCTCTACGCCGTAGTAGCGCATCCAGTTCTTCAGGTAGCGGAAGTTGCTGCGAACGAAGGTCCATCTCTTGTCCTCGCTCAGTGCTCCCATGTTGGCTTCCGCATCAGCATCTTGGTCGAAACTGAACAACCGTCCGTCGCGCCCGATTCTGCTCAGTATCTCCTTGGAATGACCGCCGCCGCCGAATGTGACATCGACGTATGTGCCTTCAGGCTGGATTTCCAAACCATCGACACTCTCTTTCAGGAGTACGGGGATATGATAAACGGGGGCTGTCGTTACCATGGCTTGTCAGAGTTTGATAGGTTTGTGTCTGTCGGTGCGCTCATGCGTTCGCCGAACAACCTGCCAAACTCCTCGGCTTCTATGAACGGCTTTTCGAGATGCTGGCTGGCCCATATCTCGATGCAGTCGCCCATGCCAATGAAATGTACCGACTGTTCGATGCCGGCCATCTGTAGGTAACGCTTGGGTATCAGAAAACGGCCATTGCCATCCAAACTGATAAATTCCACATTCATGACGAACTGACGGAAGAGTAGCTGTTCTTGAGCGTCCCAGCGGTTGAGCTTTTGACGGGCTTCGTCCATCTGTTGGTTCCACACCGATTCGGGGTAGAGCACCAGACAGGCTTGATGCACATCTTTACGCATCACAAGAAGCTCTTCGCCGGCACTTTGCAGCACCTTGCGCATCGCTGAAGGAAAGAAAACCCTCCCTTTAGCGTCTGTTTTTGCTTCTATGTTGCCTAAAAATCTCATGTCTGTTGACTATTCTTCGTTGTTCATCTCTTTTGTGGGTACAAAGGTAGTAATTTTTCCCCATTTTTCCCCACCTTGCCCCACTTTTTTTCAAAAATATGTTTTCTTTACGTTTGTTAACTGATTTTTAACTTTCCGAAGGCAATCATCACCCCAACTCGCAAAGCCTCTCCCTTTTCATTGTGTCTCGCACATCTATGGTCTGCAAAGCCGTCAACTCTTCGTTCGAGGTGTCACTCTGAGGTGGAGGCGAAGTCTCGGGGTGGGGGCTCTAAATGCGTCAAAATGCCGTAAAAAGTAGAAAAAATCAGAAAAAAATGACATTTTTTGCAGAAAATGCGCTAAAATAGAAAAAGTTGAGTAATTTTGCAACTTCAATGATAGTCTGACTATACAAAATGGCAGAAGTAAGCGAGAAAACAATCGACATCGACCAAATCCTGAAGAGTAAGATGGGGACGAAAGCGAAGTTCGTTCCGGGATTCATGCGTCGGTGGCTCAAACGTACCATTCATCAGGACGAGGTGAATGCTTTTCTCTGGGAAAGCCGTGATAAGACCGGTGTGGAGTGGCTCGAAGAGTGTGTGCGATATCTCGACGCCCATTTGGTGATACACGGTGAGGAGAACCTGCCCGACAAAGACGACGGCCGTTTGTACACGTTTGTCAGCAACCACCCGCTGGGAGGTGCCGACGGCGTGGCGTTGGGGGCCATCATCGGACGGCATTATGATGGCCGTTTCCGCTATCTGGTCAATGACTTGCTGATGAACCTGCCGGGGCTGGCTCCACTATGCATCCCTATCAATAAGACGGGCAACCAAAGCCGTAACTTTCCTGCTATGGTCGAGGCGGGATTCAAAAGCGACCACCACATGCTCATGTTCCCCGCTGGACTCTGCTCGCGCAAGATTAAGGGCGAGATACACGACCTGCCCTGGAAAAAGACGTTTGTCAGCAAAAGTGTGGAGACCCACCGTGATGTCGTGCCGATACACTTCACCGGACAGAACTCCAATTTCTTCTACCGTCTGGCTAATATCTGCAAGAAACTCGGCATCAAATTTAATATCGCCATGCTGTATCTGGTCGATGAGATGTATAAAAACGTTCACAAGACGTTCACCGTCACCATCGGTAAACCTATCCCCTGGCAGACGTTTGACCATTCGAAAACTCCCGCACAGTGGGCGCAATATGTGCAAGACCGCGTGTACGAATTACCCAAGGAATACAAGGCTCAAGAGCCAACCAATGAACAATAACACTGAGGAATCTTTCAACATAACATAATGGCAGTACCCATCATCCCTCCCGTCAGCAAGGAACTCCTGAAAAGTGAGCTGACACCCGACAAACAACTCCGTATGACCAACAAGAGTCATAACGAGATTTATATCGTTGATATCCACAACGCTCCTAATGTGTTGCGTGAGATAGGCCGTCAGCGTGAAGAGGCCTTCCGTGAGGCCGGTGGAGGTACTGGCAAAGAACTGGATCTCGATGAGTTCGACTTGATGGAAAACTGCTACAAACAACTCATCGTGTGGAATCCCGAAGAGGAGGAGATTATTGGTGGCTATCGGTATAAATTGGGCACTGAAGTGGATTTCGACAGCGAAGGGCAGCCCATCCTTGCCACGGGTCACATGTTCCGTTTCTCGGAGAAGTTCATCAAAGAGTACCTGCCTTATACCATCGAACTGGCCCGCTCTTACGTCACACTGCCATATCAGAGCTCGAAGATGGGTGCCAAGAGCCTTTTTGCCCTCGACAACCTATGGGATGGTTTAGGCGCGCTGACCGTCATCATGCCCAATGCGAAATATTTCTTCGGTAAGATGACCATGTATCCCTCGTACGTGCGTAAGGGCCGTGACATGATTCTCTATTTCTTGAAAAAACACTTCGATGACAAGGAGAACCTCATCATCCCGATGAATCCGCTCAAGATTGAGTCCGACCCGATGGAACTGGCACGGCTGTTCGACAAACCGACGTTTAAGGAAGACTACCGCATCCTCAACCAGGAGATACGCAAACTGGGCTTTAACATCCCGCCGCTGGTCAATGCTTACATGAGCTTGAGCCCTACCATGAAGATGTTCGGCACAGCCATCAACGACGGTTTCGGTGATGTGGAGGAGACGGGTATCCTTATTGCCGTGGATGAGATTTTGGAGGAGAAACGCGTTCGCCACATCGATACTTATATCGCTGCGCACCCCGAAGCACTCCAAATCACTTCAGGCGCTAACAAAGTGATTTACAGAGAAAAAGGCAATTCTTGACAAGCGGGTTCTCTTCGTTTGTGTAAGAGCCGGATTCAAATACATTTGTAAAGGAAAAGAAACCTTGTTTTTCGCCGCCCCGCTCTCTTGTAGTGGGGTGGAGATATTTTTATGCCGGGTCGCCAACGAGTTGCTTGGCTACGATTCTTACACGACGATATTTCAGCCCCTTCGTCCGTTTTCTTGCCATTTGTCACATTTGGTACTACCATTCATCACTTTTTCATGCAGAATATCTCAGAAATTTGGAGGGACAAGCAAGAAAATATACCTTTGCAAAAACAAGTCCAACAACATGCAAGGATAAAAATACGAAGAAGGGGAATGAAAGAAATAAACACTCAATGATTATGTATAAAACCAGCAACTTACCCAACACCCGAATCGATGTGGCCGATGCCTTGAGAGGCATCGCTGTGGCTGGCATCATTCTGTATCACTCGGTTGAGCACTTCAACATCTTCACACAGGAACCGATTGTCCACACGCTGGCGAGTGACCAGACGGTGGCCGATGTGTTGGCTTGGCTGTTCTCGGGCAAGATGTACGGTATCTTCGCCATGCTCTTCGGACTAAGTTTCTTCATCATGAACGACAATCAGCAACAGAAAAGGAAAAATTTCTCGGGGCGTTTCGCCTGGCGTATGTGTCTGCTGTTCATGTTTGGCATTGTGAATATAGCCTTCTACGATGGTGATATCCTAATGCTCTATGCTTGTTATGGTTTACTGCTTATCCCCATCAGCTATCTGCCGTCGAAAGCCGTGTGGTGCATCATCGCCTTGCTGGCCATCCAGCCCGTAGAACTGTTTTGTCTGCTGACGGGTTATGAGATTGACCATACCAGATTCTATGAGATATCTGGCATCATCAATGCCGCTCACGAACATGGTACGTTCTGGGAGAACACCCTCACCAACTTGCGGTATGGTTTTGAGGTGAATCTGCGGTTCAATATTTTCAGCGGACGATTGACGCAACTGCTCTGTCTCTTTATCCTCGGGATGCAGTTGGGGCGCCAGAGGCTGTTCTATAACGAGGGGCGTAACTTGCAGATATGGCATAAAATCCTCTGCATATCGGCTGCAATCGTCATTGTGATGAGCGTTGTGGACTACAGCCCTGTTGCATCCTGGCTCAAATCCATCTACAACCTCGTTATTTTGCTGATGATTGTCTCGGCTGTCGTCTCAGCGTGGTATGCCTTCGAGGGTGTTCGTCGGGTGCTCCATCATCTCTGTATCTTCGGTCGCATGAGTCTTACCAACTATCTGCTCCAATCTATTATCGGCTGTGCCATCTTCTGCGGCTACGGCCTCGGCTGTTATTATAAGTTAGGCATCACTTACGCCGTCATGATAGGTCTCATGATGGTCGTCGCCCAATATGTCTTCTGCCGATATTGGTTTAGCAGCCATCAGCGCGGCCCGTTAGAGGGGGTGTGGAGAAAACTCACATGGATATAGAAACGGTAAGGACCTACACAATCGGCAGGGCCACGCCCATAATCTTTTGGTACACATCGAGGGCGTACACATCGGTCATGCCGCTGATGTAGTCGATGACAGCCATGATGCGAGCCTCCAAGTCGGGCGCGTCGATGTCGTACTGGCTGCTCACACGCCCGATGAGTTGTTGTGAATAATAACGGTCGGGCGACATCACCGCGTCAATCATGTGGCTCATCAAGGTATCCATGATTTTATAACCAGACAACTCAACGTCTAATACCGGTTTGCTGTTGTAGATTCTTTTTTTGGAAATCTTTTTGCATGTGTCGTAGGCATTACGCACGCGCTCACTGGTGTGCTTCACCAGACTGCCCGTAAACGTGCCGTCAAGAATCTCTGCCTCATGGTCGATGAACGCTCCGGCGCACTCATGCTCTAAGATGCCGATGACACAAGCACGCATATAGGTGATTTTCTCATTGTCATCATCGATGCACTCATCTACTATTCGTTGCAGGATATGTTGCTGCGTCGGTTCGTCGAAGGACCCGAGCAGCAAATGGGTTGTCTCCTCAAACGACAGCAGATGCAACTTATGGGCGTCCTCGATGTCCATAATCTCGTAACAAATATCATCGGCCGCCTCTACCAGATAGACCAGCGGGTGGCGCGCATATTGCAGTGGCGCGCCGGGTTCTGACAACCGACGTATGCCTAAGTCGTCTGCAATGCGCTGATAATCAGATTGCTCTGTGGTGAAGAAGCCAAACTTGCCGTGCGTGCCCGCCAACGAAGAGGCGAAGGGATATTTGACAATCGATGCCAGCATAGAATAGGTGAGCACGAACCCGCCCGGACGGCGGCCCTTGAACTGATGCGTGAGCAACCGGAAGGCATTGGCATTGCCCTCGAAATGGGTCACATCGTTCCAAAACGCTTCGCTCACCTGATGGCGCAGTGCCAATCCTTTGCCCTCACTGAAAAAGGTCTGTATCGCCTTCTCACCCGAATGGCCGAAAGGCGGGTTGCCCATGTCGTGCGCCAGGCAGGCGGCCGACACGATGGTGCCAATCTCCTCAAACAAAGTGCCGCGCAGTTCGGGATGGAGGGCGCACAATCTGCGCGTCACATCATTGCCAAGCGACATGCCCACGCTCGCCACTTCCAGACTGTGCGTCAGTCGGTTGTGAACAAATATACTGCCAGGCAAAGGGAACACCTGCGTCTTGTTCTGTAACCGGCGAAAAGGCGCCGAGAAAATCAGACGGTCATAATCGCGCTTAAACTCCGAGCGGTCGTCGTGCCGTTGCGCGTGGCGGTTTTCTTGTCCCAACCGCTTGTTTGATATCAATTGTTGCCATTCCATGATGCAAAAGTAATCTAAAATTGGTGAAAAACGTGCATTTCCGCTCCGAAAATGACGGGAAATGATTATTTATCATTATTTTTGCACAAAAATCAGAACACGTCATCCACAATATGAAGATAAAGGTTGTGAACAAGGGGCGTCAGCCCCTGCCCCGGTATGCCACGCCGCAGAGTGCCGGTATGGACCTGAGAGCCAATGTCGATGAGCCGGTGGTGCTCCGTCCCTTGGAGCGGAAACTCATCCCCACAGGCTTGTTCATCGCCCTGCCGCCGGGCTACGAGGCGCAGGTGCGACCCCGCAGCGGTCTGGCCTTGAAACATGGCATCACCGTGCTCAATGCTCCTGGTACCATCGATGCCGACTATCGGGGCGAGGTGGGAGTGCTGTTGGTAAATCTCTCCGACGAGGCGTTTGTTATCAACGATGGCGAACGCGTCGCGCAGATGGTGATTGCCCGGCATGAACAAGGAGAGTGGGAGCCCGTCGAGGCGCTCGATGAAACCGAGCGTGGTACTGGCGGATACGGACATACTGGCGTGAAATAACCCTCTTGCGATGAAACGACACAGAATCGTCAACATTCTCATCGGTCTCCTCTGTGCCTGGATGGTCACTACTGACATGGCAGCGCAGGAGACATCGGTGCTGTCGGCCAATGACCAGCGGCGATATGAGTATTTCTATCTTGAGGCTCTGCGCGAACAGCAGCAAGGCAACTATGCCAATGCGTTCGCGCTCTTGCAGCATTGTCTCGAAATCAACCCTGATGCGGCGGAGGCCTACTACACACTCTCGTCATACTACGTGGAGATGGACAATGACAGTGCCATGATTCGTTGCATGCAAAAGGCGGCGGCACTCGCGCCCGATAACGACACTTATCTGGAGCGGTTGGGGCAGACTTATCTCAAGACCCACAAATACGATGAGGCCATCGACATCTACGAGCAATTGGCTGACCATAACCGGCACCGGGAGGATGTGCTCGATGTGCTGCAGCAACTCTACCATTATAAAAAAGACTATCCCAACCTCATCGCAACACTCGACCGCATCGAACTGATTGAGGGCAATTCAGAGGAGACGGCATTGGCCAAGATGCAAATCTATTCCTTGCAAGGGAAGAAAAACGAAGAGTTTCGTGTGCTCAAAGAATTGGTGCAGAAACACCCGTACGACCTCAACTACAGGGTGATGACCGGCAACTGGCTACTGCAAAACGATAGGCCCAAAGAGGCGCTGAATGAATACCGCGCCGTATTGAAGCAAGACCCCGACAATCAGGCGGTGCAGTTCTCTCTGCTCGATTATTACAAAGCGCAAGGACAGGACAAGGCGGCTGAACAACTGCGCGAGCGTCTGCTCATGAGCGACAAGACCGACACCGAGAATAAGGTGCTGCTCATCCGACAGATTATCAATGAGAATGAACAGGCTGGCGGTGATAGTACCGCCGTGCTGGCTCTGTTTGAACGGGTGCTTGACACTCCTAAACCCAGCGCCGACATTGCCGAATTGCGGGCCGCCTACATGGACCTGAAGAAGATGCCAACCGACAGTATCAACGCGGCCTTGAGGAGGGTGCTGCAAATCGCTCCCGACAATGCCGGGGCACGCTTGCACCTCATCCAGTCTGTCTGGGGCACTGAGGATTACGATGCTGTCATCGCACTCTGCCGGCCCGCGTTGGAATACAATCCCGACGAGATGGCTTTCTACTACTACCTCGGTGTGGCCCACTATCAGAAAGATGAGCACGACGAGGCGCTTGATGCTTTCCGGCGTGGTGTGAGCCAAATCAACTCGGAGAGCAACCATGCCATCGTGTCGGATTTCTATTCCATTATGGGCGACATCCTCCACCAAAAAGGATTAGACGATGAGGCTTTCGCCGCCTACGACAGTTGCCTGCAATGGAACCCGGACAATGTGCCCTGTCTCAACAACTATGCCTACTATCTCAGCGTGAGGGGCGAGGACCTGCAAAAAGCAGAGCGCATGAGCTACCGCACCATCAAGGCACATCCCGACAGCGGCACATATCTCGACACGTATGCTTGGATTCTCTTCATGCAGGGACGTTACGAAGAGGCGCAAATCTATATCGACCAGGCCCTGAAGAACTATGATGAGCCCAATGGCGAAGTACTGGAGCATGCCGGCGACATCGCGGCCAACAACGGCGATATCAACAAAGCCCTCGATTATTGGCAGCAGGCATTAGCAGCAGGCGGGGGGACGACTCTCTTGGAACAAAAAATCAAACAAAAAAAATATCTCAAGTAGGAGAGGATAAGTGTTAGACGCAACAAATAAAAAAATGAAGAAACACCTATTTATATCTTTCTTGGCAGCAGCACTCCTGCTCGGGGCGTGTGGCACCAAAAACAAAGTGGTGGACGGCAAAAAGCCAAAAACACAAAAGACCGATGCACAAACGGGCGCTACCGCTCAGACGGGTGGTGCCGGTACTGCCACCATGGATGCCGCGCAGAAACTGAATATCGTCAGGTCCACTGCCGACCAAGCTGTCTATCAGCGCAATGTCGTGGCAAAAATCGATTTCACGGTCAACACGGGGTCGAAAGACATCACTCTCGACGGACAGTTGCGCATGAAACGCGACGAGGTGATACGCCTTCAGATATCACCGCTCGGTCTGGTCGAGGTGGCACGCATTGAGTTCACTCCCGATTATGTCCTGCTCATGGACCGCGTGCACAAGACTTATATCAAGGGGCGTTATGACGAGATCGGTTTCTTACGCCGTAATGGCCTCAATTTCTACTCTTTGCAAGCTCTTTTCTGGAACCAGCTCTTCGTGCCGGGCAAGAACAAAGTGGGCGAGGCGGAATATGCCATGTATGATGTGGACCTGACACCGGTACGGCATATCCTTTTCAAACAGAACCGGATGGATTTCGCATGGACGGTGGCTGAAGGTGCTTCCGACGCAGGACGTATCAATCAAGCCACAGTGACTTACGCTGACCCCAATTCCGGCGACTCGAAGTTGGAGTGGAACTACAGCGATTTCCGCAGCATGGGCTCGAAATGGTTTCCTTACGACCATCAGGTCAAATTCTCTTCCGCGGCCGTCAATGCAAAAAAAGCGGTGAAGGTGAGGATGAAAATCAATAAGGTGACCGACGACGGCGGATGGGACACCCAGACCAGCGTCTCCGACAAATATAAAAAGGTGACAGCTGAGGATATCTTACAACAAATCACGGGGAGGGAATAATGAGACGTATCGTAATATTATTGTTGCTTGCTTTGGTGTGTTCGACGACGGTCAACGCACAGCAACGTCGTGGCGGTAAGGCCAAGACTCAACAGACGACTACCAACAAGAATAAGCAGCAGAACAACAAAAAAGGCAAAAAAGGGAAAGGTAAGGGCAAAGGCAATACCGCCGATTATACTAACGAAGAGATACGCGGACTGCAAAACCAACGCTCGCAGATTCAGCAGGAAATCAAAACCCAGCAGACCAAACTCAGTGCCAATAAGGCCGATGTGGAGAAACGGCTGCAAACGTTGGTCGAGATTAACGGCGAGATTGACAACCATCAACGGGAAATTGACGGATTCGAGGAGGAAATCGTCAATATCAACGATAAAATTAAACTCTTAGAGGCGCAAATCAGCAGCTTGCAAAAACAACTTGACGACCGCAAACAGAAGTATGTGAAGTCGATGCGCTATCTGGCTCGGCACAGGTCCATCCAAGACAAACTGATGTTCGTGTTCAGTGCCAAAAACCTCACCCAGGCGTACCGTCGGTTGCGGTTCGTGCGCGAATATGCCAAGTACCAACGGGTGCAGGGTGAGATTATCAAACAGAAACAAGCCGAGATTGACAAAAAACGCGACCAACTACGATTGGCGCGTAGCGACAAAAACACCCTTGTGAAAAAAGGTAAGGATGCTCAGCGCGCCTTGCAGGTCAAACAAGAAGAACAGCAACATGTGGTGAACAGCCTGCAAAAAGAACAGAAAGCCATTCAGGGCATCATCGACGAGCAGCAAAGGAAATATGCCGCATTGAACAATGAGATTGACCGCTTGGTGGCCATTGAAATGGAGAAGGCCCGCCAACGTGCCGAGGCTGAGCGCAAGGCACGTGAGGAGGCCGAACGGGTGGCAAGGGCCGAACGGGAGAAAAAACGGAAAGAGGAACTGGCTCGAAAGAAGGCTGAAGCCGAGGCTCGGGCCCGTGAGAACGAGCGGCGTATCGCTGAGGCAAGGGCCGAGGAGGCTCGCCGGCGCGAGGCGGCACAAAAAGCAGAGCGCGAGGCGGCTGAGGCCAAAGCACGCGAAGCGGAAATCAGACGACGTAATGCGGAGCGCGAGGAGGCTGAGCGCAGCAAGCGCGAGATGGCGCGGGCCGAGAAAGCTGAACGTGAACGGCAACGCAAGGAGCAGGAGGCCGCTGCAGCCGAACAAGCGGCACGTGAGGCAGCGGCGGCACGCGAGGCTGCCGAACGCAAAGCCGCAGCCGAACGTGAGCGGGCGGCCAGGGAAATGGCTGCCGCCAATGAACGTTTCGAAGAGGCTCCTGCAGAGTCGCTCTCAACTGCCGACCGGCGCATGAGCGGGTCGTTCAGCAGTTACAAAGGACGGTTGCCCATGCCTGTGAGTGGCAACTGCCGCATCGTCAGCCATTTCGGCACTCGTAATGTCGAAGGATTGCGCGATGTGAAGTTAGACAATAAGGGTATCAATATCTTAGGACAGCCCGGAGCCACCGTGCGCAGCGTGTTCGACGGCGAGGTGAGTGCCGTCAGTGATGTGGGTGGCATGATGGTGGTGATGGTGCGTCATGGCAGTTATATCTCCGTCTATTGCAACCTGAAGAACATCGCCGTTCGTGCTGGACAGCATGTCACCATGAACCAACGTCTTGGCACCGTAGGCGGTGACAACACCCTCCATTTCCAGTTGCGCCACGAGAAAGACAAACTCAACCCTGAGGCATGGATCGGACGGTGAGGACAAAAAAAGTGCGCCGCAACTCTCAACGAGCTGTGGCGCACGAGCCTATGTTTAACTAAAAATCCTTTTCAAAAAATCAATGAAAACCTCACGGCCTCCATTGTTGTCCAATTAAACAATCTTAATTTAATTACCTTAAACCTAATAACTAAAAACCTAAATCTATTACTACTAACCTAAACAATCTATTAACCTTTTGACAATGCAAAGGTACAACGAAAATGAGCCGTTTGCAATACTTTTTACCCCATTTTTCACAAAAATAGGCTCATTCTTGATTTAAATCAAGCGTTGTGTGCGCAAACAGCGATTTTTTTTGTTATTTTTTTTGTGCAAACCGCATTTTTCCGTATCTTTGTCGTATTGAAAAAATCGAAAATATGAGAGTTCTGATTGTTAATACCAGTGAGCGTACGGGTGGTGCTGCTTTGGCGGCCAACCGCTTGATGGAGGCCCTCAATAATAATGGGGTGAAAGCAAAGATGTTGGTGCGCGATAAAGACACCGACCAAATCACCGTAGTGGGATTAGGCAAAGGCCTGGCCGGAAGTTTGAAATTTCTTTGGGAGCGTTGGACCATCTATTGGAATCTGCGCCTTTCGCGCAACCGGCTGTTTGAAATCGACATCGCCAATACGGGCTATGACATCACTACACTGCGCGAGTTCAAGGAGGCTGATGTCATCCATCTCAACTGGATCAATCAGGGCATGCTCTCTATCGATGGCATCAGAAAAATATTAGAGTCAGGGAAACCTGTGGTGTGGACCATGCACGATGCCTGGCCGGCCACTGCCATCTGCCATTATACTCAAGGTTGTAAGGCTTATACCGCAACGTGCCGCAACTGTAAGATGTTGCCCGACGGAGGCGGTCCCAAAGATCTGGCTTACCGCGTGTGGAAGAAAAAAGCTGCTATGCTCGACGGACAGCACATCTCGTTCGTTACCTGTAGCCGATGGCTGGAAGGACTGGCCAAAAAGAGCGGACTGCTCACAGGCCAGTCGGTTACGGCCATTCCTAATCCCATCGACACGCGCGTGTTCTGCAAGAAAGACCAACAGGAGGCACGCAAACGTGCAGGACTGCCGCTTGACAAAAAAATTATCCTCTTCGTGTCGCAGCGGGTCAACGACCGGCGTAAAGGCATGGACTTTATGATTGAAGCCATCGACAAACTGACAGCAGAGCATCCCGAGATGAAGGAAGGTACGGCTGTGGCTATCCTCGGCGGTCATTCTGAGGACTTCACGGGCCATCTCCGTCTGCCCGCTTATCCGCTCGGATATGTCAGCGATGAGAAGAAAATCGTTGATGTCTATAACTCTGCCGATGTGTTTGTGCTGCCGTCACTGGAGGACAACCTGCCCAATACCGTCATGGAGGCCATGGCGTGTGGAGTGCCTTGCGTGGGATTCAAAGTGGGTGGCATCACCGAGGAAATAGACCATGAGAAGAATGGCTATGTGGCGGAATACCGCGACTCGTCCGATTTGGCTAAGGGCATCTATTGGGTGATGAAAGAGGCCGACCGTGAGGCGCTGAGCGACAATGCGGTCAAGAAAGTGGCCTCGTCGTATTCGCAGCATAACATTGCCTTGAAATACATTGAGGTGTATAACCACGCCTTGGCTTTCAAAAATTATAAGTTATGATCACCATCACGGTGATTACCGTCACGTGGCAGGCGGCTGACGTGCTGCCCCCTACGCTCGATAGCGTGGCGGAGCAGACGCACAGCGCAGTGGAGCACTTGATTATCGACGGTGCATCGAAAGATGGAACGCTCGAATTGGCGTATCAGTACCAAAAGGCTGCCAGTCGGAAGACTGACGGCCATCAGGTGATTGTCTGTTCTGAGCCCGACCGTGGGCTTTACGATGCGATGAACAAAGGACTGGCAAAGGCCACGGGCGACTATGTCATCTTTTTGAATGCCGGCGACCGTCTTGCTACACCTGATACGTTGGAACGGGTGGCAGCAGTAGCCATGTGTGGGGGCGACGGTGAGTTGCCGGGCGTGATTTATGGCGATACCCATCTGATTGATGAGAAGGGACACGACCTCGGTCCAAGGCGCTTGCGCCCGCCTAAGCAACTCACATGGCGCTCGTTCCGGTGGGGTATGTTGGTCTGCCATCAAGCGTTTTATGCGCGTACCGACATCGCCCGCTCGTTGCCTTACAACCTTGACTATCGCTATTCGGCTGATGTCGATTGGTGTATCAGGGTAATGAAAGAGGCGCAACGTCTGAAGGCTCCTTTGGTATCTGTGGATGGCGTAGTGGCTTTGTTTTTGGAGGGAGGGCAGACCACGGCGCACCATCGTGACTCGCTCAAAGAGCGCTTTCGGGTCATGCGAAAGCATTATGGACTGCTTACCACGATGCTGATGCACGGGTGGTTTATCATAAGAAATGCCAGACCTCGAAGATGAGGCCTGGCACTTTTTTTGATGTGTTCTTTGAAATATGGGTTATGAGTATTTCAGTAATTGTCCGGGACGGATACGCAAGTCTTTGCCCAAGTGGTTCATCTCTGCCAATTTCTCAACAGTGATATTGTATTTGCGGGCGATAGAGTAAGCCGTCTCTCCAGCTTGTACCTTATGGAATTTAGCCGCACCGCTGCTGCGCTGCTGGCTCTGTGCAGTGGCGTTGTTGTTGGAAGCACGACCGGTGACATCCTCCTGACGATAACCGCCGCCGTCGTTCTTGCCACGAAGACGGGTGGCCTGAGCGGATTCGCGGTCGATAGTGCTCTTACGGAAGGTGTAGAAGTCGCCTGTCACGTCTTGTGCTTTGAAGTCGAAGAAGAGAGCCGGGTTCAGGGCTACACCGCAGAGGCGTGTCTCGAAGTGCAGGTGTGAACCGGTGCTGCGGCCGGTGTTACCACCCAATCCGATGGGGTCGCCTGCGCGGACCACTTGATTCTCGCGTACCAACTGTTTCGACATGTGTCCATAGATGGTCTCCAAACCGTTGTGGTGACGGATGACCACATAGTTGCCGTAACCTTTGGCTTCATATTTCACCACACGCACTTTGCCGGAGAAAGCGGCGCGGATGGTATCACCAATATACACCTTGATGTCAAGTCCTTTGTGCATACGTCCCCAGCGTGCACCGAAATTGGAGGTGATGACGCGGCTCGGGGTGGGCATGCAGAAATCACGCAGGTCGATGCGGTAAGACTCAGGCAGTTCGGTGGCTTTATGTGCATAGCGATTATCCCAATCTTGATAGAGGGAAGCAGCAGGAGAGGCAGCCTCTTCGCGCTCCATAATGCTTTGGAGTGCCAAGGTGTCAACGGCTCTAACTTTCTTGTCAACTGGGGCCTGACGTGCTAAGATGTCTTGACCCATAACTGGTGTTGCCGACAATAATACAATTGCCGACAATGCGAGTGTTTTTATTGTTTTCGATAAATGCATAGTCTGTTGTTTAATTGCTTAGAGTGACTTTCAACGGGTTGATTTCTCGAAAATACTCGGGCGAAAAAAGGACAAACACCGATTATTTTCACAAGAAAATCGTCACTATTTCAACTTTTCGTTTGCAAAGGTAAACGATAATAATGAAATAAAAGCACGATTAACAGTCTTTAGTGTCTCTTTAACACACATTTAGATTGTTGGGAGAGGTGTTTTTGGTCGTTCTCGGCATTATTAGACCCATCTTAAAAATCCGTGTCATCCGTGAAATCCGTTGTGGTTTAGGAGTGGAGGAGTGAAGGAGTGGAGTAGTGAAGACAACAGTTTAAGGTTGAGGTGCAATGTTCAGCATGTTAAGAGATGGCAGCCCAATTGATGTTGCTCTTGCGCAGTTCTGACAGACGGTTCCAGAGCATCGCATATTCCGAACGCTCACATTTCGGGTCCGCATCGATGATTTTCTGTGCCTCGTCGCGGGCCATCTGTACAATCTGTCCGTCGCGGGCGATGTCTGCTATCTTCAGGTCAAAAGCCATGCCGCTCTGTTGGGTACCTTCTAAGTCGCCTGGGCCTCGCAACTTCAGGTCGGCCTCGGCGATTTGGAATCCGTCGTTGGTGTCGCACATGATGTCAATGCGCCGGCGTGTCTCCTTGCTCAGTTGGTAAGGCGTGACCAGGATGCAGTATGACTGGTCGGCGCCGCGTCCCACACGGCCGCGCAACTGGTGCAGTTGCGACAAACCGAAACGCTGTGCGTCGAGGATGACCATCACCGAGGCGTTGGGCACATTCACACCCACTTCTATCACGGTGGTGGCCACGAGTATCTGTGTCTCGCCGTTCACAAACCGTGTCATCTCTTCTTCCTTGTCCTTGGGTTTCATCTTGCCGTGAACTTTGCTCAGGCGGAACTCGGCAAACACCTCCTTGAGAGCCTCATAACCCTCCTCCAGATTTTTTAAATCCATTTTCTCGCTCTCTTGGATGAGCGGGAATACGATGTAAATCTGCCGTCCCATGCGCACCTGGCGGCGGATGCTCTCATAGAGTGATGTGATCTGCGTGTCGAAACGGTGCTCGGTCTGTATGGGTTTCCGTCCGGGCGGCAGTTCGTCTATCACACTCACGTCTAAGTCGCCATAGATGGTCATGGCGAGGGTGCGGGGGATAGGGGTGGCCGTCATCACGAGCACATGGGGCGGGTTTTCGCTCTTAGCCCACAGCTTGGCGCGTTGTGCCACGCCGAAACGGTGTTGCTCATCCACCACGGCAAAGCCGAGTCGCAGAAACTGCACGGGGTCTTCGATAATGGCGTGGGTGCCCACGAGTATCTGCACACTGCCGTCGGCCAGTCCGTCGAGCACCTCCTGCCGTCGTTTGCCTTTGACGATGCCCGTGAGCAGTTCCACCCGGATGGGCATGTCGCCCAAGAATGCCTGTATGGTGTTCAGATGTTGCTCTGCCAGAATTTCCGTGGGTGCCATGATGCACGCCTGATAACCGTTGTCGAGTGCGATGAGCATCGACATCAGCGCCACGAGCGTCTTGCCCGACCCCACATCACCTTGGAGCAGGCGGTTCATCTGTTTCCCGCTGCCCATGTCGTGCCGTATCTCGCGGATGACACGTTTCTGTGCGCCGGTCAGTGTGAACGGCAGGTGGTCGCGGAAGAATCCGTTGAAGAAGTCGCCGACATGTGCGAACACATAACCGCGGTATTTGCGCCGCTGGTCTGCGGCATAGCGCAGGATGTTGAGTTGCACGTAGAACAGCTCCTCGAACTTCAGCCGCAACCGTGCCCGTTGCATCTCATCGGTGTTTTTGGGGTAGTGTACGTGTCGCAGGGCATCGTCGCGCGACACCAGGTGCAGTGGCGCTGTGATGAAGGGGGGCAGCGTCTCGGCCATGGGCGAGGGGATGCGCTCGAGCATGTTTTTCATCACACGCTCGATGCTGCGCGATGTCAGCCCGTTGTTCTTCATCTTCTCCGTCGTGTTGTAGTAGGGCTGCATCCCCATCGTGGTGAGTTGCAACTGGGCGGCCTCTTCCACCTCGGGATGGGCTATCTGGAAACGGCCGCTATAGACGGTGGGTTTGCCGAACACGATATATTCGGTGTTCACCTTGTAAGTCTTGGTGACATATTGCGTGCGCGCGAACCATATTAAATCGACCACCCGGCCGCCATCGTAGAAATGTGCCACCACGCGCTTCTTGCGCGGCCCCATGTCAAACTCCTCAAAACTGAGGATTTTGCCTTTCAACTGCACAAAAGGCATATCGACCGACAGTTCATCTGAGCGGTAGATGCGACTCCGGTCCACATACTTATAAGGATAGTATTCGATGAGGTCGCCGAAGGTTTTGATATTCAGCTCTTTGCTCAATATCTCTTTCTTTCTGGGCCCGACTCCGGGCACATACATGACGTCCTGATCGAAAATAGTGGGCATGATGGTGTTTATTTCTCCATCAGTTTGAGAAACATCATCTGTTCTGCCACGGTGTTGGCGGTCTCCTCGCCTTGGATGGCGCGCAGAACGGCGTAAGAGAACGGGAGGGCGGCGGCAGGACCGTTGCCGGTGATGATGTTACCGTCCACGGTGTACACCTCTTGTGTGTAGTTCGCGTCGGTGAGGTACTGTTCGAATCCCGGGTAGCAGGTGGCGTTCCGTCCGCCGCGCAGCAATCCCAGACCGCCCAAAATCAGGGGGGCGGCACAGATGGCACCTGTCAGTTTGCCGCTCTCTGCATGCTGCTTCACCAGTTCGCACAACTCGCGCTTCTCAAACAGGTTGGATGTGCCGGGCATACCGCCGGGCAGCAACAGAACATCGGCATCCGAAAAGTCTGCCTCGTCCCATACTTGGTCAGCCACGACGGTGATACCGTGTGCACCGGTTACATTCTCATTGTCGGTGATGCTCACCGTTGTCACATCCACACCGCCGCGGATTAAAACGTCCACAATGGTCAGAGCCTCAACTTCCTCGAAACCGTTAGCGAGGAAAACATACGCTTTTGCCATAATCATGCAATATTTAGTGGGTTAAAATGAATCGCTTTTTTGTCCTTTGAAGGGCAAAGTTACGAAAAGTAAAAAGAAATACCAAATGAAACACTCTCTTTTTCCTTTTTTTTGATTTTCACGATGAAAAAACGGTTATCTTTGCCATGAAAGGCCGACATCGAGGGGCACGTGCTGCGTGTGCCGACCCTTGAATAAATCTTTTATCATCGGAAAAATGGCTGAAAGTATGGTGTTATCAGAAAAAAATCATACCTTTGCATTTTAATTGGGAACCCTGGTAAAAACTCAGACACCGTCAACGCGCTTTTTCGATGGGTAAAGAGAAAGAATCAAACCTATAACTATGTCAGAGCAACAACTCCGTTTCGCCATTTTCGGCAATATCTACCAAGCCAAGAAGTCGATGTCTATCCAAAAGATTCTCGCCTTCCTCTCCGAACGGGGAGCACGAGTCTATGTGGAAGAAGACTATCACCGGTTTCTGACTGCCGACCAGAAGATTACGGTCGAGGCCGACGGCGTGTTCCGAGGCCCAGACTTCGAGGCCGACTTCGTCATCTCGATGGGCGGCGACGGCACCTTCCTCAGTGCGGCCAGTCAGGTGGGGCGCAAGTGCATCCCAATCATCGGCGTGAACATGGGGCGCTTGGGCTTTCTCGCCTCCATTGCCCCCGACACGGTGGAGGAGGCGTTGCGCGACATCTTCGAGGGCAGCTATCGGGTGGATGAGTTACGCACCATACAGGTGGAGGCTGATGGCAGCCTGCTCAGCGACAGTCCCTATGCACTTAATGATATCGCTGTGCTGAAACGTGATAATGCATCGATGATTAGCATCCGGGCATACGTGGGCGGTGAGTATCTGATGACCTATCAGGCCGACGGATTGATTGTCAGTACGCCCACGGGCAGCACGGCTTACTCGCTCTCCAACGGCGGCCCTATCATCGCACCGCAGGCTGGTGCACTGTGTCTCACACCCGTGGCTCCGCACAGCCTGAATGTGCGCCCGTTGGTAATCCCTGACGATACGGAGATCACGCTCACCGTGGAGAGCCGCAGCCATCAGTTCCTCGTCGCTATCGACGGACGGTCGGAGAAATGCGCCGAGGGCACGGTGCTCTCCATCCGTAAGACCGACTTTCCTGTGCGCGTGGTGAAACGCCATGAACATAAGTATTTCCATACCCTCCGCGAGAAAATGATGTGGGGGATGGACAGAAGATGAGAATCCATGTTTAAAGCCGTTAAGAATTATCTGCATGCGCCCGACAGCAAATACACCGTCAAACAGACGATGCGGTGGCTTTGGAGGGCATGGCGGGGCAACAGGTTGCAAGCTGTAATCAATGCCTCGCTCGGACTCCTCGGCGTGGCGGTGAGCCTGGCCTCGGTGTGGGCGGTGAAGCATGCCATCGATGTGGCGGCGGGCACTGTCGAAGGTTCGATTTATTGGTCGGTAGGACTGATGGCGGTTTTGGTGCTCTGCGATTTCGGTATTAGCATCGCTGGCGTGTGGGTGCGCAATATCTTGGGCATCAGGGCTCAGAACAGGATGCAACAGAAGATGCTCGACCGCATCCTTCGGTCGGAATGGCACGGCAAGGAGTCGCACCACAGCGGCGATGTGCTCAACCGTTTGGAGTTTGATGTGGGCAATGTGGTGAATTTCCTCACGGAGACCATCCCCAGCACGCTGTCGGTGTTGGCGATGTTCTTTGGCGCGTTCATCTATCTCTTCACCATGGACAAGATGCTGGCATGCATCATCGTAATCATGATTCCTGTCTTTGCCCTCGTCAGCAAGATATATATCCGTAAGATGCGCCAACTCACCCGGCAGGTGCGCGACAGCGACAGTAAGGTGCAGAGCGTGCTGCAAGAGACCATCCAAAACCGCATGCTCATCAAAACGTTGGAGCGCGACTCGGCCATGGTCGATAAACTGGAGAGTACACAGAGCGAACTGCGCCATCATGTGGTGAAGCGCACGGCATTCTCCGTTTTCTCCAACCTTATCCTCAATTTCGGTTTCGCTTTGGGCTATCTTGTGGCGTTCCTGTGGAGTGCGCTCCGGATGGCTGAACATACGCTGACATTCGGCGGTATGACAGCTTTCCTTCAGTTGGTCAACAAGGTGCAAGGGCCGGCACGTAGCCTGACGAAATTGATACCGGCGTTCGTGTCGGTGTTCACGGCCGCTGAGCGTTTGATGGAACTCGAGGAGAACCCGCTTGAAGAGCAAGGAGATCCTATCCGTCTGAAAGCACCGTGCGGTGTGCGCTTACATGATATCTCCTATGCTTACGCCGACAAAGAAGGGGATGTAATCAGCCATCTCTCATTCGATTTCCCCCCGGGCAGTTGCACCGCCATCCTGGGCGAGACGGGTGCCGGAAAAACGACGTTGGTACGTATGCTCCTTGCCTTGCTCCATCCGCGTGAGGGAAAGGTGGAGATTTACAACGACCGCGAGGTGTTGGAACTGTCACCGCGCATGCGTTGCAATTTCGTGTATGTGCCACAAGGTAACACGCTCATGAGCGGTACCATTCGCGACAATTTGCGCCTGGGCAAGCTCTCCGCTACTGATGAGCAGATGCGTGAGGCGTTGCACGTGAGTTGTGCCGATTTCGTGTTCGACCTGCCCGATGGACTCGACACCAACTGTGCTGAGTCGGGTGGGGGGCTGAGCGAGGGTCAGGCGCAGCGCATCTCCATCGCACGTGCCTTGCTGCGCAACCGCAGTATCTTGCTCTTCGACGAGGCCACGAGTGCACTCGACCCCGACACTGAGCGTCAGTTGCTGCACAACATTCTGGCCACGCACCACAAGACGGTCATCTTCATCACACACCGTCCAGCCGTGGTGGAATACTGCGACCAGACACTAAAAATCACGAAAACAAGTCCGAAACAAGACTAAGATTTTTCCTAAATTAAGACAATAGGAGGACAACGTTTTTTTCCTCTAACATTATATTTCTTCCTACAACGGATTACACTGATTTCACGGATGTTTCGGCGCTCGGGCGAGGGCAATGTCTGCGACGCTACATGAATTAACATGAATGACTACAAATTTTTCATTAATTTTTTTTGATTGTTAATTCATGGATTTTTATGGGAATTTGTGGTACGACGTAAGCCTAATGTGGCATTTGTCGCAGCGCGGTGAGCGAAGCGAACACAAGCACTCGCAACTTTGTTGCGTAGATATAGATGCCGGCCCTTTGATGGGCCGAGCATACCTTAGTGACAGAGCGACGAGGAGGAGCGGTTAAGTCTCTTCCCAAGGATTGGGGAGAGATTTAGAGAGGGGTTGGAAGCCCTCCCATGGGAGGGTTGGGTGGGGAAAGATATCCGCTTTATTTCACCACTTTCTTCTTACCGACGATGTAGATGCCGTGGGGCAGGGTGCTGGCATCGGTGCCCAGATGGCGGCCGTCGATGGTATAGACGGCTTTGGGTGTTTGGTCCGAGTCACCGTCCAACTCGGTGACGTGCGCCTGGTCGCCAAGGAATTTTTGGAGCGAGAAGAGGGCCGGCATCACCTTGCCCGTCTCATTGTCAAACAGCCCTGCGTTGTACCATGCGTCGGTCACGCGCTTGGTGTTCCAGTCCAAACCGTATTCGTTGGCTTCCATGAACCACCAGAACAGTCCTGTCACCTTCGAGTGGGCGTTGAGGATGTCAATCAGTGCCTCGGTGAATTTCTTTTGTCCTTCAGGTGTGATGGGATAGGTAGCCGACAAGTCATATTCGGCACTTTCGGTCTGCCATTTATGGAAATAGCCCGTTTCTACAATCATGATGTCTTTGTCGCTGAACCGCCCTTCTAAATTGCCGAGCACGCTATTCAGCGTTTCCAACTTCCCGTGGTAGTAGGGGTAGTAGCTCAGACCGATGATGTCGTAATCGACACCGTAAGAGGCCATCTTGTCGTAGAAGGCGAGGAGCACGTTGAGACGGGCCACTCGCTCGGTGTGGATGACGATTTTGGCTTGGGGACATACCTCGCGACAAGCCTCACCGGCGCGCTTGAGCAGGGTGGTGAAGCGTGGCCAGTTGGTGTCTTGGTCGGTATAGCATTTCTTTTGTACCGACGCAGCACTACCTCTTGCGCCCCACAGCATGCCGTAACTGATTTCATTGCCCGTTTGGATGAAGTCGGGCGTGGCACCGGCGGCAACCATCTGTTGCAACACGTCTTTGGTGTATTCATAGATTTTGTCGTAGAGCTCGTCGTCGGTCATGCTCTTCCATGCGTCGGGTGTCCATTGTTTCACGGGGTCGGCCCATGAGTCGGAGTAATGGAAGTCGAGCATCAGTTTCATACCCGCGTCTTTGATTTGTTTACCCAGGGCTTTCACGTACTCCAGGTCTTGGCGCACGCCTTGTCCTTTCTCGTCCGATGGTGCTTTCGACGGATCCACGAAGAGCCTTACGCGCATGGCGTTCAACCCTTGTGCCTTGAAGTAGGGCAGCATGCCCCCCGTGATGGTGTTGCCGTTCAGGTCTTTGTATTTTGCGCCGTTGGTTTCATACGAGGGAAGCAAGGAGATGTCGCCCCCCACATATTTGGTTTGGGCGTGAAGTGTAATGACGGCTAAAGCCAGTCCAAGTAGCGTAAAAATGCGTTTCATATGTATTAGTGCTTTTATATTTTCTTTTCGGCTGCAAATTTAGCGTTTTTTTTGTTGCCATGCAACTTTTTTTTGTGTTATCATGGTTTACTGACGTTGAGTCACAGAAAAAAATGGGGACAGAGCCACGCCCTGTCCCTATTTGTGCGGTGAGGAAATGTCCTCTTATGTCTTGTCTTTATCGTACCACGTATTTCTTGCCGTTTCTGATATAGATGCCGTGTGTAGGATGTTCCACGCGGCGGCCTTGCAGGTCGTAGATGGTATCGTTTCCGCCTTCCGCTATCGGATTCAGCTGTTCCTTAATGCCTGTGCTCACCACGTTCACTAAGTTCTTACCGCCTTCGGTGGCAGCTGAGATTTCGAAATAAGTGGTCTCACGGATATCATTGACATCGACGGTCTGCGGACTGCCCGGACTGCCCGAACCCGTGCTGAACACGAAGTTGACATAATCGTCGGGATTGTTGATGGTGAAGGTCTTCTTAAACCAGTTCTTGCCGTCAACGCTAACGGTAGTGCTCACTTTGTCGCCCGGCCAATTCTTGTTACTCGGACTGTGCGATTCATCACCGCCCCATGTCCAGAAGTTCACGTAACTCCATCCCACCGCATCGGTGTTCACGTAGATGTCGATGTCGTAGGGCTGGAAACTGACAACGTTATAGGTGCGGCTTTGAATGCCTGACACAGTGCCGCCGATGAGCAGTCCGGCAGTGAGCGTGGTGGTGCCGGCGGGAATGGTGACCTGACTGCCCGATGCTACTTTCGTGCTTGATGCCGTCGGTGTGGTGCCGTTGGTAGTATATACGATTTGCGCCTCAGAGTTGGTCACGGCGGTCAGCGTAGCTTTCTGCTCGTTGATGTATTCACCCGAAGGCAGGTCTATCCATGCCGTATTGGCATTGTTCGAGAGATAGTAGCTGTAGTGGTAACCGCTGCCCACGGGTATCCAGCGTGCGGTAGGCGTGTATTTTGTCACGTCGCCCACCACGCAGAGCAAATCGCAGTTGGTTCCTCTGGTATAGACGGCATAATGGGTGTAGGCGCCACTGTACTTGGTGTAGGTGCTCTCGTTGTGGATGCCGGCGAATCGGCGAACGTTAATCATGTTGGCGATGTCCTTCTTGCAGTCTTTCCAGTGCTTGAGGAACACACAAGGGGTGCCGGGCATGGCCAACAGATAGGCATTGGCGGCCAAGGTGTCGCGCTTGATGGGGTCTTGGTCGGCATTGGAGCGTTTCTCTGTGTCGTGGTTCTCCACAAACGTTACGGAATAACGGCGGTAGTTGGCGTCGGCTATCAATGAAGTGTTTTCAAGCTTATTCCATGCTGGTTGGGAACTGTTGGCGTTAATGGCGTCGCGTACCGTGTAACGGAACGGGAAGTCGAAAGCTGCGCTCTGAATGACACCATCCGCTTTCGTGGCGTTAATCCAATTCACCACGTTGTTTTTGTTTCCGTCCCAATATTCACCAACGCTGAAGGTTGGATTGGCGTCTTTGTTGTATTTACCCAGAAACGAGCCGGCGAAGCCTTTCACCATATCATAGCGGAATCCCGTGTAGCCCAGGTCGTTGAGCAGGAAGTCGAGATATGCCTTCACGCACGTTTGCACGTTGGCGCTATTATGGTCGAGGTCGCGCATGCCGCCCCATCCCTCACCCGAGTCTGCTTTGCCGCTCAAGCTGTAGCCGTTGGCGTCTGCCCATGTCTTGGTCTTGCCGTCGTCATCATTGGCGCAGATGTCGGTCGAAAGCATCTGATAGGTCACACCCTTGTAGGTCTCTTTGGGGAAGGTGACCCATCCGTTGGTGTTGCGGTGGTTGATGACCACGTCGGCGATGGTGCCGATACCCTTGGCCTTGAATGTGCCAATGAGCGAGCGCAACTGTGCCTCTGTGCCGAACGATGAGTTTTGGTCAAACCAATAATAGTCGTCGTAGCCCATCGAGTTATAGCCGTTGTCATTGCATTTGCCACTTTGTGGTATCCACACAAGAGAGAAATATTGCGATAGTTCATCTGCCTGGCTTTCCAAGTTGGTCCATTGGCTGTCGGAGAACGAGTCCCAATAGAAAGCTTGCAGCATCACGCCCTGATATTGTGAGGGCCATCCTTGTGCTGTCACCGCGGTGGTGACGACAAGTGCAAACAGTGTAGCGTAAATTTTCTTCATCATGGTCGTTTGGTTTGATTGTTGCGAAGTTACACATTATTATTGCAAGTTGTATGCGTTTGCACTCTTCATTTGCATAAATGATTGCGCAATCGGTTGCACGTAATAGGGCGAGGATGGAAGATTGAGAGCAAAAAAGTGAGAGAACCGTATCGCTGTATCGCGAAACGATTCTCTCATTTGTTTCTCTCTCAAAAGAGAGGTTCAGAGCCGTTTACTTCTTCTTGAGCACGCAGTGGCTGCCGCCGCTGTAAGATGCGAAGAGGTAGATGTCATAGGTGCCGGCTGTCACGGAGATGTTGGCACCGCCGATGGTCAGGCAGTTGGGGTCACCGCCAAGGTCGAGGTCCCAGTTGTCGTTGCCACGGAACTTGATGGTACCATCAGTCAATTGCAGATTCTCAATGTACCAATAGCCGTACTCGTTGTTCCAGGTCATATCCTGGTCGCTGTCCCAGCCGTTGGCGGTGGCGTCGCCAATCACACCCACGGTGGTGATCGGGATCAGCGTGTAGGACCCGGCGTAAGGGTTGAGGATGATTTTGTAGAAGCCAGGAGTGGGGGCGGGCATGTTGGAGCCGCCGTTGTCGGCCACCATGCCGGTAACTCCATCACCCGGGCCATCATACTCGAGGTCGTTGTCCCAGTTGTTCTCGTTCGGCTTGAATTTGAACTGGTCGTTGAGGTAGTAGTAGCCTACGAAATCATCGTCTTGGCGTGTCAGCGGATGGCTCTTCGACCAACCACTCTCGCCGCCGATCTCGAAGAACATGTCGCCGCCCATGATGGCGCGGTAGCCCCATTCCAGGTCTTGCAGGTTGAACCATACATCGTAGGCGATGGCGTCGGGCTCATGCTCGATGACGATGTTGCCGCCGGCATTGTTGGCGGCCAACTTACCCGGTTCGCTGGTTGCGGTAGCGGTGAAGTCGCTGTCCCAGCTGCCAATGCCCGATTCGGGGCAGAGTTTGAACTCGATGTTGCTGCCGGTAGCTTCCAAGCGTACTTGGAACACGGGGTCGATAGTGGGCGACGCACCGCTGTTCTTCACGGGCACGCTGGTGTCATTCTCATTCCATCCTTGTGGCGTACCGATGATGTAGTAGGTCTCTTCGATGCCATAGACGGGTTTATAACTCCACTCCTGGTCCATCATGTTGAAGGTCAGGTCGAAGGCCAAGGCGTTGGGGTCGGCGGGGATGGTGAGGTTGCCCGGACCGGCATTGTCGGTCGAGAATTTTCCTTCCTGACCGTCCACGTCGGGAGTGATGCAGTAGTCCCATGAGCCTGCAGGTGTTCCTTTGGGCTTGAGCTTGAACTCCACGTTGCTGTCATCGCCCGGGGCGGGGATGCGGCCTGTGAAGACAGAATTCTCATAGGGATCGACACCGCCGTTGGTCAGCACAAATTCTGTCCCGTCGATGTTCCAGCCGTTCACTGTTCCCACCACATAATACTCTTCGTAGATAATCGGCGCTACTGGGGTCACCGTGGCTGTGGTGTTGCCCACTGCCTTGATGGAGAGAGAACCGATGCCTACATAACCGGTCACGTCGATGGGTATTTGGCGTGCCACAGGACGTTTGCCGTACAATGATTCCACGGCAGTTTTCAGTACCTCGGCATTGACATAGCCATTGGCATCAGCGACCACGGTCTGACTCATCGTCTTGTCAGCGTTCCAAAGGGTCACCTCATAAGTGGTCTCATTCTCATCCTCTGTCGTCAGTACGGGGACAAACAGTTGCACCTCCGTCTCATCTGGATTACTGATGGTGGCAAAGTCGATGGGTGCAGCCTCGGTGACGGCGAGCATAACGCTCTTTCCGCCTTCCTGCGCATTGCTGATAGGCGAGGCCCAGTCGGTATAGTCGTCGGAACAGCTGGCAATGCAGAATACCAGTCCGACAAGATATAGTATCTTTTTCATATCACGTTGTTTTTTAGGTCGTTATTACTGTGCTGTGATGACTACACGGTTGTTGCCTTCGTAGCTGATATAGAGCTGGAACTTGTACGTGCCTGCTGCCACGGGGATGTTCTTGCCGTCGTGTTGAGTCAGGTCGTTCAAGTCAGGATTATCCTCGGTCCTTCCGCCCCAACTGATGGTCCAGTCGTGGTTCATACGGAACTTCAATCCGCCGTCGGTCACGGTCGTGATGGCCTCCCAGCAACCCTCATCTTTGTTGTAGGTCATGTCAACGTCGGCTTCCCATTTGTTGAAGTCACCGATGATGCTGATGGTCTTCACTTGGGTCACGCTCCATGTCATCTCGATGATGTCAACATTAATCTGGTAGAAACCTTTTTCGAGCAGCTTGTCTTGGAACGAACCGTCGGACTTGTTACAGTCTTCCTCGCCTTCGGTCACCAATGCGCCGAAGTCGCCACTGGGATCCTGGCCGAAGTCGTTTTCCCAGTTGTCGGCGTTGGGTCTGAACTTGAAGCCGCCGTCGAGGTAGTTGTACGACTGGTAGATACCGTCGAGGTTCACGCTGCGCATCGGGTAAGCGGTGGTCCATCCACTTTCATTACCAATCTCGTAGATAAATTCTGCGTAAGCCGGAGTAGTGACGATGTAGGGCGCCACGATAATCGACACCGAGTTGGACACCACCTCCGAGGCACCGGGCGTATTGGCGATGGCGCGCACATATACCGTAGCGGTCTCAGGCACGTTGTTCTCGTCCCAGCCTCCCAAGGAGATCAGAGTGCGTAAAAGCACTGTGGCATCGATAGAACCACTTGGCGTAGCATAAATCGTGTTGAGGGTGGCGAAGTCGCCTGTGGCGTTATCATTCTCGTCAATGGTCAATGGTGTATTGAACGTGTTGGTGAGCGACACCTGCATTTGATAATTAGCTGCAACGGGGAAACCGTAATCGGGCTGAGACCATGTGAACGGAATCGAAGTCGTTTGTTGCAAGTCAATCGTCGAGGTTGAGTATGCCGGTGTATTCAAGACAAAGGAGTCGGGCTGCAGCAACACGGGGTTGGAGTCGTTGTCGTCATCACACGCAGTGAAGAGACAAACACTGCACAGAAGCAGTAGTGTTGACTTGAATATAGTTTTCATTGTGATTGTATTTATGATATTTGATTTCTTGTGAACGTTCAGCATATCTGAAACGATATGTTGGGTGTTCATAAAATTTAGTCGGCGTAACCCGGATTTTGTATCAGATTGCTGTTGCTGGTCATCTCATTCTTTGGGATGGCGAAGATATTCATGTGTTCTCCAAAGTTCCTGCCTTCTTTAGCACCGCCCTTCCACGACCAGATGTAGTCGCAGTTGAGACCACCATATTTGCCAAAACGAATTAGGTCAACGCGTCGACGACCTTCAAAATAGAATTCGCGGCTCCACTCATCAAGTATCTCATTGAGTGTGAAACTCGATTTATGAGAAGCATGGGCGCGGGTGCGGAGCGCATTCAAGGCATCTATGCCTTCAGAAGTGGCATTGCCGCCATTCTGGCGAGCGGTGGCCTCGGCGTATGTGAGGTAAGCCTCTGCGGCACGGAAGAAGAACCAGTCGGCATCGGTCACTGAGGGGTCGGATGTGCTGCTGCCGTCGCTCTTATAAGAAATGAATTTGGCTACACCGTATCCCTCGGTGAATTCTGAGGGGTTGTCTATTTCTAAGGTGTGATCCGTACCCCAGAAGATGGCGCGGTCGTCACCGGCCTCTGCTGGCATGTCGTAAGAGGGAACCTGTGGGGCATTGCCGTTGGGGAAGAATTTTGCTATCAAATCCGGGCGAGCGCGGTTGCCGTCCCAGTGGGCTGTTGTCGTTCCGTTGTAGCCATCGGGATCGTCGGGGTTGGAGTGCATGGCTTCATTGAAGCAAGAGGCGATGAGGAACAGAGAGTTGCCATAGCTGATGGTGGTCTTGGAGTCTTGGAAAATAGGGAAGATGGCCTCATAGGCAGCATCTGTCTCACCATTGTCGCCCATGAACAGCATCTGGTAGGCACTCCAATTCTTATTGCCCTGCGTGTGCAGCTTATAATCACTATTCATGACCTTTTGGGCATACTCAGCGGCTTTGCTCCATTGTGCTGTGCCGGTATAGACCTCTGCATTGAGATACATGCGTGATAGGAGAATCCATACCGCAGCCTTATCTACACGTCCATAGCCACTGTCGGTCGATTTCTTAGCCTTGGCATCTGGTAGGAGCGGCTCTATTTCTAACAGTTCCTGCTCGATGTTGTTGAAAGCCTCTGCGCGTGAGATTTGAGAAGGCTTTGTCACTGTGGTGGTATAGGGAATATTGCCAAAAGCGTCCATCAGCAGATAGTATTGCAGGGCGCGGAGGTAGCGCACCTCTGCCGTCATCTGTGCATTATGGTCAGCTGCGGCCGCTAAATACTGGTTGCAGAAGGAGATGCCCAGCGTAAGACGGGCAAAATAAGCACGCATCATAGGCTCGGAGGAATCATATCTGTTGAAGTTGAACTCCGGGATGCCCACGTCGCCCCAGCTGCAGATAGCCTCGTCGGTAGTTAACTCATTGCTGTTCCACATTTGGCGCACCAGGTTGGTCATGCCTGCATCATTGTAACCGGTCACATCAACCCCACCATCACCGCTTGAACCGTCACCAATGCCTGCCATGGCAAAGTTGGCGTAGCACTTGTTGAACAGCCAATCGACGTTAAATTCGGTGTCGAGTTTCGGACTGATGGGCGTCACGTCCAAGTCGCTGGTGCAAGAGGTCGTCCCCATGGTCAGCAGCATGGCGGCTGCCGGGAGGATAGTTTTAATATATCGTTTCATGACGTAGTAATTTAAATGTTCAGATTAAGACCGAAAATGAATGAGATAGGACGTGGGTAGATGTTGTTATCTATGCCACTGGAGACCTCAGGATCCAGTCCGTCGTATTTCGTGATGGTGAAGACGTTGGTGGCTGTGCCATAAACACGGCCGCTCAGGCCTTCCCAACTGCCACTCTTAAAGAGGTTGGCGAAACTGTAGCCAAGGGTGATGTTGTCCATCTTCAGGAAAGAGGCATTGTGAACGAAATAGTCACTGAGCTTGTTCCTGAGATCATCAGTCTGCCACCCCAGGGTGTTCACAATTCGGTTGTTCATATAGGAACTCTGCGTCCATATCGCGTTTTGGCTGGTCAAGCGCTTGGCCTGCTCAATGTTGTTATACACATAGTTGCCGATGCTGGCGCGTAGTGAGAAGCCGAAATCCCAGTTCTTGTATTCCACACGCGAAGCAAACCCCATGATCACAGGAGCCATGATGCTCTTGTAGAGGTAGCGGTCATCTTCGGAAATCTCACCGTCGCCATTGCGGTCCACCACTGCGTTCTCTATCGGGTCGCCGTTCTGGTCGTAGGCTTGTTGATAGACAAAGAAGGAGTTGGCGGGGAATCCCACTTGGTGGGCGAGCACCTGGTTGGTCTGGTCGATGTTGCTGCCAGTCTTGACGGGAAGTCCGTTTTCAGATACACCATTCAAATCAAGAATCTTATTGTCGTTGTAGGTGAAGTTGTAATTCATCGTCCAGAACCAGTCTTTGGTCTGCAGTGCTTTCCATTCCAAGGATAATTCAACACCCGTATTGCGGAGTGAGCCGATATTCTGCCAGCCGTTGTCACTGAATCCGGAGAGAGCGGCGAGCGGAGCCCAGTTGAGCAGATCGGTGGTCTTGCGGTAGTACCAGTCGATGGTACCGGTCAGACGGTCGTTCCAAAAACCGAAGTCGAAACCGATATTATAGGTCGTGGTCGTCTCCCATTTCAAGTCGTAATTCACACTGCTTGGTTTCTGTAAGGTGCCGTCGCCCGACATCGGGTATAAGCCTTTGTTGCCCACGCCAACAACATATTTGGCTATCCAGGCATAGTTGTCGCCCACATCTTGCTGACCGGTCATACCCCAGCCCAGACGGAGTTTCAGGTTGGATATCCATTTCACTTCACGCCATTTGTTCTCATCGCTAATCTTCCATGCGAAGGCAAAGGCGGGGAAGGTGGACCAGTGGTCCTTGAAGCGTGACGAACCGTCATGACGTACGGTGGCGGTGAGGTGGTAGCGGTCCATCAGGCTCCAATTGGCACGGCCGAAGAAGGAGACGAGATAATTCTCAAATTTATCATTGTCGGCCGTTTCTGTGAACAATGTTCCGGCATTGGGTGCCGTTGAGGGCGTGAACTGCTGCCACAGGTTGCTGTACTCGAAATAGTTATGCGCCCACTCGTATCCGCCCATGATGTCGAAATGATTTCTTGCGGCATCCTCAAAGTCGTGATAGTACTGGGCATATGCGCTGAGTGTATGGCTGCGTTTGAGATTCTTGTTGCGGGTCGTACCGCCATAGTAGATGGTACCAGGATAGGCTTGCGGGAGGATGTTGTTCACTTTTCCTTCTGCCACCTCTGCGCCGACCGTGCCGTGAAAGCGGAGGTCTTCAAAGCCATGGACTTTGTAATCCACATCCGCGCTGCCCACGAATGTGCGCACACGCTCTGATGTCTTGTTCAATTCCAGCAGTGCCAAAGGGTTGCTCGTGGCATTGGAGAATTTGGTGAAAGGCCATTGGGCGTCGTTGAGGGCGGAACCCGTGGTGGCCCATTCAAAGTAACCTCCAAAGTTCTGCAAGGTTTGTGCGGCTGAACCGCCAAGCTGAGTCTGATGGTAGGGTGATGTAAAGGCGTAGGGGTCTTGCGTGGGATCCATATCCACTGCTGCTCCGATGGCGCCGGTGTCGGCCTTTCCGGCTTCTGAGTACATGCCTTTGGCATTAAGGTTGATGTTCAGGTGGCTGTCGAAGAGCATGGGGTTGAGATTCAGCGCTGCCGTATAGCGGTCGTAGGTAGAATTCTTCAAGATACCCTGTTGACCTGTATAGCCTAACGACACACGATAGGGGAGGTTGCCTATACCGCCCGATACTGTCACATTGTGGTCGTGGCTGATGGCAGTACGGTAAATCAGGTCTTGCCAGTCGGTGTCGGCGGTGCCTAAGTAGTCTAAAGCGTTAGAGTCGGCGCCAAGTGAGTTGACAACTGTCTGGCGGAACTGTGCTGCATTCATCACGTCGATGGTCTTTTTCTTCATGCTCACAGTAGCACTTCCGGCATACGAGATGCTTGGCTTTTGCCCTATGCGTCCTTTTTTCGTGGTGATGATGATGACACCGTTTGAACCGCGGCTACCATAGATGGCGGTGGCGGAAGCGTCTTTCAGTACGTTAAATGATTCGATGTCCTGGGGGTTGATGCTCGCCAAAAGGTTGGAGTTGCTTCCTACTTTGTTGTTGTCCATCGGCACACCGTCAATCACAATCAGAGGGTCGTTGCTGGCATTGAGCGACGAACCACCGCGGATGCGGATTTGCGCGTCGCCGCCAGGCTCACCGCTGTAAGAGGTTACGTTCACACCGGCTATCTTGCCGCCGATCATGTCTTGAGCACTCACCACCAAACCTTTGTTCTTCGAGTCGGGCTTGAGGGCGGTCACGGCACCGGTCAGGTCGCTTTTCTTCACAACACCATAACCGATGACGACGACTTCGTTGAGCACTTCAGCGTCCTCGTGCAATGTCACGGCGACATCCGGGGCGGCTGACACTGTGGCTGTCTGATATCCGATATAGGATATCTCAAGCGTGGCTCCTTGGTTCGCATTCAGCGTGAAGTTACCGTCAAAGTCGGTCACCGCGCCGGCAGATGTGCCGACCACGCGTACCGTAGCACCAATGACAGGCTCGCCGCTTGCGTCCACCACATGGCCTTTGACTGCAATCTGCTGTGCAAAGGCTCCCATTGATAGGAACAGACCCATGAAAAGGGCCAGAATCCTGACAGGAATTCTGATTTTTGCCTGCTTCATCACTTTAGTTATTAAGTTAGTAAATAATATTGAATTTAATAGTTTCGATTCTTAGGCAGCAGTTGTCCGCTGTATTTCAATGTGCAAAGTTAACAACCGTCAATTTACATTGTATTTTTTTTGCACAAAATTTGCGATTCTTGCAGTGCAATCGATTGCATTAAGAAATATGTTTAAAACCACCCTATTTAATAACAAGGTAAAAGGCTTTTGCATAAATTTGCAGACAATTCTACGCATTGTCTTGACAGGTAATCATTACTGACTGATGAACAACAGCACACCCATCACGATGAAAGACATAGCACAGGCACTCGGAGTGTCGGTAGCTACGGTGTCGAGGGCTCTCAAAGACAGTCCCCGCATCAGTGCTGAGCGCAGAGAACTCATCAAGGCCTACGCGCGCGAACATAATTTTTATCCTAACATGATAGCCGAGTCGCTGCGCAACACACGCCTGAAGCCCCTGCACGTCATCGGGGTCATCGTGCCGCAGTTCACGCACTTCTACTTCATGTCTATCCTCAGCGGCATAGAGCAGGAGGCGGCCACGCACGGATATAGGCTCATGGTGGCGCAGAGCGACGAGCAGTATCAGCGCGAGGTGGCCATCTGTCAGTCGTTCTTTGAAAACAAGGTGTGCGGCATCATCGTGTCGCAGGCCAAGGATACCAGCCGCTATGAGCATTTCCAACGGCTTATCGACTGCGGCGTGCCTCTGGTGTTCTACGACCGCATCTGCACGGGCGTGGATGCCAGCCGCGTGGTGGTCGATGACTACCTGGGGGCCTATAATGCGGTGAAGCACTTGATAGAGACGGGATGCAAGCGCATCGCGTTCTATGGTGCCTCGATGAAACTGGAGATATCGAAAAACCGGTACAACGGATACCGCGATGCGCTGCTCAAGCACGGACTCACACCCGACGAACGCTATGTGCGCTATTGCGACAACCGAGCCGATGCCGAACTCATCACCCCTGAGTTGCTGCGGAAGGAAGACCGCCCCGACGCCTTCTTCGCAGTCAACGACGATACGGCCATCGGCATCATGTACACGGCCAAGCGTATGGGACTGCATGTGCCCGACGATGTGTCGGTGTGCGGATTCACCAATGGTCAGCGTGCCGTGTCATGCGACCCCATGCTCACCACCGTGGAGCAGCGTGGCCATGTCGTGGGCGAGGAGGCCGCTAACATCCTCATCAGCAAGGTCGAGGGGCTCATTCCCATCGAAAAGGTGGAGAAACGTGTCGTCCGCACCCGCCTCATTATACGGGGAAGTACAAGATAGAAATACTAAGGTAAAGGATGAGAGGTAAAACAATTGTCCACACTCCCACACTCCCACACTCCCAAACTCCCAAGTAATGTCCAAACTCCCAAACTCCTACACTCCCAAACTCCCAAATAACTATTGTCCAAACTCCTATTGATATGATACAAAAACCCGATCTTTCTTTCTGGAAACTGTGGAATCTGAGTTTCGGATTCTTCGGTGTGCAAATCGCCTATGCGTTGCAGAGCGCAAACATCTCGCGTATCTTCTCCACCCTTGGCGCCGACCCGCACAATTTGAGTTATTTCTGGATTTTGCCCCCGCTGATGGGTATCCTTGTGCAACCGATTGTCGGCACGCTCTCCGACCGTACGTGGACGCGTTTCGGGCGCCGCATCCCTTACCTGTTCGTCGGCGCGCTTGTGGCTGTGCTGGTGATGTGCCTGTTGCCCAACGCCGGTTCGTTAGGACTTACGGTGGGAGCCGCCATGATTTTCGGACTCATCTCGCTCATGTTCCTTGACACCAGTATCAACATGGCCATGCAGCCGTTTAAGATGTTGGTGGGCGACATGGTCAATGAGAAGCAGAAAGCCAAAGCCTATTCCATCCAAAGCTTCCTCTGCAATGCGGGCAGCGTGGCAGGTTATGTGTTCCCCTTCTTCTTCACATGGCTCGGCATACAAAACGAGGCTGCTGCAGGTGTGGTGCCCGACTCCGTCATCTGGTCGTTCTATGTGGGTGCTGCCATCCTTATCCTTTGTGTCATTTACACCACCGCCAAGGTGAAAGAGTGGAACCCGAAGGAGTATGCCATGTACAACGGTGTACAAAAGAATGAGGGGAAAGAGGACAGCGCCAACTGGTTTACGCTGTTGAAGAACGCTCCCTCCACGTTCTGGAAGGTTGGTCTGGTGCAGTTCTTCTGCTGGGCGGCGTTCATGTATATGTGGACTTACACCCCGGGTGCCATCGCTTCGGCTTGCTGGGATGTGGATATGACGTTGAAAGATGCCACCATGTCGGCTGCTTACCAAGAGGCAGGCAACTGGGTGGGCATCCTCTTTGCCGTGCAAGCCATAGGCAGTGTGGTATGGGCAGCATTGCTGCCTCAGTTTAAGAACACAAAACTGGCCTATTCGGTTAGCTTGGTGCTCGGCGGTATCGGTTTCGCACTCGTGCCTTTCGTCCACAACCAGTATGTACAGTTCATACCGTTCCTGCTCATCGGTTGCGCATGGGCCGCGATGTTGGCCATGCCGTTCACCTTTGTCACCAATGCCTTGCAGGGTTACGGACACATGGGCGCTTATTTGGGTCTCTTCAACGGTACCATCTGTGTACCGCAAATCGTGGCCGCGCTCTTGGGTGGTGTCATCCTCACCATGGTGGGCAGCATCCAGGGCAATATGATGATTGTGGCGGGTGTGTTGCTGGTGTGTGGAGCCGCTGCCGTGACCGTCATCAAGAGCAAGTAATCTACACTATAGGGGTGGGTCTCTGTGCCCGCCCACTTAGAACTACCCATTTTGTGGTCTCTGTGCCCGCCCACTTAGAACCACCCATTTACGCTGTAGGGGCGGGTCTCTGTGCCCGCCCGCAGTATGTTTATACGATGAAAAGAACCGTTTTTTTCATAGTTGCGCTCTTCTTGTCGCTGGGCATTGTCGCGCAGGACAAGAAATACCATGGTGACGGGCCTGACGATGTGTTGCAATATGTGCCCTTCGCCTCGCTTTTCGTGTTGAAAGCGACGGGTGTGGAGAGTGCGAGCTCATGGAAACGTCTGGCCGTCAATGCCGCCGCATCGTATGTCTTCACTGCGGGTACGGCGTATGTGCTGAAGCACACCATCCATGAGACGCGCCCCGATGGCACTGATCATCGCAGCTTCCCGTCTGCCCACAGTGCAATCGCTTTTGCCGGGGCACATGCTTTGCACAAAGAGTACGGGCATGTCAGCCCTTGGATCAGTGTGGCGGGCTATGGCGTGGCCGCGTTTACCGCAGTTGACCGTGTGTGCCGCAACCGCCACCATTGGTATGATGTGGCTGTCGGCGCGGCCCTTGGCATCGGTGCCACCGAATTAGGCTATTGGCTTGGCGATAAAATCACGGGCGAACACAGCCAATACCAAATCAGCATGACTCCCACGGCGCTATCCATGAGGATAGCGTTTTGATACCATTTTCTGTGCAATCGTTTGCATTGATATTTACGCAATAATTGCCTTTGATTTCACCTTGGTATTCAGATTCTTAGTATTTTTACACCATAAATTACTAACCAACATACTATGAACTTAGAATTTCATTTGGAATACCAGACCATGTTCGGAGAAGAACTGGTGCTGAATCACGTATCTGCAGGAGCAGAAGGTGAACAGGAGGTGGTTGCTTATCGCATGGGAACACTCGACGGTCTGCATTGGTCGTGCGATTTGAACAGTGTGATGAAGATAGGCTCCACCATTGACTATTATTATAGTTTGGTACGCGGCGAGCAGGTGCTGCGCCGTGAATGGCGCATGGAGGCACACCGGTTGGAACTGGCTGCCGCCAAAGGACAAAACTATGTGGTCTATGACCATTGGATTGATATCCCCGAGAATGCTTATCTCTACAGCTCGGCCATGACCGATTGTGTCAACCGGCACGAGAAAGTAGCCGTGGCCAAACACAATTTCCTGCGCACGGTGCAACTCAAGGTGAGAGCACCACAACTGCGGAGCGAAGAGCGACTGGCTGTGGTGGGCGAGGGGAAACTGCTGGGCGGATGGGCCATGCTCAATGCACTGTCCTTGACCGAGCACAACTACAACGAGTGGATTATCGACCTCGATGCCACGCAGATAGAAAACGGACGCTTGGAGTTTAAGTTCGTTGTTCTCGACGAGGATGTGGATGTGAGTCCGCTGTGGGAGACCTGCGACAACCGCGTGGTGGTGCTCCCCGAAATCAACGATGGCGATGTGGTGGTCTATGAGTTGACCGAGGCCCACTTCCCCATCTACGACATCAAGTGCGCCGGTACGCTCGTACCCGTCTTCTCCCTCCGTTCTGAGACCAGTTTCGGCGTGGGCGACTTCGGCGACCTGCGCAAGATGGTGGACTGGGTGGCGCATACCCACCAACGGGTGTTGCAGATTCTGCCCATCAACGACACCACCATCACGCATACCTGGACCGATTCCTATCCTTACAGTTGCATCAGCATCTTCGCTCTCCATCCGCAATACGCCGACTTCACTGCGCTGCCCGCCTTGGCCAATGAGGCCGACCGCGACCGCTTTGAGGCATTGCGTCAGGAACTCAACGCCCTGACACAGATTGACTATGAGCGGGTGAACAATGCCAAGACGGAGTATTTGCAACTGCTTTTCGCTCAGGAAGGCAAGAAGATGCTGGCCTCTGCCGCTTACAAACGGTTCTTCGAGGAGTCGAAAAACTGGCTGGTGCCTTATGCCCAATACTGTATGTTGCGCGAGAAATATGGCACCGCCGACTTCAGTCAGTGGCCTGACCATAACACATGGAACGAGGAAGACCGCGCCGCACTCTCGTCGGCCCGCAACAAGGCTTATAAAGAGGTGTCCTTCTACTATTTCTTACAGTTCATCCTCAACGAACAGATGCAGGCCGTTCATCAGTATGCCCGTGAGAAAGGGGTCATCCTCAAGGGTGATATCCCCATCGGTGTGAACCGTCACGGGTGCGACGTGTGGCAGGAACCGCGTTACTTCAACCTCAATGGTCAGGCCGGCGCTCCGCCAGATGACTTCTCTGTCAACGGTCAGAACTGGGGCTTCCCCACCTACAACTGGGATGAGATGGTGGCCGATGGTTGTGCATGGTGGGTGCGCCGCTTCTCCAACATGGCGAAATTCTTCGACGCTTACCGTATCGACCATGTGCTCGGCTTCTTCCGCATTTGGGAGATTCCTGCCGATTCAGTCCATGGACTTTTAGGGCAGTTTGCCCCCTCACTCGGCATGACACGCGAGGAGATAGAGGCCTACGGACTGCAGTTCCAGGAAGACCTCTTCACCACGCCCTTCATCACCGACCACGTGCTCGACACCGTCTTCAAGGAGCGTGCTCAAGAGGTGCGTGAGAAATATGTGGAACCGAAAGCGGAGGGACTCTACCGCATGCGTCCCGACTACGACACACAGAAGAAGGTGGAGGCCGCGTTCGCCGACGTGCAGGCCGACGAGGAGCGTTGGCTGCGCGATGGACTCTATGCGCTCATCAGCGATGTGCTCTTCGTGCGCGACCATAAAGACCCGGAGTTGTTCCACCCACGTATCTCCGTGCAGTTCGACTTCATCTACGAGACGCTCATCGACAAGGACAAGTTTGTCTTCAATCGTCTTTATAACGACTATTTCTACCGTCGCAACAACCAGTATTGGTATCGCGAGGCGATGAAGAAACTGCCCAGATTGGTGCAGGCCACCAGAATGTTGGTGTGTGCCGAAGACTTGGGCATGGTGCCCGACTGTGTGCCTTGGGTGATGAACGAACTGCGCATTCTCAGTCTGGAATTGCAGTCGATGCCGAAAGACCCGCAGGTGCGTTTCGGACATCTCTCACGCAATCCCTACCGCTCGGTATGCACCATCTCATCGCACGACATGCCCACATTGCGGCAGTGGTGGGACGAGGACGAGGCGCGCACCCAGGAGTATTACAGCACCATGCTCTATCGGGGCGACCAAGCACCGCACCCGCTGCCCGGATGGCTGGCACGCGACATCATTTCGCGTCACCTCACTTCGCCGTCGATGCTCTGCATCCTCTCTATTCAGGACTGGCTCGCCATCGACGAGAAACTGCGGTTGCCCGATGCCAATGCCGAGCGCATCAACATTCCCGCCAACCCCAAGCACTATTGGCGTTACCGCATGCACCTGACCATCGAACAACTCATGGCCAGTGAGAAATTCAACGAGAGTCTCAACGAACTGATTGGACAGAGCGGCAGGAAATGACTCCCTGCCTCGGATGTGAAACTTGACAGAGAAATATAATGAATAACATTCTCCTCGCCAGTAGAGGTATCTACGCCCTCCCCCCGGGGAGGGCAGGGGAGGGGGCTTTTGTTTGATGACTATGAGAAAACTATTGATTGCATTATTGTTCGTCCCCATGGTGGTGATGGCGCAGTATGAAATCGTCTCGCCCAATGAGACCGTGGCGTTAAAGTTTTGGCTCTCCGACAAAGGACGGCCGATGTATAGCATGACCTATAAGGGAAAGGCGGTGGTCAATCCCTCAGGGCTGGGGTTGGAACTGGCCAAGGACAAACACGCCTCGGCGGGTAGCGACGAGACCGACCTGATGGAGGATTTCCGTATCGTTGACCAGCAATTGTCCTCATTCGACGAGACCTGGAAACCCGTGTGGGGCGAGACCAGCACCATACGCAACAATTACAACGAGTTGGCGGTCACGTTGGAACGGGCCGACGAGCGCCCTGTATATAAAGGAAAGAATGGTGAACCTGGATTGGCTTTAGAACTCTATCCGCGGCGCATGGTCATCCGTTTCCGCATCTACGATGAGGGCATCGGACTGCGCTATGAGTTTCCACAGCAGGAAAATCTCAATTATTTCTTGATTAAAGAGGAACGTACCGAGTTTGCCATGACCGGCGACCATATCGCATGGTGGCTGCCCGGCGACTACGACACCCAGGAGCAGGAGACGCAGCAGACACGCTTGTCGGAGATACGCGGGCGCATGCAGAGAGCAGTCAACTGGGGCAACTCGTCGGTGGCTGTCTTCTCAGAGACGGGCGTGCAGACGGCTCTGCAGATGAAGACCGACGACGGCCTTTACATCAATATCCACGAGGCGGCATGCGCTGACTATGCCACCATGCACCTCGAACTGGTTGATGCGAAGACTGAGAGCCTGACTACGAAACTCGGAGGCGGCAGCAATGCTTATACCCCCAACCCCGCACCCTCGCGCTACCCGCTGCCGCAACCGTTCACCTTTGTGAGTCATCTTACCCCCGATGCCACCGGACTGAAGGGCGCCATGCAGACACCCTGCCACACCCCGTGGCGCACCGTCATGGTGTCGGACGACGCACGCGACATGCTCTCCAGCAACCTTATTCTTAACCTCAACGAACCTTGTGCGCTCGATGACACCTCATGGATTCATCCGGTCAAATACTGTGGTGTGTGGTGGGAGATGATTGTCGGTAAGAGCAGCTGGAACTACACCAATGAGTTCCCGAGCATCCAACTCGACAATATCGACTGGTCGAAAGCCAAACCCAACGGCCGTCATGCCGCGAACAACGAGAAGGTGAAACGCTACATCGATTTCGCAGCCAAGAACGGACTCGATGAGGTGCTCGTCGAGGGATGGAATGTCGGTTGGGAAGACTGGGCCAACATGTGGAAGCGCGATGTGTTTGACTTCGTCACACCCTATCCCGATTTCGACATCAAGATGCTCAATGACTACGCCCACAGCAAGGGGGTGAAGATTCTGATGCACCACGAGACGAGCAGTTCCACGCAAAACTATGAGCGGCACATCAAAGAAGCCTTCGAATTGATGAACCATTATGGTTATGATGCTGTGAAAACAGGTTATGTGGGCGATATCATCCCCCGCGGCGACCACCATTATTCGCAGTCGATGAACAACCACTACCTCTATGTCATCAAAGAGGCTGCCAAGCATCATATCATGGTCAACAGCCATGAGGCCACACGGCCTACGGGTCTTTGTCGCACTTATCCTAACCTCGTGGGCGGCGAGAGTGCCCGCGGTACGGAGTACGAGGCCTTTGGTGGCAGCAATCCCGACCACACCTGCATCCTGCCCTTCACCCGTCTGCAAGGCGGTCCGATGGACTATACACCAGGCATCTTCGAGACGAAACTCTCCAAATGGAGCGACAACACCTCATGGGCACGCATCACCATCGCAGGGTCGCTCGCCCTCTACCTGACCATGTACTCGCCCTTGCAGATGGCTGCCGACCTGCCCGAACACTACGAGAAATACGACGATGCCTTCCAGTTTATCCGTGACGTGGCAGTGGATTGGGATGACTCGCGCTACCTCGAGGCCGAACCGGGCGACTACATCACTGTGGCACGTAAAGCCAAAGGCACCGACAACTGGTTCATCGGTGGTAAATGCGATGAGAACGGACATCAGTGTACCGTAAAACTCGACTTCCTCGACAAGGGACGCAAATACGACTGTACCATCTATGCCGACGCTAAAGACGCTCATTATGAGACCAATCCACAGGCCTACACCATCACCAAGCGCACGGTGAAGAAGGGTGATACCCTCAAACTGACCGAGGCTCCCGGTGGAGGCTTCGCAATCAGTCTGTTGGCGAAATAAACGGAGCGAGAGCTTTTTCAAATTGATGAATTTGAAGAAGTGAAAGAGGTGAAAGAATTGCAAGGAAATTACCGTAGTCTCTCAAATAATTCCTTAAGATATGAAGCATTTTTTTATAACAGCCTTACTCATGTTGGCAACCATGGCCGTGCAGGCGCAGACAGCTGATTTTGATTTCAAAGAGGTGATATACACCCCTGAACAGACGACTTTCCAACTCTTCGCACCCCAAAATGCCAAGAGCGTGACGGTGGAGTTCATGAAAACGCCCGCAAACAAGATGGGAAGACGGCAGATGCCACCGAAACGGCAGAAGGTCAAGATGAACCTCGGGAAAGACGGTATCTGGCGGGCGGTGGCCAAGGGCGATTTGCTCAACTGCCACTATCGCTTCTTTGTCGATGGACAGACATCGCCCGGAGTCTTCGCCAAGGCAGTGGGCGTGAACGGCACCGAAGGGGTCATCATCAACCTCAAGGACACGGACCCCGAAGGGTGGGCGGCCGACCAAAGGCCGCAGGTGAAGTCGCCTGTCGATTTGGTCATCTATGAGATGCACCACCGCGACTTCTCCATCGACCCCTCGTCGGGCATCACACCGCAGCATCGGGGCAAGTTCCTTGCACTCACCGAGCAGTGTGCCATCGACCACCTGAAGCAATTGGGTGTCAATGCCATCCATATCCTGCCCTCATACGATTACGGCTCAGTGGACGAGACGCGGCTCGACCAACCCCAATACAACTGGGGTTATGACCCCGTCAACTACAATGTGCCGGATGGCAGTTACTCCACCAACCCCTTCGATCCTGCTTGTCGCATCCGTGAGTTCAAACAGATGGTGCAGGCCCTCCACAAGGCCGGCATCCGAGTCATTCTCGACGTGGTGTATAACCACACCTACGACATCGACCACAGCAATTTCCAGCGCACCTACCCCGACTATTATTATAGGAAGGTGGAAGGGAATTACTCCAACGGTTCTGGTTGTGGCAACGAGACGGCTTCGGAACGGCCCATGATGCGGCGGTTCATGATTGAGTCGGTGAAATACTGGATCAATGAGTATCATATCGACGGTTTCCGTTTCGACCTGATGGGCGTGCACGACATCGAGACCATGAATGTCATCCGACAGGCGGTGGATGCCATCGACCCCTCTATCTTCATCTACGGCGAAGGATGGAGCGCCGGTGCCTGTGCCCTGCCCGCCGAGCAGTTGGCGGTGAAGGCGCACATCCCGCAGATGCCCCGCATCGCCGCTTTCTCCGACGAGATACGCGACGCGTTGCGCGGTCCCTTCAGCGATGACACCAAAGGTGCTTTCCTGGCGGGTTTGTCTGGCGAGGAGGAGAGTCTGAAGGCGGGCATCGCCGGCATGATAGACCATCCGCAGGTGGACTATACGAAGGTGAACTATTCCGATGAACCGTGGGCCCTGCAACCCACTCAGATGATTAGTTACGTGAGCTGCCATGACGACATGTGTCTCACCGACCGCCTCAGGGCCAGCATCCCCGGCATCAAGACCGATGAAATCATTCGTCTCGACCTGTTGGCGCAGACCGCTGTGATGCTCTCGCAGGGTGTGCCGTTTATGTTGGCTGGTGAGGAGATGTTGCGTGACAAGAAAGGTGTACACAACAGCTTTGAGTCACCCGACTCCGTCAACCATCTCGATTGGGACAACCTCCGCCGTTATCCGCAGGTGTTCGACTACTACAAGAAACTCATCGCCATGCGTAAGAACCATCCCGCCTTCCGTTTGGGCGACGCCGACTTGGTGCGCCGGCACCTCGAGTTCTTCGTGGCTCCGAAAGGTGTGGTCACCTATCACCTCAGCGGTCATGCCGGTGGTGATGCGTGGGGCGACATCATTGTCATCCTCAACAGCAACAAAGAACCCACGAAAGTGGATATCCTCGAGGAGCCCTTCACCATCGTCTGTCGCGACGGCGTCATTGACGAAAACGGCCTCGGCGAAATCTGTGCCGAACAAGTAGAAGTCCCCGCCCAGTCAGCCATGGTGTTAGTACGTTAAATAACTATTGTCCAAACTCCTACACTCCCAAACTCCCAATCCCCCCAAACCACATGAAACGCCTTTCCTTTTTCCTATTCCTATTCGTTAGCATGAACACGATGATGAATGCTGCCGTGATGATTGACCGTATCGAACCAACCAACTGGTTCGTCGGCATGAAGAACCCCTCGCTTCAGTTGATGGTGTATGGCAAAGACATCCGCAGTGCTGAGGTGACTACCGACTATGCCGGCGTCACGATTGACAGTCTGGTACGTCTTGACTCTCCCGACTACCTGCTCGTCTATCTGAATCTCCGAGGTGCACAACCCGGTAACATGACGTTGAACTTCAAGGTGGGAAAGAAGACTCAAAAAGTGAGTTACCCCCTCTTGCAACGTGAGATGAGCGGTGAACAGCGCACGGGCTTCTCCAATGCCGATGTGCTCTATATGCTCATGCCCGACCGCTTTGCCAGCGGGCGCGACAACGACCCCGTCAAGGGGATGCGCAACTATCGCGTGGACCGCTCACAACCCTCGCTCCGCCATGGCGGCGACCTGGAGGGCATCCGCCAGCATCTTGACTATTTCAACGAACTGGGTGTCACGGCACTGTGGTTCACCCCAGTGCTGGAGAATGATTCTCCCGACAATGCGGCTGGCTATAGCACCTATCACGGCTATGCCACCACCGACTATTACCGCGTTGACCCGCGCTTCGGTACCAACGACGAGTACAAACAACTCATCCGCGAGGCTCATCAGCACGGACTGAAGGTAGTGATGGACATGATTTTCAACCACTGCGGATTTGAACATCCTTGGGTGGCTAACATGCCGTCGAAGGATTGGTTCAACCTGCCCGGATGGCTCGAAGGCAATCCCGAAGGAAAGACCAATGAGCGTTTCCAACAGACCTCGTATAAGTTGACCCCCGTGATGGACCCCTATGCCTCGCAGGTGGATATGCGCGAGACGGTGGAAGGATGGTTCGTGCCCACCATGCCCGATTTGAACCAGAAGAATCCGCATGTGATGACCTACCTCATCCAAAACAGCAAATGGTGGATTGAGACAGTGGGCATCGACGGCATCCGCATGGACACCTATCCCTATGCCGACCGCGACGGCATGGCGCTGTGGATGGAGGAACTGGATGCGGAATACCCCAACTTCAACACCGTGGGCGAGACGTGGGTCACCGAACCTGCCTATACCGCTGCATGGCAGAAAGGGTCGCGCCTCTCATCGAAAAACAGTTATCTGAAGACGGTGATGGACTTCAGTTTCTTCGACAAACTGAGTCAGGCGAAGAACGAGGAGACCGACCCGTGGTGGAAAGGTTACAACCGCATTTACAACAGTCTGGTTTATGACTATCTCTACGAAGACCCGTCGAATGTGATGGCCTTCATCGAGAATCATGACACCGACCGTTTCCTCGGCAACGGCAAGGACTCGCTGGCCTTGAAACAAGCGTTGGCCCTCTTGCTCACCATCAACCGCACACCGCAACTCTACTATGGCACGGAGATTATGATGAACGGCACCAAAGAAGTGACCGATGGTCATGTGCGTAAGGACTTCCCCGGCGGTTTCCCCGGCGACAAGAAGAATGCGTTCACGGCCGAAGGGCGCACACAGGCCGAACAGGCCATGTTCCAATGGCTCAGCCGGCTGCTCCACTGGCGCAAGGGCAATGATGTCATCATCCGTGGCAAGCAGACACAGTTCATTCCCTATCAGGGGGTTTATGTCATCGCCCGTCAGTATGGTGGTCGCACGGTGCTCACCATCCTCAATGGCACCACACAACCCGCCGTCATGTCGGTGGCGCGCTATGCCGAGGTCATTGGTGCTACGTCAGTGGCCACCGATGTCATCACCGGCCGCCATGTGCGACTGGATAAAGATGTGAACCTGCGTCCACGCCAAACACTGATTGTGGAGTTTTAAGAAAACACACCCTGCCCCTCCCTTAGGATTCCTTAGGGAGGGGTTACCTTACTTAACTTCCAATACTTCAGTTACCTTAAATTTCTAATCTTTAATGTTCCATCTTCAATATTTGTTGGTCATCTTGTTCCTTTGCCATTATGTCGCCGACTATTGTCTCACCACCCCGGCGATGATAAGGGCGAAGGCCGATGGTCGTACGCTCCTGCCCATCATGGCCCATGCCGCCGTGCATGCCGTGCTTATGGGGTGTGCCATGCTTGTGTGGGGTGTGGCGTTTCAAACGGCAGTTCTTTTGGCAGGAGTTGAGTTGTTGACACATTTCTTGATCGACACAGCCAAGGGACGTCTCACCGCCCGTTTCCCCCGTCTGGCTGACAATAGTCAAAAGCCGTTCTGGATGTTGAACGGCTTTGACCAGTTGCTCCATATCCTCGTCATTGTATGGATAAGTTTTTTTGCTCTATAAAGGTCTGCTCTTCTCCGTTTCGTGAGCAACCACTCCCCTCCCTACAAGGGAGGAGCCGTGGGTGAATCTTCCATCAGAATACGAAACCGAGGTTGATGTAATAATAAAATTTCTTGGTGAGGTTACTATACCCGACGGAACCGCCCATCGGACCGAACATCGTCTTGAAATAGTAACTCAGCGAACCACCGAGCATCGTTTTCGACTTGAGGATGTCTTCCAACTCCTGCGCGTCCTGTCCGACACCGAAACGCATGAGAATCACATGGTTGTTCGTGGGTTTGTATTGTGCTTGTAGTTGGCATGCCAACATCTTGTCCCACGCCAGTTGCAGATTACCCACCCCAGGGAACGGCAGTTGCTGCTCGAAGTAATGACCATGCCACTCGCCACCCATGACATTGCTGATGACGAATGGCACATCATCGGTGAAGACGAGGCGGCCATACAGCATCGGTTGGATGGAGAAATGGGGATTGACGGGGAATGTCATGCGCCACATCGCACCGTATTCTCTGATACCGACCTTACCGTCTAAGGTGATGAGATTGTCGGTATGGTAAGCGTATTTAGCCAAAAAGCGTGCGCCACGGGTGGGGAAGTGCCAGTCGTCCTCGCTGTCGTACCACACCTTGCCCTCGTAACTGAACAACCCCTTGTCTTCGGTGGTACCGTCAGCAATATGCTCCGGTTGGCGGTCGATCAACATCGAGTGATAGTCGTAATAATCCCAGTTGGCACCGATGCTGATATTGAAATTGCGGACATTGAAATTGAACAGCGTCAGTTTCACGGTGTGCTGGTTGTAATCCATGCTGTACGCCTTGTCGCCGTAATCGTAGAAGTCGATGTCGTTGTTGCGGAAGATATAGGACAGGGTGGGGCGGAAGAAACTCAGCGGGTGCAGCGACCAGTCGGCGCGGGCCATCATTCTCTTGCCCAGTCTCACCGTCACCTCCATGTCCATAGGCACCTTTGTATAAAAAGGCAGTTCGGCGTTGGCTTGCAAGGCCACCGCCTCCTCGTTGTCGAAGCGCACACCGATGTTGAGCCGCTTGCCGCGGCGCGGACCGGCCGTGAACGATACCTTCGCCGATGTCTCGTCGGGATTGTGTTGGATGCGGAACCTTGCCGACCGGTAGTAAGTGTCTTGGCGGATGGCTGTGGCGATGATGTCGGCACGGTCCATGTCGATGCTGTCGCCCACGTGCAGACGGAATTTCTTGCGGATATACGACTCGTCGCTCTTCGTCATGTTATTAAACTCCAACTCTCGGATTTGATAGCGGGTCTTCGTCAGTGGTGGTGTATGCGTAATCGTGGGCGGGGTGGTGTCTTTCGACGTGATACCCAGTTTGTCGCGCAGGGCGATGATTTCATCCCAATGTTTCATGGCGGCCTCTTCGCCCCTTCTGATGAGCGTGTCAACGGCATTGGCGGAGAAGCTGGCCGACGAATAGCCTTTGGTGTTAACTTGGATATGCAGGTCGGTGATTCTCAGGTTCTCTTCATATTTCCGTTTGCAGTTATGGTCGATGACTTGCAGCAGGATGCTCGATGTGGAGTTCAGCTCGCTGGCTTTTTTGAGTTCAGACTGCACATCCACACCGATGATATAGGTGGCTCCCATCTCCTTAGCCACATCGGTGGGGAAGTTGTTGACCAGTCCGCCGTCCACCAGCACCATACTGTCTTTTCTCACGGGTGCGAAGGCGGCGGGAATGGCCATGCTGGCCCGCATAGCACGACTGAGCACTCCGCTGTGATACACCTTTTCGGAATAGTCAACCACATCGGTGGCCACGCAGGCGAAGGGGATGGGCAGTGTGTTGAAATCGATGGAGTCGTTATACGGTGCCGTATAGGCATCGAAGAGTGCGGTGATGTTCTTGCCGAGGATGATGCCTCCCCCCTCGCCGCTTCTCTTTTTGGTGAACGACAGTCCCGAGGAATAGGCGTATGTGTTTTGTTTCTCCCGTTCACGCAGACTTTGGTGGCGCAGGTCTTCACGGTCGGACAGCACAAACGACCAGTCCTGGGCTCTCACCACCGAGTCCAACTCATGCGCGTGATGGCCGCAGGAGTACATACCGCCGATGATGCTGCCCATGCTGGTGCCGGTGATGATGTCGATGGGGATGCCCGCACGTTCCAACACCTTCAGCACGCCGATATGTGCCATTCCTTTGGCACCGCCGCCGCTGAGCACCACCGCCACTTTGACGGGCTTGTCGGGCGTGGTTGTTGACGGCTCGTTTCCTGTCGGTGTCTGTCCTGCAACGGTGAGTGCAAGGCAAAGAAATGCAATCAATATATGTAATAAGCGTTTCATGTGTGCAAATGTATAAAAAAAGTGTTTCTTTTCCTATCAAAATAGAAGAAAATTTGTATTTTTGCATCCAAAGAAGTGATAAAACGTGTTTTATCGAATGACTCCAAGAAAAACCAGCAACTATCAATACTATCCCAATGAAAACGAACCAACAATTCAGATTCATTCTCATGGCCGCGCTTTTATTCACTGTCGTGATGGGCGTACAGGCAGGAAAGTACCAAAACTTCAAAGTATCGACCTATATCCGAGCCCAAGACGTGGCAAGGATGGACGATGACAAGTTCCTCAAGTCCACGTGGGAGACGGTGAGCAGTCAGGTGGACCTCGACAAAATCTACATCGAGACGCACCGCGACGCTTTCACCGTGCCCGAGAAGACGCTTCTCAAAGTGAAGAAATTCTTCCTCTCCAAAGGACTGGAGGTGGGTGGAGGCATCACGTTCACGCGCTCCGAACCGTCCGACTTCGAGACCTACAGCTATGCCCGCGAGGAGGAACGGCAGCAAGTGAAGCAGATATCCGAATTTACTGCCAAATTCTTCGATGATTTTATTCTCGACGACTTCTTCTTCATCGACCTGAAAAACGATGACGAGATATCGGCCAAAGGCAGCAAGAGCTGGACCGATTACCGGTTGCGTCTCATGGCCGACGCAGGGCGTGAACTGGTGCTCAACCCCGCCAAGGCTGTCAACCCGAAGGTGAAGGTCATCATCAAATATCCCAACTGGTACGACCACTTCCACGGATTGGGTTTCAACCTCGAGGAGGAACCCGGCTACTTCGACGGCATTTGGACGGGCACCGAGACCCGCGACCCCGCCTCGGCGCAACACCTGCAAAACTATCTGAGTTATAATATCATCAGGTATTTCGAGAATATCGCGCCCGGGCGCAATTACGGCGGGTGGGTCGATGCCGGTGGCATACACATGAGCATGGACCGCTATGCCGAACAGCTCCACCTCACCATGTTGGCACGGACACCCGAAATCATCCTCTGGAACTACATGCAACTGGCTGAGGTGAAAATCTCACCCAATATGCGGAGGGCATGGCAGGACGAGGGCAGCAACAGTTTCCGTTACGATGAGATGATAGCACCCTACGTCAAGGATGGCAAGACCATCACACCCACCACCATGGCACGTTTCGCCCACCATACTCTTCATCAGACGGATGTGCTCGTGGGTAAGTTGGGCAAGCCCGTCGGACTGGTATCCTATAAACCCTACCACTCTTCGGGTGAAGATTTCCTGCAAAACTACCTCGGCATGATAGGACTGCCCATGGACATGCACCCGCAATGGCAAGAGGGCAGGAAACAGATTCTCCTTACCGAGCAAGCCGCTAAAGACCCGCAAATCGTGGAGAAAATCAAACGGCAGTTGCGAAACGGCGGTGATGTCATCATCACGACCGGGTTGTTGAAAGTCATCAGAGAACCCCTTGCCGATGTCTGCGAACTCTATTGCGCCGACCTGAAAGCCATCGTCAATGATTTCGGGATGTCGGGCAAATCGGAGCGCGAGTTCATCATCCCTCAGGTGAAGTATTTCACCAACGACGCGTGGGAGGTGGTCAGCGCCGGACGCCCCCTCAGCGGCGGCGTGTCGGGTTATCCCATCCTGTTGCGCAACACCTATTCCAAAGGCACGCTCTTCGTACTCACCATCCCCGACGATTTCGGCAACCTCTATGACTTCCCCGCACCCGCACTCAACGTCATACGGCGTGTCATGAGCAAAGACGTGGGCGCGTATATTGAAGGACCGTCCAAGGTGGCGCTCTTCCCCTATGATAACCAGACGATGGTGGTGGAGAACTTCAACGACCAGGCTGTGAGCCTGCGTGTGGTGGTCAATGGCAAGGTGAGCGCACTGCGCAATCTGTTGACGGGCGAGAAGATGGAACCTCAGGAGGTGCCAATCAGCCGTTACCGCTTCTTTGGGTATGCCGAGGGACAGACAGTCTTCAATCTCACGTTGCCCGCCCACAGCTACATAGGATTGGAAGAAGTAAAATAATAAGAAGTAAAGATATGAAAACATTCAGACTGAGAAACATGGTGGCCGTTGCCGCCATCGTCGTGGCTATGACCGCGCAGGCGCAGCCCTATGCATCGCGGCTGACACAATATGAGCCGGAAATAGAATCTATCATCAACCGCATGACGCTCGAGGAGAAAATCGACATGCTCCACGGCAAGAACATGTTCTCCTCGGCGGGCATACCACGGCTGGGTATCGCCGACATGGAATATGCCGACGGTCCCTTTGGCATTCGTGAGGAGATGGAACCCCACTCTTGGAATTCCTTAGGCCTGACCACCGACTCCGCGACCTTCTTCCCCACAGGTTCGGCTCTTGCTGCCACTTGGAGCACCGAATGGGCATACGCCTACGGCCAAGGCATGGGCCGGGAGGCTCGCCTGCGGGGGAAAGACATGATTCTCGGACCCGCCATCAACATCCAACGTATCCCCACCGGCGGACGCACCTATGAATACCTCAGCGAAGACCCGCTGCTCAGCGGTATGCTGGCGGTGGCCTATACCCGAGGCACTCAAGACGCCGGCACGGCCGTATGCCTGAAACACTACGCCCTCAACAACCAAGAGGATTACCGCGGTTTCGTGGATGTGCGCGTCTCCGACCGTGCCATGCATGAAATTTACTTGCGACCCTTTGAGATGGCGGTGCGCGAGGCTGATGCGTGGGGGGTGATGGCGGCCTATAATAAAGTGAACGGACGTTGGTGCTCGGAGAATGAGCACCTGCTCAACACCATCCTGCGACAACAGTGGGGGTTCCCGGGCATGGTCATCAGCGACTGGGGCGGCGTACATTCCACTGTCGATGCCGTCGCATCGGGTATGAATGTGGAGATGCCGGGTCAGCGGTATATGGGAAAGGCACTGCTCGACTCTGTGAGGGCGGGTGTCGTGAGCGAAGAAGTCATCAACCGGCGTGTCAGAGAGATTCTCAGGGTGCGCATGACGGTGATGCCCATTGACCCGAAGGTGGCCAACAGTCGTCCCGTGGGTAATGATGAGGAGATGGCGACGGCGCTCGAGGTGGCCCGGCGTTCCATCGTGCTCCTCAAAAACGAGAACCTTCTCCCCATCGACACCAAGAAGGTGCGCACCATCGCTGTCATCGGTGAGAATGCCGTGACCCGCATGGCGCTCGGCGGCGTGGGCGCAGGCGTGAAGACGCGAAAGGAGGTCACTCCCCTTGAAGGACTGCAGACGCTGTTGGGCAACAAGGTGAAACTCATCTATTGCAAAGGATATAACAGCTACGACCGGAAGAGCCGTGACAAGAAACAGAACCCCGTGCAGCAACCCGAACGGAAGTTGGTGAACGAGGCGGTGAAAGCAGCGAAGAAGGCCGACCTCGTCATCTTCTTTGCGGGCGATAACCGTGAAGTGGAGACCGAGGGGTCCGACAGGAAAAGCATCACCCTTCACTCCGGGCAAGACCAATTGGCTGAGGCGTTGGCCAAGGCCAACCCGAGGATGGTGACGGTCATCGTGTCGGGAGGTCCTGTGAATGTCAACACCGTGAGCGCCGTCTCTGGAGCCCTGCTCGCCTCGTGGTTCAACGGTTCGATGGGTGGACAGGCATTGGCCGAAGTGCTGACCGGACAAGTGTCACCGTCGGGTAAGTTGCCCCTGACATGGCCCAAGGCATTAGACGATGTGCCGGCATATGCCACAGGGTCTTATCCCCAACAGATATCTAATAACAGCCAAGGCGACATCTTTGTGGGACTGGTCAACAACCAAAGCAACGAGCGGCGGCAGCAGCTCATCGCCAACTACGCCGAAGAAAGCATGGTGGGCTACCGATGGTACGACCGCCAAAAGAAGGAGGTGGCCTATCCTTTCGGCTTCGGACTGTCGTACGCGCAGTTTGAGTACAGTGACCTCAGCGTCCAGCCTACAGCCGAAGGATTCGATGTCTGTTTTACGCTTGCCAACTCGTCTCAGATGGATGCGGAAGAGGTGGCGCAGGTGTATGTGTCGCGTCCGGATTCGCATATCGACCGTCCGGTGAAAGAATTGAAAGGTTTTCAACGTGTGGCATTGAAAGGTGGTGAACGAAAAGCCGTGACCATCTCTGTGCGCCGTTCCGACCTCTGCCATTGGGACGAGGCGGCACAGACGTGGATGCTTGAACCAGGAATCCTCAACGTTCAAGTAGGAGGTTCGTCCGCACAACTCCCACTCTCCGCCACAGTTGTCATTTAAGTCACTCATGTTTTGTATGTTCTCAAATTCTTGGAATTTAAGTAGTTAAAGAAGTTATCGCTTCGCTTCGGAAGTTAAAGGACATGAAAAAAATAAACCTGTTGGCACTTGCCGTTTTTCTGGGATTTAGTTCTGCCAAAGCGCAGAACACATCGCAGAATGTGTCGTTAGACAGCAATCATCCCATCGTGCTCCATGACCACTCGTTCGACTATGGCGGACAAACCATCGCGCTTGGTGAACGTTCCGTGTTGGTCAACGGACATATCAAGGAGCCGGCGGCTTCACCCTATGTGTTTCGCGACTTCCAATCCGCCATCGACCACGTGCAACGGCTGGAGGGCAGTGCCCCCGTCACGGTCTATCTCGCTCCCTATGTCTATTGGGTGGACAATCCTGATGAGCCCGCTGTGGTCACGGGCAAGGACGGACGTGAACCGTTTGGCATGACGGTCGAGTATCACAACCTGCACCTTGTCGGACTCAACCCCGACGCACGCCACGTGGTGCTCGCCTCGCAGCGTGGACAGATGCAGGGCGCCGTGGGCAATTTCACGATGTTCAACTTCCAGGGAGACAGTCTGTGGGTGAGCCATCTCACCATGGGCAACTATTGCAATGTGGACCTCGACTATCCTCTAGCACCGGCACTCGGCAGAAGCAAACGGAGCGGTGCCATCACCCAGGCTCATGTGGGCTATGTGCGTGGCCGCTGGATGTCGGCACAGGATGTGCGCTTCATTAGCCGGCTCAACCTCAATCCACTCAATGGGGCCGACCGCTCGGAGTACGACAACTGCCATTTCGAGTGCACCGACGATGCGATGAACGGCACGGCGGTCTATCGTCACTGCGACATTGACCTCTACGGACAGAAACCGTTTTGGAGCACTTTCAGGCAAGGGGCAACCTTCATCGACTGCGATTTCCGCGTGATGGGGCAGAACCGCGAGATGTATTTCTGCAAACAGGGGGGACCACTCACCCTCATCCGATGCCGCTATCATGCGCCCGAGGGAACCTATCTTGGATGGACGGCCTATCCCCAACCGTGGTTGCGATGCTATCAACAGGATTTCACGATGAATGGCAAACCCTATGTCATCGGGTCGCAGCAACCGCAAAACACCGTGGTGATGGATGGCATGGCTCCGATTGACCGTGTGCAATACCTTGACATCAGCCAGCACGAGGCTGAGATGGTGACGGGCGAGGCTCCTCTGACGCTGCAGGCCGGCAGCGCTGGCGAGTACATTCGTTGGGAGGTGCCAGCACCCTATGCCGCGTATGTGCAACTTTCTGCGCATGAGGGAGCGACAACCCAGGTGACGGCTACGAACCACACCAATGAGAAGGCTGCTTTCTGTATCACTGCCCATACCGACGACGGACGTCAGGCTGCCTGTCATGTGACCGTAAAACCTTCTGTGCTGCCTGTGCCTGTCTTCGTCCGTCAACCCCAAATCAGTATCCGTGAGGGAGAGGCCTGGCTCGATTACCAACTCGACCTGCTTGGTGCGACCGACTGTTCGTCTGTCATCTGGTATGCCGACGGCCTGCCGGTGGCGACGGGTAATGGCGTGGAATTGCATGAAGGACTCGTGGGACGGACGCTCTCTGCCGTGGTCTGTCCACGTTCCAACCGCAGCGAGGCGGGCAGTCCCGTGACTGCGAAAGGGCAGAGGAGGGTGAAGTCGAAGATGGTGTCGCAGCGGGGACGTTTAGACCTCGATTTCAGCCATTTCTATTGCGACTGGCAACCTGTCATCGCGGAGGGGTGTTGGACAGTTGATGGTTATAAACCGGCCGACACCGAGGAATATCCATGGAGTTTCGACCGCACGAAACCCATGTGGACGTATGACGAGGGATTCAACGGGGCTGTGGGGTTCGGACTGCTTCAGGCGCAGCGTGGCGCGAGAATCATGTACACCCCGGCATCGCGCACCTATGGTGATATGTCACTGACGCTTCAGGTGGATCCCACCAAGACGGCAGGACAGGGTTTCGGCTCTGCCACGGGACAATACATGGATGTCTGCTTGAAGTTCGACACCCACACGTTGACGGGCTACGGACTGCGTATCATCCGCACCGTGAAACATGCCAAGGCTGTGGATTTCTATCTGGTGGCTTACGACCATGGTCAAGTGCGTGCCTTGACCGACCCCGTGTCATCCACCTGTTACCGCACCGGTTGCACCATCCGTCTGAAGGTAGCGGGCAACCGTTTCACTGCCGATGTGACGACCACCACCCCCAAACCCTCTGATTCCGACCTTCCCCACGAAGTACATCTCTCCGCTGCCATCACCCCCGACACCTCTTCCGTCCCCAACACCTTCGGTGGTGTCGCCATCCAGCACACCGGCTCGTGTGGCGAAAGCACCACCATGCTCCACCGCCTACAAGTAGAGTGGTGAAGCCGGCTTTTTACCTCACCACTTGTGTGAATTCGGGTTGGGCACCGGGTTGTTTGCTTACGGTCACATAGATGGTCGAGACCGTCTCTTTCCCGTCGAAGCCGCGGCTTTTGACGGAGAATTGATAGTCGAAACTCTCTCTGGTCTCGCGTTTGCCTACCGAGAAGGGTGTGCCGAGAGGCATCTGATAACTGGAGCAGGCGGCATCGAAGATGGCTTTGTCTTCATCGGTCACGGGCACTTGAGCGGAGTAATCGGGCCATTTCTCGACCGTGCCTTCCTTAAAGCCATTCTCTTTGAGGAAACGGTCCAACTCTTTCTCCGCAGCAGCCACACGAGCCGTCCGCACGCCGTAACCATCTTTGATGTTGGCGTTGGGCAGCGCTTTCTTCAGTGCTTCTGTCGAGGTGTTGAGTCCGCCGCTGCCAAAGGAGCAGAACGGCACGATGGTTTTGCCGGCGAAGTCGTATTCCTTCACCAGCGTGGCGATAGGCATGGCGTAAGTGCCAAACCAGATGGGATAGCCGAGGAAGATGACCTCATAGTCGGCGATTTTTGATTTCAGCGGTTTGAGAGCGGGCGTCTCTCCGCTCTGCATCTCACGCTGACCGCGTTGTATGGTCTCTTGGAAACTGCCCGTATAGGGCTCAACCGGCTCAATACTTTCAATATCGGCATTGAGTTGTTTTTGTAACAGTTCCGCCACGGTTTTGGTCGTTCCTGTCTCAGAATAGTACAGCACCAGTGTCTTTTGTGCGAAACTGGTGGAAAATGTTGCGATGGCAGCCATTGTTAGTAAGAATTTTTTCATCATGAGTAATGTGTCAGTAATGTTTCAAATATCGTAATAATTGCTGCAAAGATAATGCTTTTTTTAAGAAAGTAGCACTATTGATGATGAAATATGGAAAAAGAAAAGTAGAAGTATGTGATATTATCCATGAAATCATCAAAAGAATCAAAAATATTGATTACTTTTGCAGCTAGTTCAACCCTCACCATTCGTCATTCATCATTCTTCATCGCCGCAGGCGACCATTCAACACTCAACATTCAACATTCAACATTCGTCATTCCCTATGTATTACATCACAGCCCCGCTTATAGGCGGCGTAATAGGATATATCACCAATTACATCGCCATCAAGATGCTCTTCAGACCTCACACCGCGAAATATGTGTTCGGCATGAAGGTGCCGTTCACCCCTGGCATCATACCCAAAGAGAAAGGGCGGATAGCAGAAGCCATCGGGGGTGCCATCAGTCAGAACCTGATGAACCATGAGGTGCTCAACAGATATTTGCTCTCCGACGACATGACGGGCAAGGTGCGGCATGCCGTACAATCGTTTATCGACACACAGAAAAAGAACCCCGAGACCGTGGCCGAATTTCTCCGGCACTATATGACCGAAGAGGAACTGCAAACCATTGTGGACAGCGTGAACACCGAACTCACGAACCAGATGCACACCAAGCTGGCCGACTCTGAGGTGGGGAAAAACGTGGCACACCTCGTCGTGGCACACACCGTGGAGAAGATGAAAAGGATGAACCCCGTGGAAGTGTTAGGCGGACTGACCTTCGGTCTCAGCGGACTGAAAGCTGTGGCGGCGAAGATTGCCGGAGCAAGTTTGTGGGATAAGTTCTTCACCCTCCTCCAAACACCTGCCGAGAATCTGCTCGCACGCAATATCAACGGGATGCTGCAACGAAACGGTCCCGAAATCGTGTCGAAGATGGTGGGCAACGAAGTGGAGACCTTCATCAACACCCCTGTGCGGCAACTGCTGGCGGGGAAGGACGAGCAACTGAGTCAGGTGGTGAAAACCATGGAGTCGGTCTATCGCACCATCATCTCCGACCATCTGCCCCGTATCCTCGAATCCATCGACATCTCGAAAATCGTCAGAGACCGCATCAATGAGATGAGCATGGACGAAACCGAGAAAATCATCTTCGAGGTGATGGACAAAGAACTGAAAGCCATCGTCTGGCTCGGTGCCCTCCTCGGTCTCATCATGGGCAGCCTTAACCTGCTGATTAGGTGATTGTCTAAACTCCTACACTCCCAACCCCCCAAACTATTGTCTTCACTCCTCCACTCCTTCACTCCTTCACTCCCAAATAACTATTGTCCAAACTCCCAATCAATAACACCATACCTATGAAGAAAAACATCTTATTAACATTAGCTGCATTTGCTTTGGCAATGCCCATGAACGCCCAACTGTTGCGTACCGTTGTGGCGCAAGGAGAAATCGAAGGTGTCGAACACGAAGGGTTCGCCCTCTACAAAGCCATCCCCTATGCCGAACCGCCTGTGGGCGACCTGCGGTGGAAAGCTCCCGTGCCCAAGAAACCTTGGACTGGCGTTTATCGCGCGGAAAACTGGGGCGCACGTCCGCCGCAACCCACCGACCCCAACCAAAGCGGCAATGAGATACCTGTGAGCGAGGACTGCCTCTACCTGAGCGTGGAGACACCCGCCAAGTCGGCTGCCGAACGACTGCCCGTGTTCGTCATGATTCATGGCGGCGGCTTCACCACGGGCTCTTACAGCGGCACCCAAGAGAGTTTTCTGCGCGAGGGCATCATCTATTGCAGCATCGAATACCGCCTCGGCGCACTGGGGTTCATGCCCCATCCCGAACTGGCGAAGGAGTCAGAGCGAGGCATCTCGGGCAACTACGGTATGATGGACCAGATACTCGCTCTGCGTTGGATACACGATAATATCGCGGCGTTTGGTGGCGACCCCGACCGCATCACCATTGCGGGCGAGTCAGCAGGCGGCATCTCCGTCAGCATCCTCTGTGCCTCACCCCTATGCAAAGGATTGTTCCGCGGTGCCATCAGTGAGAGCGGCAGCTCGTTTTGGCCAGTAGCCGACCAGCGTGGCGGCAACACGGCGATGGTGCGCGAGAAAGCCGCACAGCAGGCGGGACTCGACTTCCAACGCAAACTGGGCAAGAAAAACATCCGTCAGATGCGCAAGGTGCCCTTCCAGACTCTGGTTGACAGTTGCCGCACGGAGTCGTTCTGGCCTGTGGTCGATGGCTATGTCATCACCGACGACCAGTATAAGCTTTATCAGGCGGGCAACTACAATGATGTGGATGTCATCATAGGCACTAATTCCGATGAAGGCTCAATGTTCACACGTCCCATGCCCGTGAACGTGTATGAAGAGCGCGTCAAAGAGATTTACGGCGACTGGGCAGACCGGTTGCTCAAGGTCTATCCCGCCACCAACGACATGGAGGTGTATTTCGCGCAGAGCGACATCTTCCGCGATGGCAGTTTCGCATGGGGCACCTACGCCTGGGCCAACCTGCAGAGCAAGACGGGCAAAGGGCGCGTCTATATGTATTACTTCGACCAGAACTCCGAGAACACCATCCTGCGCAGTGCACGCGGCGGCGCCAGCCATGTTGCTGAGATGCCTTTCATCTACGGGTATAAGTTCGGCAACGGCAAGATGACTGATACGGAGCAGCGCATGCTCGACATCATGTCGCGTTACTGGATTAACTTCACCAAGACCGGCGACCCCAACGGCGGCACATTGCCCTATTGGACCACCTATCAACAGGGGCAGCCCTCGGTCATGATTATCCGCGATGGTTTCCACCTCGACAAGGTGCCCAACCAGCGCCAAATGGACTTCTTTGAGGAGTTCTTCAAGAGCAGGAGATGACCGCTATGAGTTCAAGAACCATCACATTCGCACTACTGCTGTCAACGGCAGGCATCTTCATACAGTGCAAAGCGCAACCCGCCAACGTGGGGCATAGCGACACGCTGACAAAGGAGGTCACAATCACGGTTCCCTTGACGCAAGAGATGGACTCGGCAACCGTTCCGGCCGACAATACAAAGCTGTCGGCCGCTGCGCCTCAAAGGGAGCCTTACGAGGGGTTCGTCTATGTGAAAGACCTCATCCCCGACCTCATCGAGGACCTGCGCTATTTCACGGACAATAACTTCATGGGCGAGAAAGCCGATGGTTACGAGGCCAACACGGTCATCCTCTCCAAAGAGGCTGCCGAAGCGTTGGCCAAGGCTGCCGACGAACTGCGGGAGCAGGGCTACGTCATCAAGATCTTCGATGCCTACCGTCCGCAAATGGCCGTTGACCATTTTGTGCGGTGGTCGAAGACCAGTGACCAGCGCAACAAGAAGGACTACTACCCCAATCTGGCCAAAAAGAGTCTCTTTCCCACGTATGTCGCAAGGAAGTCGGGTCACAGCCGGGGCAGCACCATCGACATGACCATCTGCGACAAAGCTACGGGTGAAGAGGTGGACATGGGTGGCCATTTCGATTTTTTCGGGCCGCCGTCGCACCCGTCGTTCACCGGGAAATACCCTGGCGGCGAAGTCACCCGTCAGCATCAGCAACGCCGCATGATGCTGCGCGAGGTGATGGTGCGTCACGGTTTCAAGCCTTACGATAGCGAGTGGTGGCATTTCACCTTGAAGAACGAGCCATACCCCGCCACCTACTTCAAATTTCCCGTGAGGTAGAAGAGAAGCTGAAATAAAAAATCAGAATTGTAAATTATTAGGAAAAACTTTTGTGCTTTAATCATTTAATTGTATCTTTGCCACTGCTTTTCACATGATAAAATGATGACAGAATATGTATGATATAACCAAACCTTAAATAATATTATAATGAAGAAAGTTTTAATATTCGTGGCACTTATAGCCACCGCCATGTGGACAATGTCGGCATGCACAAACAAAACCGAGAAGGAGACTACTGACGAAGTGAACAACTTCCGCATCCGGCGCGGCACCAACCTGAGCCATTGGCTCTCGCAGTCAAAGGAGCGCGGCGAAGCACGTCAACAGCACATCCAAGAGGATGACTTCGAGCGCTTGGAACAATTAGGTTTCGATTTCGTGCGTATCCCCATCGACGAAGAGCAGTTCTGGGATGAGGAGGGCAACAAACTGCCCGAGGCATGGGAGTTACTCAACAATGCCCTGAAGTGGGCCGGTAAGCACCATCTGCGTGCCATCGTTGACCTGCACATCATCCGTTCGCATTATTTCAATGCTGTCAATGAGGGGGGCGACACCAACACGCTCTTTACATCTGAAGAGGCGCAGCAGCAGCTCATCAATATGTGGTATCAACTGTCGGATGTGCTGAAAGGCTACAGCAACGACTCTGTGGCATACGAGTTCATGAACGAGCCGGTGGCTAAAGAGCATGAGCAGTGGAACCAATTAGTGGCAAAGGTTCACAAGGCGTTGCGTGAGCGCGAGCCTCAGCGTACACTCGTTGTCGGGTCGAACATGTGGCAGTCGTACGCGACATTGAAATACTTGAAAGTGCCCGAGGGCGATAAAAACTTAGTCCTCTCATTCCACTACTACAACCCCATGATTCTGACGCACTATGGAGCATGGTGGACACCAATCGGCAAGTACAAGGGCAAGGTCAACTACCCGGGCGTGCTCGTGTCGAAAGAAGATTATGAGGCTGCACCCGATTCTCTAAAGAAGGAACTTGAACCTTATACCACCGAGGAGTGGAATGTCGATAGGATTCGCGCTGATTTCAAAGATGCCATAGAAACGGCCAAGAAATATGGCGTGCAACTCTTCTGCGGCGAATGGGGCGTCTATGAGCCGGTGGATAGAGAACTGGCCTACAAATGGACGAAGGACATGCTGAGCGTGTTCGATGAGTTCGACATCGCATGGACCACATGGTGCTACGATGCTGACTTCGGATTCTGGGACCAGAAGAAAAACGACTATAAGGACAAACCCCTCGTTGACCTCCTCATGGCAGCAGAAGGATTGGAAAAAGACAAGTAATGGTCTCCTTCTGAAAGTCAGAATAACGGGGTATGGCAGCAGATGACATCGGGCTCCTACCTGCCGTCTCCGTTTCTCTTCACGCTGTAGGGGCGGGTCTCCGTGCCCGCCCGTACGGTCTGAAGACCGTTCATGCAGACTTATGGCAGGCTTTACCGGCATGATGGTTCAAGCATGTGTCAAAGTGGCACAATCAATTTGCGAATATAGGATTCGCAAATTGATTGTACCTTTGCAAAAAACTAATAATATGCCTACAAACAAAAACGCTTTCATTAGATATAAGTGCTTGGACAAACTCTTGTCTGACCGCTATCATTACTACGACAGGAAAACCCTGACGGAGAAAGTTAACGATATGCTGTATGATCTTGGATACGACTCTGTAGGAAAACGTACCATTGAGAAAGATTTGGATGAGTTGAAGTGCTCACCGTTTAATGCGCCCATCAAGGAAACCAAGAAAAACGGAAAACTCATAGTATCATATTCTGACCATTCTTTCTCATTGTTTTCACAGGAGCTGAGCCGTGAGGAGCGCAACCTCTTACATGAGGTGTTAAGCACTATAGGACAATTCGATGGCCTCGACAATTTCCAGTGGCTTGAGGACTTCAAAATCGGCTTAGGGTTGGAGGAACGCCGGCAGATTATCTGTTTCAGCAACAATCCGTATCTGAAAAACTCAAATCTTCTTGGTACGCTTTTCGATAATATCTCCAACGAAGTGGTCATTCGTATGTCCTATCATACCTTTTCGGACAAGAATGTGCGCAGCATCATGTTCCACCCTTATCTGCTCAAACAATACAACGATCGTTGGTTCTTGTTGGGCGCGGCTGATACTGACGGGAAGATTCTCACTTTTGCTCTTGATAGGATAGATAAAGTTGAAGCGCAGCCGGAACGGAAATACATGCCTTGCCCAGACACCCTTTTAGAACGTTTTGAAGATATTGTCGGGGTAACTTACTTTGAGAATAACCCCGTTGAGCATATCCTTTTCTGGGTGAGTGATTTCACAAAAGACTACATTGAAACCAAGCCTCTTCATGGAACGCAGACACTACAGCGAGGCAATGCAGACACTCGGCTTCGCCAAGAGTATCCCCAACTTGACGGAGGAGCTTTCTACACCATCGACTGCATCAAGAACTACGAACTCATCCGCCTCCTCTGTTCTTATGGCAAGGATCTCATTGTCTTGCAATCCAATGGCACCATCCTTGACGACATTCGTCAGCGGATAAAAGAGATGAATGAAAAATATTTGGAATTGCGAATATAGAATACGCGAGTACCTGTTAATTTTGCAACGTAAATAACAAGAACTGGCATTATGGCAAAAGAAGAGAAAAGAAATAAATGTTGGAATGAACTAACTGGTTCAGTTAGAATCGTAGTCGATGCTGTCAATTACAATTTTGAAAACGATCGTCGTCCTGTTATTCCTTTTATAAATGGGTTGAAATGGGGCGCATTAAATAAAAAGGGTGAAGTGTTAATTTGGCCCAAATATGATTTTGTTATAATAGATTCTGGACTTGTAAGAGCTGGAATTATCCAATCTTTAGACGGCTATAGCCCGAATATGAATACTGCACCATATTATAATTATCGAGTTGGCATTTTCAATTTCGCTGGAGATATGATATTAGATATTAACTATCAAGGAGTAATAATATCTCAGGATGGAAAATTACTTTCAGTTATAAATAAAGAAGGGCTTTATGGCGTATTAAATCTTAAAGGAGACATTATTGTCCCTTTTGGCAAATATTCATATATAGATGGTTTCGACAAAGGGTTTGCTAGAGTTATAAAAAAGAATCAAGCCGATGAAACCCTTGGAAGTAAATGGGGGATTATCAATGAGGATGGCGAAGAGACTATTCCTGCTATTTATGATAACATATGGAAATTCTATGGGAAGAACCGCTTTTCTACAAGAGTGGAAAAAGATGGAAAAGCGACAATGGTTTATTTCCAAGATTTAAGCCCTTCTCTGCCTGCTCTAAATTGTTGCAGTAATTTTAGTGATTACAGCCACCATTATGGTGAATATGCTGGCTCCTATGCCCAAGATGTGATGGAGTATAGCGATGAGATGATTAATGATGCATTCGATGGTGATCCTGACGCATATTGGAATATTGATTAATGAAATAGTGATTGTTTTTTAACACTACTGTCCAAAGAAAAATTCTTGAACATGATTTAAATTTAATATTTTCAATAAGTTACGCGAGTAATTTTTTTCGGGAATTGATTTTGTACTTTTGCAATTCATATTGCAAGAGGCAAAAATCATGAATCAAGGAAAGACAGTATTCGCTCGATTATGTCGCTCATTCCATGACTATTGCTGAACTCTATAGAGAACGCTGGCACAATGGAGAAAAGAAATTGAGGCGTTTGTGGAAGAATTTAATTTTAATTATGATTCATAATATACTTTTGTAAATAATCGTTTGGTTGGCGGAGTGGAATTGTGGAAAAAAAGTCTGCCGAAAAAAGGAATTGTACAATAAAAAGTATTCTCGATTGCAGTGAATATCAGAAAAATCTTTTGATGATATCCATGAATTTCTTCTCATAATAGCATACACTTGCGCTAATGAATTGAGAAAGAGATAAATAGAAATAAAGCATCTCAGCAAACTCTGCTAAAACAAATTATAGCAGCTTAATTGATTTGACGACTTTCATGGTCGCGAACATCCACTTCGCACTTCTACTTTATCTTTGCAGAGTAAAACTTTAAAAGAGCAGTAGAATGGAAAAAGAAAAGGCGTATAGGTCATTTTGCAGGCTGTAAACGACGACATGTTGTTCTATAGGTCA